>DAIQQK010000071.1:0-16353 GCA_036786835.1 Acidimicrobiales bacterium | reverse complement strand
AGCCTTCCTCGTAGGTCCACTCACCGCGCGCTTCCGAGACGACGGGGTTGACGATGGTGCGAGGACCCTTGTCGTCGTGCAGGTCGTAGACGAAGAGGCGCTTCTGCACCCCGACCTGTGGAGCCGCAAGCCCCACCCCGGGAGCTTCGTACATGGTGACCACCATGTCGTCGGCGAGCGTCTTCAGCCTCCCGTCGATCTCGGCGACATCGGCGGCGCGCTGACGCAGGACCGGGTCGCCATATGTGCGTATCGAGTACGTGGTCACCTCGTAATGGTACTGGCCGACCTCTATGGTCGATCCCGGCGGTCCGCGTCGATCAGATGCGCAGCGGGTCGACCTCGACCCGCAAGCGGCCGGCTGGGCGCTTGACGGTGTCGAGCAGATTGCTCAGCTCAGAATGCGTGGGAGCACGAACCGACCACGCGCCATCCACTGGCCCGCTCACTTCGACCCCAACTGGTGCGGCGTCGCGCAGCGCCGTTCCGTAGGAGTCAGCGCCGGCACCCGAAAGCCGTGCGAGCGCGCTGAAAGGAGGAAGTCCCAGTGCCTCTCGCAGCCCGCGCTCTGCCTCCGACAGACGGCCCGGATCCGCGCCTACTGCGGCAGCCAGCACCTCGTGATCGGGCAGGCGGGTTTGCACGAGGACGGTTCCCGACGCCCGAGCCGGCGCGGGCTGCGTCCCGGGGAACTGCGCTCCCGACACGAGCCGAGACGCACGTGCGAGCAGGGCCAGAGCCTCCTCCGAGGCGCGCATCCGGGGTGCGAGCAGTTCGGCGTCGAAATCCAAGAATGCGACGGCATCCGCCGCGCGCGCCCGGTGAAGCAGCGCCTCGGTTCCCACGACCACAGCGGCCCTCGGCTCGCCACCAGGGCCAGGTCGAGATACGTCGAGGCCTTCTCCACGATGATCTCCTGTCGTGCGCCCGGTCATTCTCGGAGCGCCCCAGACTTCGGCGACCGGAACCCCTGCGAGAGCCTCGAGCTCTTCGCGCGCACGAGAAACCCCGATCCGAAGAACCCTCATGCGAGTGTTGCCGCAGAACGCGCACACCACGGGACGTTCGTTGCCGCACCGCCTACACCGCAGACGCCGCCCTTCTTCGTCCTCCACCAGCTCGAGCGCACCTCGGCAGACGTCACACCGGGCCAGTGCGAAACAGGAGGCACACGCGAGAAGGCGCATCCGCCCGGTTCGGTTCAAGATGCACAGCACGCGCCGTCCAGCCCCCTGTCCCGCCCACCGGACGAGATCGACGAGACGCTCCGAGAACAGGCCCGTACGCGGATCGTCTGCCCGACGGTCAACGACCTCCAAACGTGCCCAACCCTCGCGCTCGAATCGTCGAGAGGTCGTGAATAGTGGACCCGCGGCGAGAAGGTCCTGGGTCGGGCAAGAAGAGACGAGAACGCAGGGCACCTCGTCACGACGTGCGCGTTCCGAGGCGACCTCCCATGCGGACCACGTCGGTGTTCTCTCTTCTTGGTACGCCTCGTCGTGAGCGTCGAGAACGACAGCACCGGCTAGACGTGGCAATGGGGCGAACGCTGCGGAGCGGGTTCCCACCACGATGCATCCACCCGCCCGCGCGGCAGGCCACTCCTCGGGCAGCAGCGCAACCCTCGCACCCGAGCTTCTCGAGCGTGCCGCGAGCTCAGAGGCCTGGTCGCGCTCGGGGACCAGAACTAGCAGCCCCGCAAGGTCGCCGGCGCGTTCGAGCAGACCCGAGGCCGCCAGGACCACGGGGAACGAGTCGGCCGCCGGAGGCAGGCGAAGGACCATGGTGCCGCCCGAAAGGATCCCGGCCGGAACCTCGTCGGATCCGCCTTCCAAGGGGTGCCGGCCTTCCGAAGGGGGCCGCGTCTCTCGTCTCGTCGCAGGCGCGGTGGCGGGCGGAATCGAGTGCACCACACGCGGGGCCGATGCGGTCCTGAGGAGAGCCGACGCGGGTCCGGCCCATCGCCAAGCTGCCCATCGAGCCAACTCGACCACGGACGGCGGAGGGCCCCAGCCTCTGACCGACTCGATCGGCCGCAGCACGAGTGCAGGGTCGGCTTCGACATCCTCTTCGACAACCCAACCCCCGACGAGACGACCATGCAGTCGGACTCGCACCTGCGAGCCCACGCGCACGCGCTCGCTCAACGTGGGAGGGACCGAGTAGTCGAAGGTCTTGTGGAGCGCTGCCACGTCGGGCAGCACTCGGACAACGCGATCGGCAGCCGACCCCTGGGTCAACCCCTAGAGGCCCAGGGCGTTCTTCAGATCGTCTACCCGGGGAGTTGCCTCCCAGGTGAACTCCTTGTCGCTTCGCCCGAAGTGACCGTAAGCGGCCGTGCGCCTGTAGATCGGGCGCAGCAGGTCGAGATCGCGGACGATGGCTGCAGGACGAAGATCGAACAGCTCACGGACTGCCTTCTCGATGCGAACCGGGTCGGCCGCCTCGGTACCAAAGGTCTCGACCATCAGCGAGACCGGATGCGCCACACCGATCGCATAGGCAACTTGGACTTCACAGCGACGCGCGGCACCGGCGGCCACAACGTGCTTTGCAACCCAGCGCGCCGCGTACGCAGCAGAGCGGTCCACCTTCGAAGGGTCCTTGCCCGAGAATGCCCCACCGCCGTGTCGGGCCATGCCGCCATAGGTGTCGACGATGATCTTGCGCCCGGTGAGACCGGTATCGGCGTGGGGGCCACCGAGCTCGAAGCGGCCGGTGGGGTTGGCGAGAACCCGCAACCCCGACGAGTCGAGGTCGGGGGGCAACAGAGGATGGATCACGTGCTCGCGAAGGTCTGGCAGAAGCAACGTCTCTATGTCCACGCCGGGCGCGTGCTGAGTCGAGATGAGGATCGTGTCGAGCGACACGGGCCGCCCGTCCTCGTAGACGACGCTCACCTGTGTCTTTCCGTCCGGACGCAGGTAAGGGAGCACACCCACTCGCCGCACCTGTGCGAGGCGCTGAGCCAACCGGTGCGCGAGCCAGATCGGGACCGGCATGAGATCGGGTGTCTCGTCGCAGGCGTATCCGAACATCATCCCTTGGTCGCCGGCGCCCTGAGCGTTGAGCTGGTCCTCGCCCCCGGAGCCGCTGCGCACCTCGTGGGCAGCGTTCACGCCCTGGGCTATGTCGGGCGACTGTTCGTCGAGAGCGACCATCACCCCGCACGTGCGGCCGTTGAACCCGTTCCCCTCGTGGTCGTATCCGATGTCGCAAACGACGTCTCGGACGATCCGCGGTATGTCCACGTAGCAAGTGGTGGTCACCTCCCCGGCTACCACCACGAGCCCTGTGGTGAGCAACGTCTCGCACGCAACCCGCGCACGGGGATCGGAGCCGAGAACGGCGTCGAGCACGGAGTCCGAGATCTGGTCGGCCATCTTGTCGGGATGGCCTTCTGTGACCGACTCGGAGGTGAATGTGTAGCGGGCAGTCACTGGTCGCTCCTCGATTGCTTGGCCCCGCGCGTGTTTTCGCCATGGTCGCCGAGGCGGTCGACCACAGTATCCAGAACGGCCTCCGCGACGAGAACTTTCGACGCCAGGGGTACCTCCATGAGAGAACCGTGGGAATCCAGGATCGTCACAGCGTTCGTGTCGTGGTCGAAACCCACCCCCGGCGCAGACACGTCGTTGGCCACGATCACGTCCACACCCTTGGACGCGAGCTTTCGTGAGGCACGTTCGGCCACCTCATGGATCTCGGCCGCGAAGCCGACGAGGACCTGACCATCTCGCCTGCGACGGCCCAGCTCGGCGAGAATGTCAGGGGTTGGCTCGAGCACGATCTCCGGGGCACCCTCCGAGCGCGAGAGCTTCTTGGTCGCCATCCCCTTCGGCCGAAAATCCGCAACGGCCGCCGCCATGACGACGACGTCCGCCCTCGCCGCCTCGTCGAACAACGCCCCTTCCATCTCGGCAGCCGTCTCGACCCGGATCACCTCCGCACCTGGGGGTCCCGGGAGAGCCGTCGTCGTGACAAGGACGACCTCGGCCCCCCGTCGAGCTGCCGCCTCGGCGATGGCATGTCCCTGCTTGCCCGACGACCTGTTTCCGATGAACCTCACTGGATCGATGGGCTCGCGAGTTCCGCCCGCGCTCACGAGCACCCGTCGACCGGACAGATCACCTTGCCCTGTAGCTCGATCGGCGGGAGATGAATCCGAGGCGGGAGCCGAAGCCTGCAGAGAGGTTCGATCGAGGAGCGACAGCACAGCATCGACGATGTCGGTCACCTCGGCCATGCGTCCTGTTCCCACATCTCCCCCGGCCAGTGGGCCCGCGACGGGAGGGACGATGCGCACACCTCGGCGGGAGAGAGTCGCCAGGTTCTCCTGGACCGCGGGGTGCTCCCACATCTCGGTGTGCATGGCTGGACAGACCACGACGGGAGCACGCGTCGCCAGCACCGTCGCGGTCAGGAGCCCGTCTGCGAACCCTGCGACGTAGCTTCCGATGAAGCGCGCCGTTGCGGGCGCAACGACGATCAGGTCCGCGCTCTGCCCGAGCCTGGTGTGAGGGATCGGGTCGACATCGTCCCAAAGGCTGTGCCGACAAGGTTCGGACGCGAGGGCGGAGAAAGTCACCTCGCCTACGAACCTCAGAGCCTCTTCCGTCAGGACGGGAACCACGTGTGCTCCTGCGTCGACCAACCTGCGGCAAAGCTCGACGGCCTTGTAGGCGGCAATGCCACCGCTCACTCCGAGGACGACCCTCTTGCCCTCCGTGCGAGGTGACATCTCCATCTGTTCACGTCCCTCTGAGGAAGCGGTGAGTGCTCGGGCTAGGCCGTCTCGTCGTGAGATCCGGTCCCCGACCCTGACGTCTCGTCGCTTGCTTCGGCGTCTCGAGTGTCAGGACTTCCGGAATCGCTCCCATCGGCTGCAACCGCACTGGCGCCCGAGACGGATGCATCTGTCTCGTCCTCTCCCTCGGAACCTTCCGAACCGGGTTCGGGATGGTGGTAGGTCGCCTTTGCCGCAGCGATCTCCTCGAAGGCGATGGTGAGGGGTTTGCCGGAGACGGATGCCACCTGTGGCGGCACGACCACGCCCATGCCCTCTCCCAGCTGGTTGTAGTACGAGTTGATCTGCCTCGCTCGCTTCGCGGAAAGAGAGACGAGGGTGAACTTGGAGTCCACCTTGTCGAGGAGGGCTTCGATCGGGGGGTCGATCAGGGTGGTACGGCGGTAGGCCATCGGGCTCCTGTGTCGTCGTTCGTAGGTCGGACAGGTGAGGCTTTGTGAGGTGAGGCGCTAGCTGGGAAGCTCGGCAGCCGCCTCAGTCGCAGGGGTCCCCGACGGGTTCGGCACCGGTCGGACTGCCCCCAAGCGATCGGCGGTGGGTCTCCACTATACCCCCGACCTGGGCTACAGCCTGGTCGAGGTCCTCGTTGACCACCACGTAAGGGGTGAGGGCTCGCCCGATCCGCTCTTCCTCCACGCCCCTTGAGAGACGCATCGAGACCTCGGTGTCGTCGTCGCCTCTAGCCCGCAGACGTTCGGCTTGGACCGCGGTGGACGGTGGCAGCAGCAGCACCAGCACCGCCTCGGGATGGGTCTCCCTCACCTGCTGGGCCCCTTGAAGATCGATCTCCAATACGACGTCCATGTCCCCTGAGAGGTCCGGCATGGGAGTGCCGTAGAGGTGGCCGAGGAACTCAGCCGACTCGAGGAAGCCTCCTGCCGCTCGGTGCTCCTCGAATGCTTCTCGATCCACGAAGGTGTACGCGTCCGGAGACTCGCCGGGACGCCGCGCGCGAGTAGTCCACGATTTGCTCAACCACAACGACGGGTCACGCTCGACGAGACGCGCTGCCACAGTGCCCTTCCCGGCACCGCCGGGACCCGAGATGATGAAGATCAGGACGACTTGGCGGTATGCGCCAGCAGCTGCTCACGCTGGTTCACGCCGAGCCCCTGCAGCCGGCGGCTCTCACTGATCCCCACCGTCTCCATGAGGCGACGCGCCTTCACTTTTCCGAGACCCGGAAGCGACTCGAGCACCGACAGGACCTTCATCTTGCCGACGGTCTCATCCTTCTCGGCTCGCCGGAGCAACTCGGCCAGCTCGATGCGGCCCATCTTGAGATGTTCTTTCACCTCGGCCCGCTCGCGGCGAACCTTGGCAGCCTTGTCCAGCGCAGCCTGGCGCTGCTCGGCAGTTAGTGCAGGAGGTTGCGGCATGTCGGCCACCATAGCGCCCTGGCGAGTGAAAGGTCACATGCCCGCGAAGCCATTTTGTCGGCACAACTTTCACACCGGCCCTGAAGCGAGAGGGTCACACGCTGCTCGACTTGGCAGACGTCGCAACCGCTTCCAAGAGCGCCGCGGCGGCGGCTTCGGGATCCCGGGCCGCGGTCACCGCACGTCCGACCACGAGTACATCAGCGCCGGCGGCGAGAGCTGCAGCAGGTGTCGACGGGCGGCCCTGGTCGTCGGTGCTCGTGCCCTCCGGGCGGATGCCGGGGACCACCGTCAGAAGCCCCGGTGCCGCTCTGCGCACGAACTCGAGGTCACGCGCCGCGCAGACTATTCCGCCGCAGCCAGTCGCCGCCGCCAGCGCAGCCCTCGCTTCGAGCTGTTGAGCAGTCGCCTCGCGATCACTGGTGAGCACCGTGACACCGAGCACCCCCGACGGAGGTGCTCCCGTTCCGGCGGCGGCCGCACCCTCGGCCATCCCGGCCACGGCCGCCCGGAGGATCTCCTCTCCCGCGCTCGTATGGACGGTGGTGTAGGTGGCTCCGAGCCCACCGATGACCCGCGCCGCACGCCTCACGGTGGTGGGTATGTCGTGGAGCTTCAGGTCCAAGAAGACCCGGTACCCCTCGATCGTGAGAGCGGAGACGACTTCGGGTCCCGCCGCGGCGAACAGCTCGAGGCCCACCTTGGCAAGACCGAACCAAGGCTGAAGCCTCCGTGCCATGCGAAGCGCCAGCACCAGATCGTCGACGTCGAGCGCCAGTGCCAGTCGGCGGCGAGATTCCTCATTGTTCATCGCGGTCGCCTCCCACAGCAGGTCCGCCCGGGTCCAAAGGATGCCCCAGGCGCGAGGCCAGCGTCCCCGCGGGGTCGGGTGAGCGGTCCGGGCCGCCGATCTGTCCCCCGACGTGCACGGCGCCGACGATCGACCTGATGCTCTCGACGCCGTGGCGTCTGCACCATCGGGCAATCCCCGAGAGCACTCTCGAAGGCGCTCTCGGATCGCGAAAGGTTGCGGTGCCGACCTCGACAGCGTCAGCTCCCGCCATGATCATCTCGATCGCGTCGACCCCGCGCGCGATGCCACCGACCCCCACGATCCCCGTTTCGGGAAAGGCAGCGCGGCAGTCGTGGACAGCGCGGACGGCCACCGGGCGGATGGCCGGGCCCGAGAGTCCCCCTCCGCTCGCGCCGGACCCGAGCGAATACGTCCGCCGCCGTATGTCGAGCGACATCCCCAAGACTGTGTTCACGAGCACGAGCGCCTCAGCTCCGGAGTCGATCGCGGCTCCGGCGATCTCGACCAGATTCGCGACGTTGGGACTCAGCTTCACCCAGCGCGGCAGCCCGCAGACCTGTGCGGCCGTGACCGCCTCGGCAGTGGCGCGCGCCGAGTGCGCGAACATCCGGCTTCGGTCCTCGATGTTCGGACAGCTGACGTTCACCTCGACTGCGACCACTCCCGGAGCCCCCGCCAACATCGCCGCGGCACGTTCGTAGTCCTGGACGCGAAGTCCCCAGATGCTGGCGACCACACGCGCTCCGCGTTGGTCGAGCGATGGCAGATCGTGTCTGAGCCATGAAGACACGCCCGGACCTTGCAGGCCGACGGAATTGAGCATGCCCGCGGGTGTCTCGTGCACGCGAGGTGCGGCATTGCCCGGCCACGGATCGGCCGAAAGCGACTTGACCACCACCGCGCCCAGAGTGGCCAAGTCGACGTACGCCCCGAGCTCGGCCCCGTGGCCAGCGGTGCCCGATGCAGTCAGCACAGGATTGGGAAGGCGGACCGAGCCGACCCGCGTGTGCAGGTCCACTCGAGACAAGGACCGCGGTCTCATAGCGCTCGGCTCTCGGATCCCTTCGGTCGGGAAGCCCGAGAAGCCTCCGCGTGGATCTCCTGCAAGCTGATCACAGGCAAGCCGTGACGGCGCCATTCCGCGATGCCGGCCGCAGCCGCGCGAGCTGCGGCAACTGTCGTGAGGCAAGGCACCTGGTGGACCGAAGCGGTCGATCTGATATGACGGCCGTCTGCGCGCGGTCCGCGGCCTCGGGGAGTGTTGACGACGAGCTGAACCTCACCCGACGAGATCAACTCGACGGCGTCTGCCGCCCCGCTCTCCCCCACCTTGCCCACCACGGTGCTGACCGGCACTCCGTTGGACTCCAGGAAGGCCGCAGTCCCGGAAGTCGCCACAAGCTCGAACCCGAGATCGCGGAAAGCGAGTGCGGCGTCGAGACCCGCCGACTTGTCCCGGTCAGCGAGGGAGAAGAAGACGGTTCCCTCGGAAGGCAAGCGGGTCCCCGCTGCGATCTGGCTCTTGGCGAAAGCGAGACCGAACGACTCGGCCACCCCCATCACCTCGCCCGTCGAGCGCATCTCGGGACCCAGCAGGCTGTCCACGCCCGGGAACCTGTCGAACGGCAGCACCGCCTCCTTGACGCTCACCCACCGCCCGTTCGCCGGGTCCTCTAGAACCCCCTCGTCACGAAGCTGCGACAAGGTTGAACCGACCATCACCCGCGCTGCGACCTTCGCGAGCGGAATTCCCGTCGCCTTCGCGACGAAAGGCACTGTGCGGCTCGCCCGCGGGTTCGCCTCGAGGACGAACACGACTCCGTCCTTGACCGCATACTGGACGTTGAGAAGACCGATCACGTTCAGAGAATCGGCGATCGAACGGGTGTGCTCGTGGAGCTCACGTATCACTTTCCCCGAGAGGGTCTGTGGTGGCAAGGCGCATGCCGAGTCCCCCGAATGAACTCCTGCCTCCTCCACGTGCTCCATGACGCCGGCGACCAGCACCACGCCCGAGGAGTCGCGTACCGCGTCGACGTCGACTTCGATGGCATCCTCGAGGAACCTGTCGACGAGCACCGGCCGAAGCGACGAGATGCCCCCCTCGCTTCTCAATGAGCCCGACAGCGCCGACACCACTTCTTCGAGGCGATCGTCGTCGTAGACGATCTCCATCGCTCTTCCGCCGAGCACATAACTGGGGCGCACTAGAACGGGATAACCGACCTTTGCCGCCACGGCCAGGGCTTCGCTCACGTTCGACGCGATGCCTCCTGGCGGCTGCGGGATTCCCAGCCCTTCACACAGGGAGTTCCAGCGCTCGCGGTCCTCTGCCAAGTCGATTGAGCTCGGAGAGGTCCCGAGCACGAGATCCGGGTCGATCGAGTGGGCAAGCTTCAGAGGTGTCTGCCCACCCAGCGAGACGATCACACCGGCAAGAGGGAAGTCGTCGACGCCAGATGGACCGATTCCGCTTGCGAGCTCAGCCTCGAGCACGTTTGCCACGTCTTCGGCGGTGAGAGGTTCGAAGTACAGCCTGTCCGATGTGTCGTAGTCGGTCGAGACCGTCTCGGGGTTGCAGTTGACCATCACGGTCTCGTACCCGGCCTCTCGGAGCGCCATCGATGCATGGACGCAGCAGTAGTCGAATTCGATCCCTTGACCGATCCGGTTTGGTCCCGATCCCAGGATGACCACACGCGCCCGCGCGCTCGGACGTACCTCGTCCTCGTCCTCGTAGGTGGAGTAGTGGTACGGGGTGAAGGCCTCGAACTCCGCTCCGCAGGTGTCGACGGTCTTGAAGGTCGCGCGCACTCCGGCTGCGAGGCGAACTGCGCGCACTTCGTGCTCTTCTACCGGCCGACATGTGCCGCTCGAAGCGCCCCCGAGCAAGTAGGCGAGCTGCGCGTCCGAAAATCCGAGCCGCTTGACCTCTCGCCAAGTCTTCCGGTCGAGGTCCCCCGGCCCCTTGCCCGAGAGGCCCATCGCCTCGATCCGAAGCCGCGCCGAGGTGATGCGCTGTATCTGGTCAACGAACCAACGATCAACGCCCGTCGCTGCGGCCAGCGAATCAGGGGTGATGCCTCTGCGCAGCGCGGCCTCCATCTGAAAGACGCGCTGCGGCGTCGGCTCGCAGGCCCTGGCCACCAACTCGTCCTCGTCGACCAGGTCGTATCCAACCTCGGCCGGGTCGCCGTTCAGGCCTGCCCGCCCCTGCTCCAAAGAGCGAAGCGCCTTCTGGAGCGACTCCGGGAACGTGCGGCCGATGCCCATCACCTCGCCGACCGACTGCATTCGCGTTCCCAGTCGCTCGATGCTCCCGGGAAGCTTCTCGAACGCCCACCGTGGGATCTTGGTCACGACGTAGTCGATCGTCGGCTCGAAGCTCGCGGGAGTGGCACCGGTGATGTCATTGGCGATCTCGTCGAGCGTGTAGCCGACGGCAAGGCGAGCGGCGATCTTCGCGATCGGAAACCCTGTGGCCTTCGAAGCCAGCGCCGAGGAACGCGAGACGCGGGGGTTCATCTCGATCACCAGCCGGCGACCGTCGGACGGGTCGACCGCAAACTGGATGTTGGAACCGCCAGTCTCGACCCCGACGCGTCTGATGCAGGCGAAGGCGTCGTCCCGCATCGCCTGGTACTCCACGTCCGACAAGGTCTGTGCGGGGGCCACCGTGATGGAGTCCCCCGTGTGAACACCCATGGGGTCGAGGTTCTCGATCGAACACACGACCACGCAGTTGTCCACGCGGTCGCGCATGACCTCGAGCTCGAATTCCTTCCATCCTGCGATCGATCGTTCGATCAAGATTCGGGAAACGGGGCTGGCGGCGAGCCCCTCAGCCGCCACACGAGCCAGGGCCTCTCTGTCCTCGGCGGTCCCGGTCCCGGCTCCACCCAGGATGTAGCTCGGCCGCACCATCAGGGGGAAGCCGACGGACTCCCCAACTGCAATGGCCTCTTCGAGTGAGGAGGCGAATCCCGAGGCCGGTACCTCCAGTCCGATCTCGCCCATGGCCGCCTTGAAGCGATCTCTGTCTTCTGCGGTCGCGATGGCCTGTGCGTTCGCGCCAATGAGCTCGACGCCGAACTCCGCGAGCACGCCACGTTCGAAGAGCGCCATCGCCAGGTTGAGGCCCGTCTGGCCGCCGAGTGTCGGGAGGATCGCATCGGGCCTCTCGCGGTCGACTATCGACGCGAGGACGTCTGGGTCCAGGGGCTCGATGTAGGTCCGATCCGCCAACTCGGGATCGGTCATGATCGTCGCAGGGTTCGAGTTCGCCAGCACCACCCGATATCCCTCGGAGCTCAGGACGCGGCATGCCTGGGATCCCGAATAGTCGAACTCGCAAGCCTGGCCGATGACGATCGGTCCCGACCCGATGACGAGGATCGTCTCGATGTCCCCTCTGCGCGGCATCAGGTTTCGCCCTCGGGACGAGGCGTGCTCACCGGCTGCTCTCCATGAGCTCGCGGAACTCGTCGAACAGATACCGCGCGTCGTGAGGCCCGGGACCGGCTTCAGGGTGGTACTGCACTCCGAACGCCCTCAGGTTCGGGCACTTGATCCCCTCGATCACCCCGTCGTTCAAGTTGACATGGGTCACATCGGTCGCACGAGCGCCGCTCTCGGGCAGCGAGGACGGCTCGATCGCGTAGTTGTGGTTCTGGCTAGTGATCTCCACCTGGCCGGTAGCGATCCGACGCACCGGATGGTTCCCGCCGTGATGTCCGAACCGGAGCTTGAAAGTGCTTGCGCCGAGCGCGGACCCGAGCAGCTGGTGGCCGAGGCAGATGCCGAACACCGGCACCTTCCCCAGCAGTTCCGCAATGATCTCCACCTGCACAGAGAGAGCTGCGGGATCCCCGGGGCCGTTCGAGAGGAAGACCCCGTCGGGCTCGAGGTCCAAGGCAGCCCTCGCCGGAAACCGCGAGGGGACGACCGTCGTGGTCGCGACGGGCGACAGGCTGCGAAGCATGGTCTGCTTCACCCCGAAGTCGTACGCGACGACTCGGAGTGGTCCCGAGCCCGTCTCGAAAGGCTCAGTGACGCTCACCTCGGAGACAAGATCGCGGCCGGTGGTGCCGGGCTCTGCGACCGCCGCAGCTCTGAGCACCGATTCGGGCGCAGTGCCGAACGCGCAACCCATGGCGCCCATGTTTCGAACGTGGCGGGTCAGCCTACGGGTGTCCACGCCGGAGATCCCGGGAACGCCTGTCGAGACGAGGAAATCCTCCACCGAGCCTGCAGCGCGCCACGAAGACGGGCGCACTGACAGATCGCGCACGACGATTCCGCGACACCAGGGCCGTCTCGCTTCGTCGTCGAATGGACAGACCCCGTAGTTGCCGATGTGGGGATACGTGAAGGCCACCACCTGCCCTGCGTAGCTCGGGTCGGTGACGACCTCCTGGTAACCGCTGAGGACGGTGTTGAAGACGAGCTCGCCGGTTGCCACGCCGCCCGCGGGGCGGGCTCCCACGCTCTCTCCTTCGAAGACCTCCCCGTCGGCGAGGACCAAGAGGGCTGACGTCCTCTCCGTCTCGAATTCCCCCGAACAGCCGGCGCCTTGGGTGTCCCCCTCGGGGGCCCCATTGGGCGCGGCGATCACCTCAGTGCCCCGATCCCGACCTTCATCTCTGCGCCTCCGAGCCGATCACGACAGGCTCTCCTGCACAGATCGTGTGACGGACCCTGCCTCTGAGCGTCCTGCCCGCCCACGGCGTGTTACGACTCCGGCTCGCCATGCGCGCGGGCTCGACCAGCCATGTCGCAGTCGGGTCGAAGACACACAAGTTGGCGGCTGCTCCCGGAGCTATGGGCCCACCCTGGTTCCCCCCCTGGGAGAGCGCCATCCCGCTCACGCGGGCAGGCTGCCACGACATGAGCCGCAGGACGTCCGACGGCTGGAGAGGAGTCGAGCCGTTTCGCTCGGACTTGCTGCACAGCGCACCCATAGCGACTGCGAGGGCCGTTTCGAGACCCAGCATTCCGGGTGCTGCGTCGGACAGGGGTGTGTCCTTTGCCTCGGGTGGATGCGGCGCATGATCCGTGGCGATGGCGTCGATGGTCCCGGTCGCACACGCTTCGCGCAGAGCAGCCATGTCCGCCGACCCGCGCAGCGGGGGGTTCACCCTGAACGAGGGGTCGTAACTCGCCAGGTCGGCATCGGTGAACGTCAGGTGGTGAGGGGTGACTTCTGCAGTCACGTCGAGACCTTCTGCCTTGGCCGCTGCCACCAGACCTATCGATCCCCTCGAAGAGAGGTGCAGGAAGTGCACCTTTGCGCCGGTCAAGCGCGCCAGGGCGATGTCTCGCGCCACCATCAGCTCCTCGGCCTCCGAGGGAGAGCCGGGCAACCCGAGCCGGCTGGACCATTCTCCTTCGTGCATCACGGTCCCCGAGGCGAGCGAGCGGTCCTCGCAATGCTGCGCGAGGGTCACCCCCAGACCTCGCGCATACTCCATGGCGCGACGCATGACACCGGAATCCTGAACGCCAACGCCGTCGTCGGTGAACATGCGCACACCGAGCGCAGCTAGCTCCCCGAGCGGCGCGAGACTCTCACCGGCACGTCCCACCGTTATGGCGCCTGCAACCGCGATCTTGCACGTCGCTTCGGCACCGAGAGCCAGAACCTCCGAGGCGACCGCGGCGTTGTCGATCGGCGGGTCCGTGTTCGGCATGGCCACCAGTGCAGTAAACCCCCCGAGCGCCGCGGCGCGCGCCCCTGTCTCCACGCACTCGGCATCCTCGCCACCGGGTTCGCGCAAGTGCGCGTGGAGATCCACCAAGCCGGGCGACACGATGCAGTCTCCGGCGTCGAGGACCGTAGCCCCGGATGGTACGTCGAGACGCTCGCCCACGGAAGAGACCCTCCCGTCCTCACAGACGACGTCGGCTCGTCTCTGACCCGTCTCGTCCACGACCGTTCCGCCGCGGATCACGACAGTAGGGACAGGCCGGGGCCGGTGGGAACCGAGGTGGCGGACCTGTCCCGCAACTACCTCAGACACCGCCGGACTCCCATGCATCCCCGAGGCTCGCGAGGACCCGGCTCGGGCTGGCACCGCTCGGCGTGCCCAGCAGCATGAAGAGCACGGCCATGCGAACTGCAACTCCGTTTGCGACCTGGCGCAGGATGACCGAGCGCGGTAAGTCCGCGACCTCGTCGGAGATCTCCACGCCTCGGTTCATCGGTCCCGGGTGCATGACGATGGCCCCCTCCGCGAGGTTCTCGGCTCGGCGAGCGTTCAACCCGAAGAGGGTTGCGTACTCGCGCACCGACGGGAGGAATCGCCCGGCTCCGCGCTCGGCCTGGAGCCGCAAGAGGTAGCAGACGTCGATCCTGGGAAGCACCGCGTCGAGGTCGTGCGACACCTCGGCTACGGGCCACGTTTCCACCGAAGGAGGAAGGAGCGTCCCGGGCGCCACGAGGGTGACCTCCGCACCGAGCGCCTCGAGAGCGAGAACGTTGGAGCGTGCTACTCGGCTATGGCGGATGTCCCCCACGATCGCCACTCGCAGGCCCTTGAAGCACTCCACACCCGTCTCCTGCGGAGTCTTCTTCTGCCTTTCGGCGAGCACCTGACGGATGGTGTAGCAGTCGAGAAGAGCCTGAGTCGGGTGCTCGTGCCAGCCGTCGCCGGCGTTCAAGACGCTCGCGTCCACCCATCTCGCGACGGCGGCCGGAGCGCCCGACGACGAGTGTCTGACCACGAACGCGTCCACGCCCATGGCCGCGACGGTCTCCACCGTGTCACGCAGCGACTCTCCCTTCTTGAGTGAAGACGACGAAGCGCTGAACGAAAGGACATCCGCAGAAAGCCTCTTGGCCGCTGTCTCGAAGGACAGCTTGGTTCGAGTGGACTCCTCGACGAACAGGGTCACCACGGTCTTGCCGCGCAGCGCCGGAACCTTCGGGATCGCTCGCTTCGAGACCTCGACGAAGGCGTCGGAGACTCTCAGGACCTCCTCGATTCCCTCCGAACCGAGGTCGGAGATCGAGAGCAGGTGACGTCGCGCGCCGTCGGCGCTCGTGTCGGACGCGGAAGCTTCGGGAACGGTCTCTTCGGCGCTGACGAGCCCAGGATCCATTTCGGGTGCTTCTTCGATTGCTTCGTGCCGTGTCGTCATCTGGGCACCACGTCTCCTAGCACCACTCCATCGAGGCTCACGTCTACTTGCTCGTCGATACGTGTAGGCATGTTCTTGCCGACGTAGTCGGCGCGAATTGGGATCTCGCGATGTCCACGGTCGACCATCACCGCCAGCTGGACAGCCCTCGCGCGGCCGTAGTCGGCCAAGGCGTTCAGCGCAGCACGAACGGTCCTGCCGGTGAAGAGGACGTCGTCGACGAGAACCACCAGTTCTCCGGCGAGGTCTCCCGGGACGTCGGTGACAGCCTCGGGCAGCACGGGGCGGATCCCGATGTCGTCGCGGTAGAACGCCACGTCGAGCGTGCCGCAAGGAACCGCAGTTCCCTCTATCTCCTCGAGCACCTGAGCGAGCCGCCGGGCGAGCGGGACCCCACCTGTTTGTAGCCCGATGACCACGACGTCGGAGAGACCGTGGTTGCGTTCGACGACCTCGTGTGCGATCCGAGTGATCGCTCTCGAGACATCCTCGGCGGAGAGCACCTGTACCCGGGGAACGAAGACCCCACCTCTAGGTGTGGTCAGTCTGCGCTCTCGCTCGGCCACTAGGGCTCCTCCACCTTCCGTCCGGGCCTCACAGGACCCGATTCACGGTCGGAAAGTCACGTTACCACTGGCGTCCGTCGAGTGTGGCTGGTTTTCGATCCAAATTCTCTCGGCTCAGGGAGCACCACGAAGCCGGATCGCCAGCTGAGACAGAACCCCGTTCACGAAAGCCCCGGAGCCTTCCGTCGAGTACTGCTTCGCCAACTCGACGGCTTCGTCGATCACCACCGCGACCGGTGTTTCGGCGTGTTCGAGGAGCTCGTAGGTCGCAATTCTCAGAACTGTGCGGTCGACGACCGGCATCCGCTCGATCTCCCACCCGACGGACGCCTCACCGACCAGCGAATCGATCCTCGCCAAATGCGTCGACACTCCCTTGACCAGCTCGGACGTGAAAGGGTCCGGAGAGGCAGGAAGGGTCTCGAGCACCGTCGAGGGCTCGATGGACTTGACCTCGGCCTCGTAGAGGAGCGAGAGCGCCCGCTCGCGGGCTTCGTGTCTCGGGCCCTCGGGCATGGCGGCGGAGACGGGCCTTTCAGGCCCTGTTGATGTACTGCCCCGTGCGGGTGTCCACCTTGATCCGCTCCCCGGGGTTCACGAACAAGGGAACTTGCACGACCAGCCCGGTTTCCAAGGTCGCCGGCTTTC
>DAIQQK010000070.1:0-16491 GCA_036786835.1 Acidimicrobiales bacterium | reverse complement strand
GGGTTGCCGTCCTCGTCCAGCAGCTCCACGTGATCGAGAAGCCAGGAAAGTGCCTTCGCTTTCCTTCTTCCCGAGCGTACCGCGGCCAGCCTCCCTGAGCGTTCCAGTCTCTGACGCACTTCGGTGACGCTGGACTTGGCCTGCTCGGCGATCTCCTCGACGGCGACATCGAGCTCCTCGTCGGTGACCTCGATCCCCTCTGCGTCCGCCAGGGCTCTGAGCGCCAGGTCCGCGCGGACGTCGCGGACTGCCTCTTTTCGGATCTCGGCGATCAACTCGTCCTTTGAACGGCCGGAGGCCTCGATGAATTGGTCGAGGGTCATGCGGCTCGCCTCGAGGCGATGCCCGAGGTCGTGCAGCCGCTCTTGCGTCTCTTCGTCCACCAACGAGTCGGGGGGCTCTTCCTCGACGAGGCCGACGACAGCTTCGAGGGCTCGCTCACGAAGCGCCAACTGGGCCTGCACGATCTTGACCTGCCTGAGTCTCTTGGACAGGTCCGTCCGAAGCTCTTCGAGGGTGTCGAACTCCGACGCCTCCGACGCCCACTCGTCGGTCGGCTCGGGAAGCTGCTTCTCCTTCACGTCCTTGACCAGAACTCTGAAGGTGACCGAGGAATCCGCCGCGGGTCCGGGAGCGTCCTCGCCGGGCTCGCTCGCGCTCGCCTCCGACGGGCTTGTCAGCTCGGCGTTGAACTGGAGGATGTCCCCCGGCTTGGCACCTCTCAATTGATCGTCCAGTCCAGGCACGTCCGAACCCGAGCCCACCTCGTACAGGTAGTCCTCGACGTCGAGGTCCTCGCCGTGCGCACGGGTGCCGTGGAGGTCGATGGTCACGTAATCGTGGTCCCGCGCTGCGCGACCGACGGCGGTGAGCTCGCCGGACTGCTCGCGCAGGCGGTCGATCTGTGAGTCGACATCGCCGTCGGTCACCTCGATCGCGGGGAGCGTGACGGCGAGTCCCTGATAGCCGGGCAGCGCCACCGTCGGCCGCACCTCCACGACCACGTCGAATGTCAGGGGTCCAGCGTCCTCGCCCGATGTGAGGTCGAACTCGGGCGCAGCGATCGGATCCAGCTCAGTGTCCGATACCGCGCGCGCATAGAGGTCGGGAAGGACGTCACTGATGGCCTGCTGTCGCAGCGCTGATGCTCCACCGAGTCGGGCTTCGAGAACCGGACGCGGCACCTTGCCCGGACGAAACCCGGGGACTCGCATCTGACTTGCGAGCCTGCGAGCCGTGGCGTCGACCGCCTTGTCCACCTCTGCTTCGTCGACCTCGACGGAGAGACGAACCCGGTTGCCCTCTTCGGGGGCGGCGGTAGCTCGCATAAGGAAGACCGATTCTATAGACCGGAGCCGTACTCGAATCGTGACCCGGACCGAGTCGGCCTCAGATCATGAATCCCATGTTGTCGACGACCCTGTGTGCAAGATCTTCGTCACCTGTCAGCTCCACCAGGCCCGCCGACAATGCCGCTTCTCCCTGGACGCGACCGCACGCCAAGCGCCAGAACGCCTCGAGGTCCAGCTTCACGACCGCAGTCGGCTCGCCTGCCAGATGGTCCACCGCGACGGCTCGGCCGTCGCGGACCTCGATGTCCAGACGGCGCGGTTGCTCGTCTGTTACTCCAGCAACGTCGAACCGAACCGACGCAGCCTCAGGAGCCCGGGCCTTCTTTCCGACCACGAACCCCATCGCAGACGCAAGCCTGTCCACGGAGAGCTCGGCCGCAGGTCCCGAACGATGGCCGGGGCGTCCCGTTGCGACTCGCATGTCCTGCTCGTGGACCCAGCAGTCCATCACGCGCACTTGGAGGAACTCCCGGTAGGGCGCCTCGCCGACTGGACTGGGTCCGAGCTGTTCGAAGCGTGACACAGGAGAAGCCCTCAACTCGCTCAACCGGCGGCGTGTCACCTCGACGAACAGCGCGAGCACCTCAGGGCCCGAGTTGGAGCGAAACATCTGCACCCAGGCCTCGTTGGAAGCGCCCATCGAGTTGTGCACGTGGGACGGTACGGGGTCCACCGGGGCAGGAGAGGGCTCCCCGAGCAGCGAGCTCTCGGTGCCGACCATGTGCGAGACGACGTCCTTGACGCTCCAGCCGGGGCACTCCGAAGGCATGTCCCATTCCTGGTCCGAGAGAAGCAGGCCAAGCTCGCCGATCGCCGCCCACTCCTCTTCGAGAGGAGCGATCACCGGATCGCCTGTGGTCACCAAGTCGCCTCCTTCGTCGCCCTCGCCATCCTTCGGCGCTCCGGCCAACTTACCCACCGGTACCGAAAGGGAGCACGAAGCTCCTGCTGAGAGGCACAAAGCCCCAGCACCGGGCCTGCGGTAGCGCGACCGGGGCCGGTGGGGACGCCGTTCCAGCCGCGATCGAGGATCGTTGCCGGACGACCATCCGCCTATCAGGCCATTCGTACGGGTAGCGTCTTCGGGACCCCTGCGGGGGCGCTCGAATTAGGAGGCCATTGTGGCGTCGTACGAGGGTTACTGCGTGAAGTGCCGTGAGAAGCGGACGTTCGAGGGACAAGAAGTCGAGCTCGCGAACGGTCGCCGAGCAGCCCAGGGCACCTGCCCGGTCTGCGGCACGAAGATGAACCGCATACTCGGGAAGAAGTAAGCCCAGGCTGCTTCTCTCGAGTCCGACCGCGACTCGGATTGCCGCTTCGATAAGCCTCGCGGCTGCCGTAGCCTCGGCTCATGCGGCAGCTCACTGCGAGCGACAAGCGCCTCGGTGAGGGGGCGCCTGCTCGTTCGCCCCTGTCGGCTGAGGAACTGCGCCTCCTGGACGCCTATTGGCGCGCGGCGAACTACCTGTCGGTGGGTCAGATATACCTGCTGGACAACCCCCTTCTGACTGAGGCGCTTCAGCCCGAGCACATCAAGCCTCGCCTGCTCGGCCATTGGGGGACCACCCCCGGTTTGAACTTCGTCTACGCGCACCTCAACCGCGTGATCCGAAATTGGGACCTGAACGCGATCTTCGTGACGGGACCCGGGCACGGGGGCCCCGCAGTCGTCGCGAACTCGTACCTCGAGGGCACCTACAGCGAGCTCTATCCGCACATTGCGCAAGACTCCGAAGGACTCAGAAGGCTGTTCCGCCAATTCTCCTTCCCCGGCGGGATCCCGAGCCACGCAGCGCCCGAAACACCCGGCTCTATCAACGAAGGTGGCGAGCTTGGCTACTCGCTGGCTCATGCGTACGGGGCCGCGTTCGACAATCCCGACTTGCTCGTGTGCTGCGTCGTGGGCGATGGGGAAGCCGAGACCGGGCCTTTGGCGGCCAGCTGGCACAGCAACAAGTTCCTCAACCCGGTGGGCGACGGCGCAGTCCTACCGATCCTTCATCTGAACGGCTACAAGATCGCCAACCCGACCGTGCTCGCCCGAATCTCCGACGAGGAGCTGCGCTCACTTTTCGAGGGGTACGGCTATCGGGTCCACTTCGTCGACGGGCACGAGCCCGCGGAGATGCATCAGAAGATGGCGGGCACCCTGGACGCTGTGATCGACGAGATCGCAGGGATCCAAACCGAGGCACGGGCGCCAACGGGCGACTTCAGGGCGAGAGAAAGGCCGCGCTGGCCGATGGTCGTCCTTCGCAGTCCCAAGGGATGGACAGGGCCCAAGGTCGTGGACGGCCTGCCGGTCGAGGGCACGTTCCGGGCTCACCAGGTCCCCTTGGCACAGGTGAGAGAGAACCCAGAGCACCTCGCTCAGCTCGAGGCCTGGATGAAGAGCTACCGACCCGAGGAGCTGTTCGACGCGAAAGGCTCGCTCGTCGAGGAGCTCTCCGAGCTCCCGCCGCGTAGTCACCGCCGTATGAGCGCCAACCCTCACTCGAACGGTGGTGCATTGCTTCGAGATCTCGAGCGTCCGGACTTTCGCGACTACGCGGTCGGTGTCGGAGAACCAGGTGCAACGTTCTCCGAGGCCACACGGATTCTGGGTGAGTACCTGCGCGACATCGTGACTGCCAACGGCGACCGCTTTCGACTGTTCGGGCCCGACGAGACCGCTTCTAATCGGCTCCAGACAGTCTTCGAGGTCACAAACCGTGCGTTCGACGCGACGGTTCTCGACACCGACGACCACCTCGCCCCCGACGGTCGGGTAATGGAGATCCTCTCCGAGCACATTTGCCAAGGTTGGCTCGAGGGGTATCTACTCACCGGTCGCCACGGGCTGTTCAACTGCTACGAAGCGTTCGTGCACATCGTCGACTCGATGTTCAACCAGCATGCCAAGTGGCTGAAGGTGACACGGGACATTCCCTGGCGAAGGCCGATCGCATCGCTCAACTACCTGTTGTCGTCGCATGTGTGGCGGCAGGACCACAACGGCTTCTCGCATCAGGATCCTGGCTTCCTGGACCACGTCGTCAACAAGAAGGCCGAGGTCGTGCGCGTATACCTCCCCCCGGACGCGAACTGTCTCTTGTCAGTGGCCGACCACTGCCTCGCCAGCCACGACTACGTGAACGTGATCGTCGCGGGAAAGCAGCCTCAGCTCGACTGGCTCTCCATCGACGACGCAGTCACCCATTGCGTGCGAGGCCTCGGCATATGGGAGTGGGCGAGCAACGATGAATCTGGTGAGCCGGACGTGGTGATGGCTTGCTGCGGCGACGTCCCGACCTTGGAGACCTTGGCGGCGGTCGATCAGCTGAGGCGTCACCTGCCCGAGATCAAGATCAGGGTCGTTAACGTCGTCGACCTGATGCGCCTTCAGCCGCCGACAGAGCATCCCCACGGGATCTCCGACGCCGAGTTCGACTCTCTGTTCACCACCGACAAGCCGATCGTGTTCGCCTACCACGGCTATCCCTGGCTGATTCACCGCCTCACCTATCGACGGCGTGGGCACGGCAATCTGCACGTGCGCGGTTACAAGGAGGAGGGCACCACCACCACTCCGTTCGACATGGTGATGCTCAACGATCTCGACCGCTTCCACTTGGTGATGGACGTGATCGACCGAATCCCAGGTCTTGCCTCCAGAGCGGGACATGTCCGCCAGGAGATGAGCGACAGACGGCTTGCCTGCCGGCTGTACACGCGGGAGGTCGGAGAGGACCCACCGGAGATCCGCGATTGGACCTGGGCGGGCTGAGCCCGATCGAGGCATGCGGATCCTCGTAGTCAACGCCGGCTCGAGCAGTCTGAAGCTCCGGGTGCTGGACGATTCCGACCATTTGGTCGCCTCAGCCGACCTTGCAGCACCAAAGGGTGAGCCGGACACCGCGGCGACGCGCGACGCCCTGGGGGACATGCCCGGTGTGGAGGCTGTCGGGCACCGGATAGTGCACGGGGGGACTCAGTTCACGGGTCCCGCTCGGATAGACGACTCGGTCGTCGCTCGCCTTCGCGCACTCAGCGACCTGGCCCCTCTCCACCAACCCAAATCCCTGAGCGCCCTCGAGGCCGTGAGCAACGCGCTTCCCGGGACCCCGGCGGTCGCTTGCTTCGACACGGCGTTCCACGCAGACCTGCCGCCGGCGGCAGCGACCTACGCCATCCCCCCGCAATGGCGCAAGCGGTGGGCTCTCAGGCGCTACGGGTTCCACGGGCTCTCGCATGCCTATGCCGCTCGACGGACAGCCGAACTGCTCGGTGTGGAGCTCGGCGAGCTGAGGATCGTGACGTGCCATCTCGGGGCAGGAGCGTCTCTTGCGGCAGTGCAAGGCGGCCGGTCCGTCGACACGACCATGGGCTTCACCCCACTGGAGGGGCTGGTCATGGCCACCCGCTCTGGAAGCCTCGATCCTGGGCTGGTGCTCTGGCTCCAAGAGCACGCGGGAACTCCACCGGCGGAGCTCGCCGCCACCTTCGAGCATCGATCCGGCTTGCTCGGCCTAGCGGGCACATCCGACATGCGCAGCGTCATTTCCAACGCACAGCAAGGAGACCCGGACGCGAGCATCGCCCTCGACGTGTACCTGCACAGGCTCCGGGGCGCGGTCGCGTCGATGGCTGCAGCGATGAGAGGTATGGACTGTCTCACCTTCACCGGAGGAGTAGGTGAGAACTCCCCCGAGATCCGCGAAGGTGCCGCCTCGGGCCTCGCTTTTCTCGGAGTTCTCATCGACCCTCGCAGGAACACCTCCGTCGCCGGAGATCGCGAGATCAGCTCGCCCGAGAGCACCGTGCATGTGGTGGTCGTGGCCGCGCGCGAGGATCTGCAGATCGCGAAGGAAGTCCGCCAGGTTCTCGGGACGGTCCAGTGAGAGCGCTCGTAAAGACACGAGCCGGACCCGGTCTCGAATTGAGAGATGTCCCCGAGCCGAAGCCCGGGCGTGACGAGGTCCTGATCCGCGTGCTGCGGACCGGCATCTGCGGAACGGACCTTCACATCTTCAATTGGGATACCTGGGCACAGGCGACGGTGCCCGTCCCCCTGGTCGTCGGACACGAGTTCGTGGGTGAGGTCGTCGAGCTCGGTGCCGACGTGCGCGACCTCGAGGCGGGAGACCTCGTGAGCGGCGAAGGTCACCTGGTGTGCGGCCGCTGCCGGAACTGCATGGCGGGACGCAAGGTTCAGTGTGCGCGCACCGACAGCGTCGGCATAAACCACCCAGGAGCGTTCGCGGACTTCGTCGCGCTCCCCGCCACGAACGTCTGGCGGCACCGACCCGGCATCGCCCTCGATGTCGCCGCCATCTTCGATCCCTTCGGGAACGCCGTTCACACGGCATTGACCTTTCCGGTGCTCGGCGAGGACGTTCTCGTCACCGGAGCCGGCCCAATCGGGATCATGGCTGCCGCCGTGGCGCGGTATGCCAGCGCCAGATACGTCGTCGTCTCCGATCTCTCCGAATACCGCCTCGAGCTTGCGCGCAAGATGGGCGCCACCCTGGCCGTGCACGCCACTTCTCCACTCGCCGACGCGATGGAGGAGCTCGGGATGACGGAGGGATTCGACGTGGGCTTCGAGATGTCGGGCAGCGCAGGTGCCCTCAGATCGATGCTCGCGACGATGTGCCACGGAGGACGAATCGCGATGCTCGGGCTGCCGACCGAGCAGTTCGGCATCGACTGGTCTCACCTGGTGATGAACATGATCACCATCAAGGGCATCTACGGCCGCGAGATGTTCGAGACCTGGTACTGGATGTCGGTGTTCACTTCGTCGGGCCTGGACATCTCTCCTGTGATCACCCACAGGTTCCCGGCTGCCCGGTTCGAAGACGCCTTTGCGGTGGTTGGGAGTGCCCAGTGCGGGAAGGTCGTGCTCACCTGGGACGACTGAGCTCGCGCGGTGACATAGGCGCGAGCGGGACAGGGGATGGATTGTTCACCTCCGGCAGGGATCAAATAAGGAGCGAGCTCGAGTCCATCCGCTCGCAAGGGCTGTACAAGACCGAGCGTGTGATAGCGACTCCCCAACGAGCCACGATCCGGGTCGCCGAGGGTTCGGAGGTCCTCAATTTCTGCGCGAACAACTACCTGGGCCTCGCCGACGACCAGCGAGTCGTGGCCGCCGCCAAGGACGCCCTCGACCGCTGGGGTTATGGGCTCGCGAGCGTCCGCTTCATCTGCGGGACCCTGCAGGTGCACAAGGAATTGGAACGAGCGCTCTCGGCCTTCCTCGGCACCGAGGATACGATCCTCTACTCGTCGTGCTTCGACGCAAACGGTGGGTTGTTCGAGACCTTGCTCACAGAAGACGACGCAGTCATCAGCGACGAGCTCAACCACGCCTCGATCATCGACGGGATCAGGCTATGTGGTGCCCGACGCCTGCGTTACCGCAACCGGGACATGGAGGACCTCGAGGGTCAGCTTGCCTCTTCGCACGATGCCCGCCGGCGGCTCATCGCGACGGACGGAGTCTTCTCGATGGACGGATACATGGCGCCCTTGCGAGAGATCTGCGAGCTCGCCGACAGATACGACGCGATGGTGATGGTGGACGACTCGCACGCAGTGGGTGTCGTCGGAGCCCGCGGTGGGGGCACACCCGAGTTCCTCGGGGTCACCGGACGCGTCGACGTGGTCACAGGCACCCTCGGCAAGGCACTGGGAGGAGGGAGCGGCGGCTACACCAGCGGTAGAGGTGAGATCGTCGATCTGCTTCGACAGAAGTCGCGCCCGTACCTGTTCGCCAACTCCGTCGCCCCCGCGATGGCCGCCGCCGCCCTGACTGTTCTGTCTCTTCTGAAGGAGGGTGACGGGCTTCGGGTGCGGCTTGGCGAGAACACGCAGAGGTTCCGAGCGTCCATGACCGAGCTGGGATTCGAAATCCTTCCCGGAGATCACCCGATAGTTCCCGTCATGATCGGCGACGCCGCTCTCGCCACCCGGATGGCGGACAGGCTGCTCGACAAGGGCATTTACGTGATCGGTTTCAGCTATCCAGTCGTACCGATGGGCGCGGCACGCATCAGGGTCCAGATCTCGGCCGCACACAGTGCCGCGGACATCGACCGGGCGGTCACCGCGTTCTCCGAGGTCCGCGACGAGCTTGGCTGAGAGGGGTTGCTTCGGTCCTCGATGCAGGAGAGCGCGACGATGGTGTCGTGAAGGCCTGGGAGGTCACGAAGCCTGCTCCGATCGACGAGGGACCGCTCAGCCTCGTGGAGCGTCCGGTACCCGCTCCCGGACCTGGCCAAGTGCGAGTGAGGGTCGCTGTGTGCGGGGTGTGCCGAACGGACCTTCACGTCGCAGAAGGCGACCTACCGGTTCACATGCCTCGTGTGGTGCCGGGGCACGAGATCGTGGGCTCGGTCGAGGAGATCGGGCCGGGCGCTTCGCGCTTCTCCTCGGGAGACAGGGTCGGGATCGCGTGGCTCGCGAACACCTGCGGAACCTGTCGGTTCTGTCGCCGCGGGGACGAGAACCTTTGCGAGACGGCGACCTTCACCGGCTGGGACCACGACGGCGGTTACGCGCAGCACGCGCTCGTCGATGAGCGCTACGCGTACAGGCTTCCGCCGGAGCTCCCCGACGATCAGGCCGCTCCCCTGCTGTGCGCCGGGATCATCGGCTACCGGGCTCTTCGGAGATGCGACCTGCCGGCCGGGGGCAGGCTCGGGATCTACGGCTTCGGCGGCTCCGCACACCTGACGGCACAGGTTGCCATCCGCCAGGGCGTCGAGGTGCACGTGATGACCCGCTCCCCCGAGGCCCGTCGCCTTGCACGCGAGCTCGGAGCCGCCTCCGTCTCCGGCGCGGACGATCCGCCTCCGGTCCAGCTCGACGCCGCCATCCTGTTCGCCCCAGTGGGCGAGCTCGTGCCTGCGGCGCTAGAAGCTCTCGACCGTGGCGGGGTGCTGGCCGTCGCCGGCATCCATCTGAGCGACGTGCCGCGTCTCGAGTACCAGAGGCACCTCTTCTTCGAGCGCGAGCTCAGGAGCGTGACGGCCAACACGCGACGCGACGGTGAAGAGTTCCTCGCCTTGGCGGGTCGCCTGGGAGTGGTGGCTACGACCACTGTCTACGCGTTCGAAGATGCAGGCAAAGCGCTCGCGGATCTCGCGCACGACAGGGTCAACGGCGCGGCTGTGCTGGACGTGGGAAGTGGATGAGCCTCTCGGCCTGCCGCCCGACCGTCGACCCGAGGGCCGATGATCCGAGGGCCTCAGTGGTGGCTCGGCGCCCCGTTGTCGGCGGAGGGGTGAAGCGCCATGGCCCGGGCGATGGCGTTCGCAGGTCTGCGAACCGGGAAGGGGATTATCACCGCATCCCCGGGTCCGCTCTGCCCTCGCGACTTGGCCGCCGGGGCGTTGTTCTCGACCTTGACCGGGACCAAGCGAACCCGCTTGTTCGTCTGGCCTCGTAGGGCACAGGCCCCGAGCGCCACAAGGTTCAGTCCGAGCAACACATCCACGACGATCATGGGTCTTCCTCCTGTGCGCCGCCTCCGCAAGGGGCAGGGACGCTGCCTCTCCTTGCATCCTTCGCCATCGCGGTACCCGGCGAGCAGGGTCGAAAGTCCCTGAGAAGGCGGCTCAAAGGCTCGTGTTGTGAAGGTGGGCTGTGGACCCGGCCGAAGACGCTCCGGATCCGGCCGAGGCCGGTCCGAGGCCGGTCGGACAGAAAACCCGCTCAGCCCTCGGCGTCCTCGTGGGCATCGCCCGAAGAGCTCATCGGAAGGGTCGAGCGCCATTCCCCGTCGAGGTCGTGGAGCGCCGCCGCCACTGCTCCTGCTGTGGGCACGAGCCCGATCTCGCCCATGCCCTTTATCCCATAAGGGGCACGCGGCTGGGGTACCTCCACGAGCACGGCCTCGATAGGAGGTACGTCCTTCGGCCTCAGAATGCCGAGGCCGCGAAGGGTGGTCTTCAGAGGGCGGCCTTCGGCGTCCGAGGGGAATTCCTCGGACAACGCGTATCCGAGGCCCATGTGAACAGCGCCCTGGATCTGGCCTTCGCAGAGCATCGGGTTGACGGCCCTTCCGACGTCGTGGACGGCGAGGACCTTCTCGATCTTGCCGCTTTCTCGGTCGATCACCACCATCTGCGCCGCGTAGGAGAAAGCCGAGTGGATCGTCGGGTTCTCGACGCCTTCATCTAGGGAGTTCGTCCAATCCACGCGGTGCTCGCCCACGTAGTCGACCCCCGTTCTGCGCCCGTCCTCGTCGGCGCGTCGACACGCGTCGGCCACCGCGCCGGCTCCCATGAGCGTGCCACGCGACCCGGTGGTCTGTCCCGCACCGAGTTCACGCGTCGTGTCGACCACTACCCGCAATGCGTCGGGGTCCACGCCGAGCTCTTCGACAGCCACCTGCCGGACGACCGTGTGGATTCCCTGGCCCATCTCCGTCCAGCAGTGGCGGACCTCGACGGTCCCGTCTTCTTCGAAGCGCACGACCGCCTTCGCGATCTCGAGGAACCCGTTGCCAAGACCGGCGTTCTTCAGCCCGAGGCCGAGACCAACTGCCCGTCCCGCCGCCACGGCCTCTTCGTAGGCGGGCTTGATCTCCTCGAGACACGCCATGGCGCCTGCGCACCCGTCGTCCATGATCTGGCCCGGGCCCCAGACGACCCCGGGATGAACGACGTTTCGGGCCCGCATCTCCCAGCCGCTGATGCCGACCTTCTCGGCAAGGCGGTCAATCACACCCTCCATGGCGAACTGGGCCTGGTTGGCGCCGAACCCCCTGAACGCGCCGCACATGGGGTTGTTCGTGCGAACCGCCACGGACTCCACGTCGATGGATGGCAAGACATACGGACCCGAGGCGTGTCCGGCTGCGCGCTCGAGCACCTTCATCCCCACTGACGCGTACGGGCCCGAGTCCCCGATCATGCGCGCCTTGAGCGCCGTGAGGAGCCCCTCGCTGTCGCACCCTGCCCAGTACTCGAGGCGCACGGGATGCCGCTTCGGGTGCAACAGGAACGACTCCTCGCGCGACAGAGTGCACTTCACCGGCCTGCCCAGGAGCCACGAGGCGAGAGCGGTCTGGGCCTGGTTCGCCATGTCCTCCTTGCCCCCGAACGCCCCTCCATTGGAGATCTGCTCCACGACGACACGCTCGGTTCCGACGCCGAGCACCGATGCGATCTGGTCCCGGTCGTCCCAGGCTCCCTGCCCGCCGGAGAACACCTTCAAAGAGCCGTCTTCCTGCGGCACCGCGAGCGTGGATTCGGGCTCCAAGAACGCGTGCTCCACACGCTGGGTCTGAAAGACCTCGTGGACCGTGTGAGCCGAAGAAGCCAGGGCCGCGTCCACGTCACCCCGGCGGTACTCCGAGCGCGAGAGGACGTTCCCCTCGAGCTCCCACACAGCGTCCTCGGGATCTTCGATCGCGGACACCGGGTCGGTGATCGGGCGCAGGGGCTCGTAGGTGACATCGACGAGCTTCGTCGCCTCGCGAGCCGCTTGCCGGGAGTCGGCCACGACGATGGCGAGGACGTCCCCCAAGTAAGCGGTCTGCCCACCTTCGGGGATGAAGATCGGCCAGTCGGTGTTGATGATCCCGACTCGCAGGTTCCCGGGGACGTCGGCTGCGGTGAACACCCCTTGCACGCCCGGCGATGCGAGCGCGGCGGAGACGTCGATCCCCCGGACCTTGGCCCGCGCATGGTCGGCCAGCCGCAGCGCCCCGTGCAGCAGGCCCGGTACGCGCAGGTCGTCGACGTAACCGCAGTCGCCGAGTGCGTGAGCGAGGCTCTCGTACTTGATCCCGCGCGAGCCGACTCCACCGAGAGCGCTCACCTCGGGTGTCTCTCCCTTGGCGAGGACCTCGACCGCGTCGAGGATCTTGGTGTACCCGGTGCAACGACACAGATGGGCCCCGAGATGTCGGGCGGCATCCTCGCGAGTCAGGTCGGAACCCTTCTTGTCGAGCAGCGCCTTGAGCCTGACCACGATCCCCGGAGTGCAGAACCCGCACTGGAGCGCCCCCGTCGACGCGAACGCGGCCGCGAAGCGCTCGCGCTCGGCGGGATCGAAGCCTTCGAGGGTGGTGATGGACTTCCCCGCCGCTTTCTCGAGCGACATCAGACAGCTGACCGATGCCTTCCCGTCGATCAGGACGGTGCAGCAGCCGCACTGACCCGAGGGGGAGCAACCGTCCTTCGCCGAGGTGACACCGAGCTCCTCGCGAAGCGCCGAGAGCAGGTGGGGATGGTCGCCCTTCACCTCGACAGGACGGCCGTTCAAGGTGAACTGGAACGTGCCCCGGTCTTGCGAGCTCTGGGTGACCAGCGTCTCTGCCATGAAGCTCTCCTAATTGCTCACGAATCTACCGGCGCCACCGCCCCGGGCGACAGGAATGCACCTGGCCTGCCGAGAAGGCAGATGCCGCCGAATCCAGCATCTAGCGCCAGGAGCCGAGGCGCTAGAGACTTTCGCCCCGGTATTCAGTGGCCGAGCGGCGCTCGTGCGACGTATCGCCCCCAACCCGGCTCACCCGCGAAGTGACCGTCCCTGGCCACCACGCGGCCTCGGCTGAGCACCAGCTCGGGCCAGCCGGTCGAGACCATCCCTTCGTAAGGTGAGTGGTCCGCCGCCGTCTGGAGGTCAGCCGCTCCCAGGTCGTGGCGCCTTTCGGGATCCCAGACCACGACATCGGCGTCGGCGCCCACCGCGAGCGAACCCTTGGCGGGCCAAAGTCCGAAGGTGCGCGCCGGTGCCTCGGAGCAGAGCCGGACCCAGTCGGCCTTCGTGATGCGGCCCGCGCGAACCCCTGACCATACGAGTGCCATCCGGGTTTCGACCCCCGGGAGGCCGCCTGGGATCTCGGTGAAGTCCTTTACCCCCCCTTGCCTCGCGGAGGTGCCCGAGCGCCGGTCGGATCTCCAAAAGGGGCAGTGGTCCGTCGCCACGGTCTGGATCGACCCCTGGGCGAGACCCTCCCAGAGCTCCTCCGCGTGCCATGGATCTCGAAGCGGTGGGGTGCACACGAAATCGGCACCGTCGGGACCTTCGAGCCTCGTGGTGTCCAAGTACAGGTACTGCGGACAGGTCTCGGCCTGGATGTCCACCCCACGCTCTCGAGCGGCCCGCACGGCCGCAAGTGAGTTCGCAGATGAGACGTGCACGACGTAGATGGACGCCCCTGTGAGCTCCGCCAGAACCGCAGCACGAGAGGTCGCCTCTCCTTCGAGGATCGCAGGGCGCGTGCGCGCGTGCTCGACGACCGAGGTCCGCCCCTCCGAGAGAGCCTCGCGACGCAGCTCCTCGATGGCGTCGCCGTTCTCGCAGTGGAGGGTCACGAGCGCCCCTTGGCGCCTGGCGGATCGCATCAGGTTCAAGACAGTGCCGTCGTCGACCTGCAAGCGGTCGGGGTAGGCCAGATAGAGCTTGAAGGAGCTGATGCCGGCCTCGACGCCGGCGGCGACCACCGACTCCCCGACCGCCTCGGTGAAGGTCAGATGAAGGCCCCAGTCGACAGCGGACGGCTCCGCCCACCTGCGCCACTGCGAGACGCACGCCATGGCGTCCTGTCCACGGCCGACGGTCACGTAGTCGATGATCGTGGTGGTCCCTCCGACGGCAGCCGCGCGCGTTCCCGAGGCAAAGTCGTCGGAAACCCTCACGGCGCCCACGGGCAGCTGCATGTGGGTGTGTGCGTCCACGCCTCCGGGCACCACCAGCTTCCCGGTCGCGTCGTGAACAGTCTCGCCGTCTCGAGCGACGAGGGAGTCGGCAACTTCGGCGATCCGCCCGTCGTCGCCCGTACGCACGTCCGCCTTGCGCTCACCTGCGGCGTCGACCACCTCGCCGCCACTGATCAGCACCAGGCCCTTCCTCCTCCTACAAGACCGATGACCCTCTCGGACCTATCGGCGCCCAGCTATCGGCGCTCGGCCGCTTCCAGGCTGTCACGCCAGCGACGAAGCCGTTCGGTTCGATCGGCCACGAAGCGCTCGATGGCCACAAGAATGCTCTCGGAGTCGAGGTGGGCCTCGGCGATCACCTCGTCGACCGTCCCTCCTGTGCGCCAGCGATCGTCGAAGTCGGCAGACAGCGAGTGCTCCCTGATGAGCGGACCGTCTGCCCAGTCGCGCATCAGTTTGAACGCCCCGTTGGTTATGACCATGGCGTCGACAGAGTCGGCCGCACCAGCCACCGACTCTCTGTAGCTCTCGTCCTGAAGCTTGAACAGCTGCGGACTGACCGCCACCACGATCTTCACGTTGAGGCCGCTGCGATCGAGCTCGCCGAGGACCTTCACGAGGTTGTTGATGGGCATCGTGCCTCTCACGAAGACCGTGCCCGACTTGGGGCGGCTCTCGTCGAACCGACGCAGGACGTACGCGCCTCGCGCTGCGGCGAAATGAGAGGGGATCCCGAGCGCCTCGCGGTCGGGGATCTCGATCGCCGGCCGCGTGAGATGCAACGCCACGACCGGCGCTTCGAGCGCCAACGCCGCGCCCAGGACCACCGGCACCTCGTTGTGCTCCCAGGGGTGCAGATCGATGACGTGGCCGTCGGGGAACAGCTGTGTGACCCCGGTGGCGAAGACACCGAAGTGAGTACGGGAGTCGTCGGCGGTCTCGGGGCCCGAGTGGCCGGCAACCCAGAGCAGCTTGCCGACCTTGAGCTCGCAATCCTGCGCGAGCTGGCTGAACAGCCGGATCGGGCCGTACTTGAGATAAGAGAACGAGCCGTACGTGGAGCAGGTGCCCCAGAACCCGTCGAAGGAACCGAAGGGATCCTCCGCCAGGTCGACCGTGGCCATCCCCGCCATGAGACCGGCGTTCGTGAATTCGGTGATCTCGGTCGGCAGGAGCGACCCGGTGGGATTGGTCTGCCTCTCGTACCATCCGAAGCCCTTTGCGTCGCCGAAGTCCGCCGCGAAGCCGGCGATGTTGGTCGAGTCGGCGAGGTCGGCCGAGCACGCGATGAAGAGGGGTCTTCCGTAGTCGCGTCTTGCCAACGAGTTCACGTACGAGCCCCAGGTCCCGAGGGCAGCACGGTTCGGCGCCTTCTCGCCGGGGCTCTTGTAGAGCTCCTTCGGGTAGCGCTCGAAGTCGTAGATCCGGGTGTCGTCGAACACTCCAGCGGCTTTTCCTCCCAGCCTGAATCCCTCGATCGTCTCGGGCACGGAGTCGGCGATCGCGACGAGGCGGTCCGACAGCCAGTCGACGAGGCCCTCGTCGCGCCTGAGCACGCTCATCACGACCTTCAGGTTTACGACCTCTTGAGATCGAAGCGCATGAGGGTCAGAGGGCGCCGGCTCGTCGACCCCCTCGTAGGTGACGCCGTAGCGCTCCATGAACTGCTTGCGGACCGCCCAGAACTGCTCGGAATGGGCGGGCCATGGAGTGCCGTGGCTCGAGGCGTCGTACTTCCCGTATCCGCGTCCCTTGCGAGTCTTGAACCAGGCGACGCTCGGGGTGCGTCCGGGGTTGGCCCCGCACGCAGCTTCGAGGACTGCCCGCGTCACCGGCCCCCACTCCGAGCCGTCTTCGGTGCCCGACACGCGCCACCCGTAAGGGGCGAACCAATCCACGGGTGTGCCCGCGACGACGCTCGAGGCCGGGCGTGGGTCGATGCCGAAGTCGTTCCAGTCGACTAGGAACACGAGGTTCGAGAGCCCGAGCCCCCACGCCGTGTGCTTTGCCTCGTGCGCTCCTCCGGGTGTGAGCCCTCCCTCTCCCTCGACGACGAAGACCTTCACCTCTTCGGCTCCTGCAAGCTTGAGGGCCAGCGCCTCGCCCGCTGCGGGTCCCATCCCGTGTCCTGAAGGCCCGGTGTTGTACTTGAGGAAGAGGCTCTTTCCGGCCATCTCCGCGTGCCCCGGAAGCCCGCCGTGGTGGCGCAACTCTGGAAGCATCTCCCAGGTGAGAGCGAAGCGGCCGTCTTCGGGGAAGGCGAAGGTGTCCAGACCGCTCCTGTCGTGGCGCGCTCGAAGCCCTTCGTTCAGCACTGCAAGAAACGCGTAGACGAGCGGCACCGTGTGACCCGCCGAGAGCACGAAGCGGTCACCGAAACGGAGCCAGGGGCGGCGAATGTCCCATCGCATCGCACCCGAAAGAGCGAGGGAGAGGACCATGTGGAGCTTCGAGCGTGACCCGCCGGGGTGTCCGCTCTG
>DAIQQK010000069.1:0-16520 GCA_036786835.1 Acidimicrobiales bacterium | reverse complement strand
GTCGGCCCGCGCCCCCATCTACCTGGGTGTTCGCAAAAGAGCCGCCGAAGTCGGGGCTGACAACCGACGCGAACTCCACGAAGCTTGTCCTTGTGCGTCCCGTCACTACTGAAGAGCTCGACGCGCCGTTGTTCGACTGGTCGCTCTGCTGATCACTTCACTCGGTGCGCCGCCAGATCGCCGATCGGTGGATCGAGGCTAAGGGGTGACAGCCCAGCTCACCCGTCGGCCCGCCCGGTCAGGAGCACCCGGGCCGACCGCCGGAGCCGGCGCCCGGCGCCCCGCAGGAGGTCGGGGAGCGGGCGACCCCCTGCCCCGCTCGGCCGCTCAGCGCCCTCGCGCCCCGCGGTGATCGCCGCAAAGCGCGCTGCGACGACGGCGACCCGGGCCTCGAGGCCGTGCTCCTCCTCGACGTGCCGGCGAGCCGACGCCCCGAGGGCGGCCGCCGCCTGCGGGTCCGAGGCCACCTGACGGAGCGCGCCGACCGCGGCGTCGAGGTCGGGCTCGGCCCAGCGGGAACCCTCGCGGTAGGGGGCGCACCCGGTCGGCACCCGCGCCACCTCGTAGGGCACGAGGTGGGCCACGGACGGCGTCATGTACTCGAGGTTGCCGCCGTAGGCGGTGGCCACGACGGGCTTGCCGAGGGCCATGGCCCCGGCTGCCGCCATGTCGAAGGCCGTACTGCGGTGGAGCGACACGTAGGCGTCGCCGGCGGCGACGAAGGCCGCCCTGCCGTCAGGGCCGAGAGGCTCGTCCACGATGACGACGTCGCGCCGGCCGGCCGCGGCGTGCCGGAGGCGCTCCGCCTCGACCAGACAGTGGTCGGCGTTGGCCGCGAGCACCGCGAGCACCGGCCCCTCGCCGGGCGGGAAGGCCAAGCGGAAGGCGTCCACCACGCCGTCGGGATTGGTCCGCTCGAAGACCTCCTCGAGGTCCACGGCGCACACGAACACGGGCCGGTCGACCGGCAGACCGAGGGCCTCCCGGTCAACCCCACGGGTGGCCGGGGGGGGCACGATGGGGGGCGGCACCACGGCGACGTGCTTGTCGGTGGCCTCGGCCACCACCTGGCGGGAGAACGCCGAGGGGACCCAGATCTCCCAGAACGGGGCAAACGAGGGCGACCACTCGGCCGGGAAGGCGTCGAGGTCGACGAACCAGCGGCCGATCGAGTAGCGCCCGGCGAAGAACCCGGGGCCCACCTTGGCCACGAAGGCGTCCACCCGGTCGGGCGGCACCTCGACCAGGTTGATCGACCAGTCCCGTCGGCCCGGCCCTCGCGGCGCCAGGGCCGCCCGGTCGCTCCCCCGACGAATCGAGGGCCAGAGCCAGACGTCGTGGGGCACCCCGGCCGCCCCGAGCACACCGAGGAGGCGCCGCCCGTCCTCGCCCGGCTCGTCGTCAGCCGCCAGATGACCGGCAACGAGAAAACCCGGCCGGAGGTCCGCCGGGTCCCCCCAGGTTTCCCCGGCGAAGCCCAGCCAACCGCCGTCGCCGGAGCGGGGTGGCACCAGCCGGGCGTCGATGCGCCCGGCCGCCACCTCGCGGCGGGCCCACTCGAGGTAGCGCTCCCGGTCACCGGCCTGAGGGTCGGGAAACACCCGGTAGAGACGGGTGGAGCGGGCGTAGAGGGTGCCCAGGTAGAGCGACAGGTGGCCGGGATCCTCAGGCGTATCGGGCGGGGCGTTGAGGAAGGCCAGCAGCTCCTCCGCGCCCCGCCGGTCGAAGGGGTCGGGCGGCAACGGACCGTCGCCATTCTCGGCCTGCAGGATCGCTTGGCGCAGGATGCGGCGGATCGTCCGGTCGAGGACGAGCCCGTTGGCCGCGGCCCCGAACCCGTAGAGCGGCTCAGGGCCCGCGCCGAAGCCCGCTGCCACCAGCTCCTCGTCGTAGGCTGCGCAGAGGTCGGCAAGTGCCGGGTGCTGGCTCAGAAGGATGCGCGGGAGAGCACCCTGGTGCTTGCTCAACAGGTGCGGCGCCGCAGGCGAGTAGCCGCTGAAGTGGAACAGGCGGAGGGGCCAGGTGCCGGCCAGCCAGTCCTCGCCCTTGTGCTCCACCGGCCGGTCGTCGAGGTTCCAGTAGGCCACGTTGACGCCCCGGTCGGCGAGCACGTGGCACGGAAACATCCCGGGGACGAAATCAACCCACCGCTGGTCCACGAAGCGCATCTCGGACGGCTCACTCACGCCTTCACGGCGCAGCCGCGCCTTCCAGTAGGCGAGGAACGGCTGGGCGCCCTGACCGACGGCGCAGAAGCCCAGGTTGAACATGCCCGCTGCCAGAAGTGAGGTCTCCTCGACCATTCTCCCGTCGCGCGGGACGGGCGATGTGACGTGCGGGGTGAGCACGAGATCGTAGGTGATCGCCGACTCGAAGAGGTCGTCCAGCGGCGCGTAGACCCGCATGTCGGGATCGAGGTACATGGCGGCGGTGGCGCCCCGGGATAGGAGGAGCTGCAGCAGCCAAGGCTTCACGGCCGTCGCCAGCTCGAGCACGTCGTAGATCGCGGCCATACGCTGAAGTTCTTCGGGTGTTTCGGGGATGTCGCTCAAGCGCATCACCTCGAAGGGCTCACTGGCGCCCACACCTTGCCCATGATCATCGAGAAGGAGTACGGCCAGCCTCGAGCCGGGGTGGTGTTCGGTGAAGGAGCGGGCTAGTACCCGAGCCTGAGGCAAATAGTTCTGAGCGATGATGGTGCAGGCGTCAAACGTCACGGAGTGATGGGAACCGTACGCCAGCCAGCGTCGGCTGACGCGTTCGACCGCCTCGAGCCGATCAGCAACCCCGGGCTCTCGGAAGCACCCGGTGGCGTTCCGGGCGCCAGGCTGCCGTCGCCTCTCTCTGCCGGTTCTTCTATGACCTCCGGCCTCGCCGTGTCCGAGGCATCCCGCTCAGACCAGCGCTCGGAACGCAACCTTGGCCAGATCATCGCCAACGAGAGGACCGCACCAGGAGGTACCAAGAAGAGCGTTGGGAGCTGATAGCGCCACCCGAAGAGGGCCGTCGCATTGGCAAACAGAAACAGAAACACACCCGCCAGCAAAAGCGTCAGACACTCTGCTCGGCGCCGGGACCGACGCGCTGATCCGACACCGATCAGGGCCAAGAGACTGATGACCAGGGAACCTGCCAGTAGCGGACCCCAGGTGTAGATGATTCGCTGGTACTGGATCAAGAATCGATCAAGTCCCACACTCGCGCTCGGTTTCGGACCACCGAAATACGTAGCGACGGCGCTGGCCGCCTGCTGTCGTGTCACACTCGTCGTGTTCGCACCCGGATAGCCAGCGTGAAAGAAGTTGCTGCTTTCCGTGTATCCCTTCGGATCCACGTGCGTCGGCAAGAACTGGCGCAGGTAGTCGCTGAAGGTGTGGTCCAGATAGTCCAACGGCTGATGTTCGATGATAGTCAGGTCGAAACTCTGGAGGATCGACTCTGCGGACTTCCCATCGTGCGCCGTCAACTTTCGCGCTGGCGAACTCAGTGACGATACGTACCAGTTTGGTTCGGGTCGATCGGGCGGCGGCACTCTCGGGCAGAGTGGTCGCTCATAGGAGGGCAGGCGAAGTCCCGTGCAATCGGCCCAGCTCACAACACGCCCGTAGAGGAAGACACCAGAGAGTCCCGAGACTGTGAACTGTCCGTTCACGGAGTCGTACCAACCCGCATAGGCCACGATCGGCAGTACGAATGTCAAGAGGAGCGCCACCACTCGCAGAATGCCGACGCGTCGGATCACCACGAAGGCAAGTGCCGGAACGATGAGAATTGCGCCGTTGAACCGGGTCAGCGACGCCACCGCAAGTAGGAGCCCGGCCAGGGAACATCGCCACAGTCCTGGTCTCGGTCGCCAGAGCAGAATGACGAAGGCGATGACAATCATGGTCTCGAAGAATGACTCCGACAAGATGTTCTGCTCGACGTTGAGCTGGAAGGCATCCAACAGAATCGGCGCCGTACCCAGGGCTGCCAGCCACGTGCGCACACCAAATCGCAAAAGGAGCAAGTACAACAGGAGCGCATCGACGAGAACGAGCACGTGTTGAGCTGCCGTCACGACGGTCACATTGCTGATCACATGCAGCGATCGAATGAAAAGTGGATAGCCGAGCGGATGCCAGGCGTACGGGGTCATGTCTCGGGAGCGGGCAAGATAGTCAATGCTGTCAGGAACGAGCAGCGCAGGGCGATACGCAAGCTGGACGATGATTCGCAGAACGACGCCGATCACGAAGAGCAGCGTGAACACCCAATGGCGCCTGAGTGCATCGAACGCCTGGTTCAGCAGCCGTCGGATGACGTGGCTACTTGACGAGGGTGCAGCATGTGCTGGACGCTTCATTGCCGCCCCTGCCCTGTCATCAGGAACCTCTCCAGGTCCTTCAGCCCTGTGGGGGATCCCACTTCGTAGAACGGACTGGTGACCTCGAATGCGGCGAGCTGGCCACGACGGCTCAGAGAGGAAAGCGTATTCGCGAGATCCGCCTTCTCTCCTGGAGCGATCAGTTCGGTGATCACATCCCTCCGCAGCACCGTGAGGCCGTAGTCGATGTACTTCATCTCGCTGGGTGGTGGGGTCAATCCCTTTTCGTAGCGCACGACCGAGCCATCGTTCACGACGGCGTTGCTCCTATCCCACTTCCCCTGGTTGCGGAGGACCGTCATGAGTGCCGGCTTGCCACTCGCCGCATACGCCCTCTCCACGCTGGAAAGGTCGAGAGAAAGGTACGAGTCGCCGTAGAGCACGGCGAACGACTCAGCCAGCACGCCTTGTTCCGCCGCCAATCGCAGCGCGCCCGCCGTCCCTCGGAGGTCATCCCCCTCTCTGACGTAACGCACCTCGAGTCCGAACTCACTCCCGTCACGAACATGCTCCTCGATGAGAGAGCCGAGGTGGCCGACACACATGACCACCTCTTCGACTCCCTCCTCCGCCAGCCAGAGCAGCTGCCAATCGCAAAAGGGTCGGCCGGCCACGGGAATCAAAGCCTTGGGCATCGCCGCCGTGAGCGGAAGCATCCGAGTTCCCAAGCCCCCAGCGAGGATTGCACATTGTAGTGACCGGTCCCCGAGAGGTCCCATCGCCTTCGTCGGTCTTCTAGTCCCTAACCGCGACGGTCGTGCCCTCGAGATCGAAGAGGAAGCGCACCTCCTTGAGCCCCTCCCTGGACATGGCCTGCCGGAGCGTGTCCTGATCCTTGGCGTAGAACAGTAGGAACCCCCCTGCGCCGGCGCCAACGAGCTTCCCACCGAGCGCGCCGTTGTCAAGACCGACGTTGTACCAGCGATCGATGTTGTCGTTCGACATTGAGGTCGATCGCAGACGCTTGTGTTGCCAGTGCTCGTTCATCAGCGAGCCGAACGCAGCAGTATCGCCTCGCTCTAACGCTTCTTTGATCTGCGACCCGATGGCCTTTGTCACATGCAAGCTCTCGAGCATCTCGGGGTCGCCCTTTTCAGACCTCGTCTTCTGATCTTCGAGCACTTGGTCGGCCTGCCGGGAATAGCCCGTGAAAAACATCAAGAGATGCTCTTCGAGGTCGTGAAGGGTCTCATTCGTGATCATCAGTGGAGACACTTGCACCTGGCCGTCCTTGGAGATCTGGAGGCACGTCAATCCCCCAAAGGCGGCGATGTATTGATCCTGCTTGCCGACCGGCCTCCCCAACCGGTCAATCTCGATACGGCATGCCTCATCAGCCAGCGCGGCGACAGTTGCATGTTCTCTCGTATACGCGTACACCGCTCGTAGCAAACCGACGGTGAAGGACCCTGAAGAGCCCAATCCGGTACCAGCGGGGATATCGCTCAGACTGACCACTTCTACGAACGGCCCGATGGGATGCAACCGCAAGACCTCTCGGATGATCGGGTGTTCGATCTCTTCGATGGTTGTTCGTCGTTCGAGGGCCGAGTACTTGAGAAAGTAGTCCTCGGTGAATGTTCGGTTGATCGCGATGTAGACATACTTGTTAATGGCGGCGGATATCACCATTCCTTCGTGTTGCTCATAGTACGAAGGCAAATCAGTGCCGCCACCGCCAATCGTAATTCGGAGGGGAGTCCGCGTAATGAGCACCTCAGACCCTTTCCCATGGGGTACCGCTGGTGATCCGCCTCGGCGAGTGACCAGATCGCATCGTTGAGATCACCGGGTGACCGTCATCACAGCTTGTATCCGGCAGTGTTTGCGTCATCGTGGAACATCCTGACGGTCGCCAGAGAGACATCCTCCAGATCTCGGCCAAGTCCCGAAAGCTTCGCGAGGAGATCAGGGGTCACCGTGATGATGTCGCACCCCACATCTTCTGCCTGGCAGACGTTGAGGACCTCCCGAGGACTGGCCCAGAGGAGTTCGAGGCGAGGGAAAGCAGCCAATAGCTCCACCGCGGCCGCCATCAGTGGTACAGGATCGCGTCCTGTGTCGGCGACCCGGCCAGCGAAGACGGAGACGATCGCCCCCACGCTGGGAGTCAATGCTTCGGCTACGGCCCGGACCTGACGAAGTGAAAGGATCGCCGTTACATTGAGGCGGATTCCCTCTGCGGACAAATCGGTGATGAGTCGGGCGGAGCTGTTCCCCAATGTATCCGTAACAGGGATCTTTACGTAGACATTCGCTCCCCAAGAGCTCATCAACCTTGCCTGGCGTTCCATCTCGTCGAACTCGTCGGAGAACACCTCAAAGGAAATAGGACGGTCCCCTACGAGATCGAGCGCCTGCCGGGCGAACTTCTCGTAGTCCGTGACGCCCGACTTTCGCATCAGCGTCGGATTAGTGGTGAAGCCAGCAATCACCGGATCGGAGGCGAGCCCGACAATGGCCTCGAGATCCGCCCCATCAGCGAAGATCTTGATCGTGCGCTGCGCTCGATCGGCGAACTGCACCACTCGCTCCTCCGTCCTCCTGCTCTTGCGATACCCGGGGCCGTGAGCCGGCGGAAGGGTTCTGTCCAGCCAGCTGGGATTGGCTACCCCCGCTAGGAAAGCCGCCCAGCCCGAGCATCAGCCAGCATCGCCACGAGGGAGGACGATAGTGCCTCCCGGGTGGACAACCGGTTACTCCAGCCGAGCTCCCTGATGCGCCTGGTGTCCAGCCTGACGACGGGCACGTCGCCCTTCCAGCCGCGGTCACCGCCCGTGTACTCGAGCTCGACGTCCGCCATATCTAGGCCAAGCGCATCGATCGCCATCTCGGCGATGTCGGTCACCGTGATGTAATCACCAGTGGCCACGTTGAAAACGTTATACACGTCTGGTGCTCGTGATGCTGCCATGAAGACGGCGTCGATGACGTCGAACACATCGATATATGACTTGCTCTGCCGACCATCTCCAAGGATGCGGAGTCTGGTCGGTTCCACAAGGAGCCGGCGGATGAAGTCGAACCCCACCCCGTGGGTCTGATGCGGACCCACCACGTTTCCGAAACGAAAAGCACAACCTCGCAAGCCGAACATGTGGCAGTACGAGCAGATCAACGCTTCTCCGGCCAGCTTGCTCGCACCGTACGTTGATACCGGAAGCAACGGACCGTGGTCTTCGTCCGCTTCGAGGTCCCCCACATCGCCGTAAACCCCGCTGCCCGAGGCATACAGGATCTGGTGGGCGCCTGATCGACGCATCGCCTCGACGATCTGGTGGGTCAGATAGGTCCCCTGATCAAAGTCGATGGCAGGCTCGGTCGCCGCACGAGCGATGTCCGGGTTGGATGCCAGGTGAATGACTGTGTCGTGGCCCTCCATGGCGGTGACCAAGGCGGAGAAATCCAGCACATCCGCTTCGACGATTTGAAAACGACGGTCGTCATCGTGAGCGCTGAGGTGCCAACGCCGGCCGGACGAAAAATTGTCGTACACCGTCATGGATTCGGTCGCGTCAAGGCCTAGAAGGCGATCAACGAAATGGCTCCCGATGAATCCAGCGCCACCGATGATCACCACCCGACGAGGCGCGTCGACCATTGCACCGGTCATTTGACCGATTCCCACTTCGTCGGCTTCACGGCGAGTAACGGATGGCTGACCAATAAGTGCCACAAGACAGCAGCAAGGCCTTCTGTATGTGGCGTCACTCGCTCAGGATGCAGCGCCGGTACGAGAACGCACACATTGGCCTTTGCGGCGGTGTAGCCACCATCGCGGCCCACGATGCCAAACACCGACGCCCCACGCTCGCTTGCCACCTCGATGGCGCGCACCAGATTGACTGACACTCCACGTTCGACGTTGCCCCCTCCGACCGAAAATACGAGGAGGCCGTCGTCGGCGGCCAGCCTCGAAACCTTCAACCAATCGGCAAACGCGGTATCCCAGCCTTCGTCGTTGATCCGAGCAGTGAGTTCCGAGACGTTGTCCGTCGGTGTATAGGCCTCGAAGCCACAGATCTTGCGAAAATCGTTGACCGCGTGCGACGCGTGTCCGGCCGACCCACCTACTCCGAGGATGAAGAGACGGCCCCCACGATCGCGAACTGCAGCCAAGCCGGCAGCGCAGCGTTCGAGTTCGTCGGGATCAACGGCAGACAGTATCTCCACCGACTCTGAGATGAATGTTCGGCTGAACGTCATGGTTTTTCGTGCTGAATTGACGAACCAGACATCGGTCGCTGCGGGCGTCATGGATGGCCGTTGAGAAGTTAGCAGGCGAGTTGGCGGGGATCGGGACTGACCAGGTCCGATCCGGGCGGGCAGCATCAATGTGCCTGGAGCATCCTCCTCGCTCGATTATCCTCAGGTCGTGCCACTGGAAAGCTCGGCCGAACCCCAAGGCGGGGTCTGGGCATGCTCGATCATCGCCCGCAACTACCTCCCCGCAGCCCGAGTCCTGGCCCGAAGCTTCGCCTCGTATCACCCTGCCTGCCGCATGTTCGTGCTCGTCCTGGATGACCCGTTGGGCGAAATTCAGGACGACCACGAGCCATTCGAGGTGCTTCGCCTATCAGACCTCGATGCGGAGGCCTCGGAGCTACGCAACATGGCAGCGTGCTACTCGGTCATGGAATTCGCCACCGCCGTGAAGCCGTGGCTCCTCCACACATTGCTTCGACGAGGGACGCGATCGGTCCTCTACCTCGACCCCGACATCCAGGTGTTCCACTCACTGAGTCATCTCGCCGAGCTGGCAGAGGAACAGGGCATCGTACTGACACCTCATGTCACGTCGCCCATGCCGAGGGACGGGAAGATGGCCAGCGAGACCGCCATCTTGGGTTCTGGGATCTACAACCTCGGGTTCATCGGAGTTGGCCACAACGCCGCACCATTTCTGCAGTTCTGGATGGAGCGGCTACGTCGAGAGTGTTTCGTCGATCCTGCGAACATGCGCTTCGTCGACCAGCGGTGGGTGGACTTCGTCCCAGGCATCTTCGACTGCGCCATCGTTCGGGACCCGACGTACAACGTGGCGTACTGGAATCTCGATCATCGCAACCTCGTCTTCAATGGCTCGCGCTACGAGATCGACGGTGAGCCCCTGAAGTTCTTCCATTTCAGTGGTTATGACCCTTCGGTTCGCCACCTCTTGAGCAAGCACCAGCTAACGGACAAACCTCGCATTCTCCTCAGCGAGCACCCTGCCGTGCGGCGGATCTGTGATGCCTACGGTGATCTGCTGCTCGCTGATGGCTTCGGCGTTGACGACACTGCTCCCTACGGCCTCGCTCAGATGGCCAATGGTGTGCCCTTGGATCCCATCATCCGAGAGCTCTACCGTGACTGGCTCGGTGCAGCCGACGCCAACGGCGAGTCGCCACCGCCGGACCCCTTCGAAGCCGAGGGAGCCGACGAGGTCTTGCGCCTGCTCAATGAGCCGCCAGGAGTGCCTGACGATCCGGGTCAGCTGACCCTCTATCAGGCGACCCTGTTCGCCCGCCGCCCTGACATCCGACAGGTCATTCACGACCCCCAAGGGTCTGAGCGGCGCTTGTTCTTTGATTGGCTCGACAGAGAGGCGGTTGCGGGCCGGCTTCACCCTCTGTTGGCCCGGCCGCCAGCAACAGGCTGGCCCGAGGCCCTCCCCTCTTCCGAGACGAGGGGCGGTGCCGGGGCGACGACAGCCACGGAGTGGGCTCCTCCGGACAAACTGCGCCCAGGCGTGCTGCTCGTCGGATATTTTCGAGCCGAGTTGGGCGTCGGCCAGGGTGCCAGGCTCCTGGCCGAAGCGTTCGATGCAGCCGGTATCCCGTACGCCACGCTCGTCAACACGTCCACAACGAGCCGCCAAGATCACACGTTTGACGACCGACACAACGAGGGTGCGCGGGACTTTGACGTCAATGTCGTATCCATCAACGCCGACCAATTACCGATCTTCGCTGGCCAAGTTGGACCGGGCTTCTTCGCTGGGCGATACACCATCGGCCAATGGGCGTGGGAGCTGGAAGTGTTTCCAGAGGAGTTTTCCGGCGCTTTTGACCTCGTCGACGAAGTGTGGGCGGTGTCGGAGTTCACACGGGCTGCCCTCGCCTCATCGACAACCAAGCCAGTGTTCGCAGTTCCCCACCCCATCGTCCGTCCGACCGTTCCTTCGCACGTGGATCGGGCAACCCTTGGGCTGCCACAGGACCGCACGATCTTCCTGTTCTGCTTCGATCTTCTGAGCGTGCTCGAACGCAAGAACCCGCTCGGCCTTATCGAGGCATATCGCCGTGCCTTTGAGCCCGATGATGGTGCAACGTTGGTGCTGAAGGCCATCAACGGTGATCAACGCGTACCAGATCTTGAACGGTTGCGATTGGCGGTAGCCGACCGACCGGACATCTTGCTGATCGATCGATATCTCGGGGCGGATGAACTCGCAGCTCTCATGGACGCAGCTGACTGTTACGTCTCGCTTCACCGCAGCGAGGGATTCGGCTTGACCATGGCCGAGGCGATGAGCTTGGGCAAACCAGTGATCGCCACGGGATACTCGGGCAACCTCGATTTCATGAGCGCCGATACGGCTTACTTGGTCGGCTGGACCGAGGGCGCCGTACCCGCCAATTGTGTGCCGTACCCGGAGGGTGCCACGTGGGCGGAGCCCGATCTGGACGAGGCGGCGCGATTGATGCGGCAGGTTCATGAGCACCCGGACGAGGCGGCAGATGTGGGCCGCCGGGCTCTGGATGCGGTCGCTCAGCATTCGACGGAGCAGCGAGCCGAATTCGTTCGGGAGCGGTTCGACTCGATCCAGCGTCAGCGGGAGGAGGCCATCGTCCAGACCGCGACCCTGAGTCCCTCTCCGGACATTCCGCCGGCGCAGCCGAGACCTGACGCTGGGCTCGACCCCTTGGCACTCGTAGAGTTCGCGAGGTCCCGCCCACCTCTCGACGCATCGTCGAGAAGGTTCCCAAGGATCACCAAGTTCTACCGCCGCCTCGTTCTACGAGCTCAGCGTCATCACGACGACCATCAGCGCATGGTGAATGTGGCCCTAGCCGAGGCTTTGGCTCGTCTCGAGGCCAACGATCGACGCCTTCTCGCGGACTTGGGAGAGGCAAACACGGCCACGAGTCACATCCAGGTGGATCTCTTCAGAAGACTGTCTGAGCAGACTCGCGCCTTGCAGGCGCATCTCACCAGGATCAATGACCTTGCCTCTCGGACTTCCTCATTGGACGCCGACATGGCGGAGCTCCAAGGAAGAACGCAAGTCGTTGCTCAATCATCGGCGGAGATGATCGACCAACTGCATGCTATCCCCTACATGAGCGACCCCGCCCTGCTGTCCACCCGGGATGATGCCGGCCGGCCGGCGATCGGCTACAGGAAGTTGAGCCGGGATCGGGGACGTCCGCAGTCCTACGCTGAGTTCGAAGATGTCTTCAGGGGGCCCGAGAAGTTCATCCGTGACCGGCAACGGATCTATCTCCCGTACCTTGTCGACAACGATCCGGTTATTGACATCGGCTGTGGCCGCGGTGAAATGCTGGATCTCCTCGCCGAAGCGGGGGTGAAATCGCTAGGCATTGACCTCGATCGGTCCATGGTTGAGCGCGCTCGTGCACGAGGACTGCAAGTCGAATTCGGCGACGGGATTTCCTACCTCGGAGAGCAGCGGGAAAGCTCGATCGGGGCCATCTTCTCTGCCCAGGTTATTGAGCATCTGGGGTACGAGGATCTCATCCGATTGCATCAGGTGGCCTTTGATGCCCTTCGTCCCGGAGGTGTCTTCATTTCTGAGACGGTGAACCCACACTGCGTCTCGGCCTTCAAGTCGTTCTGGACGGATCTGACACACCGTGTCCCCATCTTTCCTGAAGTTGCCGTGATGCTCTGCCGAGCGGCAGGGTTCTCCGAAGCAATCGTCCTCTTCCCTAACGGAACCGGAGATCTTGAGAAGGACCGCTGGTCGACCGGCGAGTATGCGGTGATCGCCCGTAAGTAGTGCAGTTCACGGCATCCTGGCTCGTTGGCGGGGCGGAACTGACGCTTGGTCTGAGATTTCGCCCCGCTGATTCGCCATACCCCAGGTGGCGTTAGCGGGATCGATCATCGTTCTTCCTCAGCACTGTCATCGTTGAGGCCGATCTTGGAAGGCTCGGCACCACCCACCGGAGGTCGTTGAGAGCCGAACGGCGCCTCGTCCACCTCGGAGATCGTGGGGACCTCACCCGGGGCCGCGTGGCGGAGATCGATAACCCATTGAAAACCACGTGTGCTGGGCGGCTTGCTCTGCGCCACCGTGAGACCGAGGGATGAGAGCGTCCCAAGCAACCACGAGCGGTCGATGATCACCGCGTTCGTCGGATTGATCGGATTGATGTACAGGGCGTTCTGAAATGTCTGCATCATCGGAAAGTAGTTCTTGTCGAAGAGAAACCAGGTCGAGCGGATCACGCCATTCGAACGAAGGATTCGAGCGCACTGCTCTAGGTAGTAAGGAATTTCGTCTTCAACCAGATGGGTGAAGATGGACCAGGCAATGATCAAGCTGGCGTATGCGTCGGGCACCGGGAGTGGCTGGGAACGGTCAAGCGGCTTTCCGGTCGGATTGAACCCCAATTCAAAGACATCGTGATGCAGGAACCGGAAGTTTGGATCGGCAGCCGTCAGATTGTTGCGACACCACCGGACCATGCCCGCGTGGAGGTCGATTCCCAAGTAGGCCTTCGGGCGGGGGGATTGTTGCAGAAGCTGGCGCGCCAAGCGGCCACAACCGGAGCCAAGATCAAACACGGAGTCGTAGAACTCGTCTCCGAGATCCGCAAAGATCGGAACGCCGGTTGGATTATCAAAGCTCGCCTCGTTGGTGTCGCCAACGAGCGCACGCATTCCGACTGGTGGGATCGGCAATTGTTTTGTCATCTGGATTGACGGGACACAGACTCACAGATTGAGTCTGTGTCCCATTCCCCTTTCCGATCGCCGAGGCGAGAGGGTCAGAAGCATATAGCCGAGCTCAGCCCCCAGCGGGCTCCTGTCCCGCCTTGTCCCTGGCCGCGGGAGTTCTTCCTCACGCACTCTTGCGGTGAACCGTGACCGGCAAATGGATGCCACACCCGAACCAACGAACGTGCTCATGGACGAGGTCGAGTTCGAGCAGGTATTCACCAGGCTCGGGAGGGGCCTGCAGTGTCATAGGCTGGCGAACGATTGTACCCGGATGGACATCGGCGGTAAACGGCGTCCGAATGCTGTTGAACCGCATCGCGGTACCGTCTGCGGTCAGCCAGCGAGTCGCCAGCTGGATCTGGGGCCGGTCCTCGCCCCAAGGCCAGCGCTCGCTTCCATCGTTGCGTACCACCACGAAGACTGAGCGAAGTTCGTCCGTCTGCATCTGAGAGACGTCGGGCCGGAGCAGCCAGGTGGCCCGATAGGCAGACTCAGGAACCTCGCGGTAGGCCCAAAAGCGGTCTACCTCGTCTTGGCGCGCATGACTGACCGGTTGTCCGGTCCATCGCCTTTCCCCCGGCGCAAGGTTCGAAGCCTGCGAGCCCGCCCGGAACACGTCATCGACAAGCGGTCGGTCCTCCTCGGGCACGGACCGCGTCGGCTTCGTCTGGAACCGTTCAGGAAGATAGAAGTTGTTGACAGGATGCCCTTGCTCAGTTCGGACACCAGGGCGGTAGCTCTCGTACCGTGATGCCTTGTCGATGCGATACTCCATCGCGGACGCGATGCAATCCAGATGATAGAAGGGAGTGTCCACGTACCGGTGCGGGAGCACGAGGTCAATCTCCGTGTGCTGCAGCCCCTGGAAGCGAATGAGCGCGGGCACGTTGCGAACGAGGCGAATATGACGATCGAGGGACCATGGTTCTTCATCCAGGAAATGGTGGCTGTCCGGAAAGAGCCAACGCGATGGAAATATGTACTGCACCACGTCGTCTGCCTGCATCAGGTTCGGAAGGATGTCCAACAGTGACATGCTCGCGGATTCGTCATTGTCGATCCGGAAGATCCAATCGCCCCGACAGAGCGCGTAGAGCCATCCGAGGTTCCTCTCGATGCCTGTAGCCGGGCTGACGTCGCATCTGACGACCACGTCGGCATGTCCCTTGAGCTGGGACAACTCATCGGCAGGCACCCGTGAGTCCACGGCACAAACGATCTCGTCCGCTATGTCTCGGTACTGATGCAGAACCACCGCCGTTCGTGCGAGGAAGCCCCCAGCGATGCAGCAGACCGAAAGTGTCGGTCGTCGTCGCTCCAGGGTAGGTACCGCCAATGCCTCTCTACCCATGACGGGCGGCCCGATCATCGCATCCCGCTCTGTTTACCGAATCGTGACGGCGAGACCCGCCGAACTGACATCGGGCAGCAAAGGGGGTCGCTCTGATTGGATGCATTTCTTCAAACGAAGCGTCATCGAGGTTCGCCGAATAGGGTCCGTTGTCCTACGCCCGCCGACGTGCCGCTCCCATCCATCCGGATGGTAGGGCATCGCCCCAACCTACCTCTGGCTCACCGCTGACTCCGGAACGACCTTTATTGGAACCTCATAGCTGAGCTGAATGAACTCGGGAGGGCCGCTCGCAGGGTGGGCGGCCACGCATGCACGCGTCGGCTGGTCGACCGGCCAGTGTTCGACGCGGTCGACCACGAAACCGGAGGACTCGACCCAGTCGACAAGGCAACTGATGGTGGGCACAAACCAATTCGAACTATCACCAGCGAGCTCGTCTCGACGAAAGAACTGCGTCGTTGGAGGGTCAGAACGTTCTCCGTATATGGCGGTTTCCACATACAGCCGACCCCTGGTGAGGGCTCGCAGCGAATCGAGGGCCAGCAGCGGGTGACGCAAGTGATAGAGGACACCGAGGAAGAGCACCTCATCGAACTGTTCATTCTCGAGCACGGCGGGTAGCTCATAGATACTGCTCTGGACGAACTCGGCACTGGCTCCAATGGCTTGCTTTATTCGGTTGAAGCCGAATCGATCGGGACCATAAATGTCCACCGCTACGACTCGGTCCGCTCCGCGTTGTTCAGCGATAAAGGCCGCTCCGCCATTTGTCGTGCCCACGTCGAGCACGGTTGCCCCTTTGAGCTCGCGCGGGAGGCCAACGCGGTCAACGAGCCATTCGATATCGTTCGCCCCCGGTGTCGCTACGTTTTCACTGAGGTGAAATATCTGATGCCATACGAAGTCCGACGCCCCGATGAACTCGTTCGCCTCTTCGTCATTCAACATTCCACCGGGTCCTTTGGTTGGGCGGCGGCAGCGCACCGATCTGCACAGATCTCCTAGCTTCCATCATCGTGACCTCGGCGAGATCTCAATGTGAGTCCTATGAGCAGGTTCGTATCAATGGATGGAACACGTAGAGGTGCGAACGTTCGATCCACCACCTGAAATACTGATCGAAGCTCCTGTAAGACCTCGCGAGCCCGATTGATGTGGTCATAGCGGATGAACCACTCGTACTGCATATGGTAACGCTTCTCGAAGGTCCGCTTCGTGGTCAACTTTCGACCGAGTGAATAGGCGAGGCCGCCTTCACACGGGATCACGACTGAGAAGAAGCCGCTCGGCTTCAGAACCCTGTCTACTTCCTTCAGGGCAGATGGGAGGTTCTCGAGGTGTTCCAGCACGTGTATAGCCAGCACCCGGTCGAAATGATCGTCAGGAAACGCCAACCTCTCCTGGCAGTCACCAACGACGACACGAACATGCCCGCTGGTGCCACCGATCTGCCGTGAGAGGGACTCCCGCAATTCGAGGGCCACGTACTCCTCTTGGTCAGCGAGGTTCTCGAATTCGAGGTGGTCACCGTTCCCGGGCCCGATCTCCAGTGTTCGTCCGCCCGGGACAGCAGTCCGCAGCGGGTACGAGTGGTTGAACCTGTAGATCCAGCCGAAGGACCCGGGAAGCTCCTCACCAAGCCAATGGGTGTACCAGTCGTCCATCACCTCTCGCTGACGTTCAGTCAGCTCCGGACGTACTTTTGGCCACGTCGTCTTGGGCACGCCTCCTCCCTTTCGCTCAGCTACGGCCGCTGAGACTCGCCACTGCCTCTTTGGTCTTCGAGAGCTGCGGTGGGTGGACCTCATCGTCGTGCCGATCGGGAACCATCCCCCCGAATGCCTTGCC
>DAIQQK010000068.1:0-16730 GCA_036786835.1 Acidimicrobiales bacterium | reverse complement strand
ACCCCACCTCCCCGAGCCTCTCGTCTGGGACTCCGATCACGGCCACCTGGCTGACCCCGGGGTGCTCCGAGAGGGCACGCTCTATCTCCGCCGGATAGGCGTTGAAGCCGCCCACCACGAACATGTCCTTCTTCCGGTCCGTGATCCGAACGTTGCCGGCGTCGTCCATGATCCCGACGTCACCGGTGTGGAGCCAGCCCTGCGGGTCTATCGCCTCTGCCGTTGCCGTCGGATCTCCCAGGTAGCCGGTGGTGACGGTGTACCCCCGCACCACGATCTCGCCGGCCGCTCCCCTCGCGACCTCGCTCCCGGTGTCGTCCACGACGCGCACCTCCACGTCGGGGATCGCGCGCCCCGAGGTGGTGGCGATGGTCTCGGCGTCGTCACCGCGACGACAAACGGTGACGACACCCGTCGACTCCGAGAGCCCGTAGGCGGTTAGGACTGTGTCGAAGCCCAGCTCCTCACGCATGCGCCGCACCAGCTCCACCGGGACCATGGCCGCCCCGGTCACGGCGAGACGAAGGCTGGAGAGGTCGTGGTCCTCTCGGCCGGGATGGTCCAGAAGCGATTGGTAGAGGGTGGGCGGACCCGGAAGAACGGTTATCCGCTCCGTCTCGATCGTCTCGATCACGCGCTGAATGTCGAGGACGGGCTCCGGGACGATCGTCGCCCCCGTCATGAGCGAGGCCAGGATGCCGGCTTTGTACCCGAAAGTGTGGAAGAACGGGTTCACGACGAGGTAGCTGTCGCCGGCCTCCAGGCCGACGATCCTCGCCCACGTCGCGAAAGTGCGCAGGCTCTGACCGTGGGTGCACATCACACCTTTGGGGCGCCCAGTGGTCCCCGACGTGAAGATGACATCGGATAGATCGTGGGCCCTCACCGCTTGCCAGCGGTTGCGAGCCTGGTGCCCGCTCACCGCCACCCCGACGACCCCGTCAGCGGACTCGACCATGCCGTTCGCGCCTTCGATGAACTCGCTCCAGCCGAAGATGGGGACTTCGTCTGTGGTCGTCGGCTCGCTCGGGATGCCCACGTCGTCACGAAGCAGCACTATTCGCTCGAGTGCGGGCAGCTCCTCCCCCTCGAGCATGGCCGGGTAGTCGATCCCCAGGAAGCCCCGGACGCTGAAGAGCGCGCGAGCTCCCGACGTCCTCAGCACGTACGAAGCCTCAGGACCCTTGAACCGGGTGTTGAGCGGAACGAGGACGGCACCCGCCCCGAGCAGACCGAGCGAGCAGACAACCCACTCGGCGCAGTTAGGAGCCCATATCCCGACGCGGTCACCGTGATGGATGCCTGCCGCGACGGCGGCACGCGTCACATCGAGCGCCTTGTCGGCGAGCTGCTCGAACGAGATTCGAACCACTGTGCCGTCGGGAGCTCGATCGACTACTGCATCGGCATGCTCGTAGTTGCGGGCGGCGTCGGCTACGACCTGGGGGACAGAGCCCGAGTAGATGTCGGCACGAGGGTCTTCTTCGCCTGGGAGGTCCACGCCGGCCTCAAGGATGCTGACTCGAGACCGACACGATCTCGCCGCTCATATAAGACGAATAGTCGCTCGCCAGGAACACGATGACGTTCGCCACTTCCCATGTCTCGGCCGAACGGCCGAACAACTCCTGCTCTCTCAGCTGGGCCAACTCTTCGTCCGGGAAGACACGGTTCAGGAAAGGGTGGATCGCGAGACTCGGCGAGACGGCATTCACTCGGACCCCGCGAGGTGCAGCTTCTGCCGCGGCACATCGAGTCAGGGCCATGACCCCGGCCTTTGCCGCGGCGTAGTGCGCCTGGTTGGCCTGTGCCCGCCAACCGAGCACCGACGCGTTGTTCACGACGACTCCTTCTCCCCTCTCGTAGAGATGAGGGAGCACGGCGCGCATGCACCTGAACGTCCCCGTGAGAGTGACGTCGAGCACCGCTGCCCACTGGTCGTCGGTCATGTCGACGATCGGCACGTTGCCCCCGAGACCGGCGTTGTTCACCGCGACGTCGATCCTTCCGTGCTCTTCGAGAGCAGCGTCGTAGAGTCGCCTCACGTCGTCTTCGACGGTCACGTTGCACGGCACGGCGAGTGGTCGGGTTCCCGAGATCTCCTCGATGGCGGTTGCGGCCTCTAGAAGGCGCCTCTCGTGAGTGTCCGAGATAACGACCGTCGCCTTCTCCTCGACACAGCGGCGAGCGGTGGCGAAACCGATCCCGGTGCCGGCCGCTGCGGTCACCACGACCACCTTGTCCTCCAGCAATCCGTGCGGCGCCGGTGGGTTCGGGGAGTCGGGAGCCCTCGTATCACTCATCGGTCGGCGACCTTGGGCTCGGGGGGAAGGCCGAGCACTCGCTCGCCGATGATGTTTCGCTGGATCTCGTTCGAGCCGCCGTAGATGGTCTCGGCGCGGGTGAAGAGGAAGATGCGCTGGGACTCCGTAACGGGGTACGGCGCAGCCGACCCTTCCGGTACATCGGAGCCGGCCTCAGCTCGCAGGCCCGAGACGGTCGCCTCTGTTCCTTCTACGTCGATCGCAAGCTCGCCGAGGTCGCGGTGCCAGTTCGCCCAGAAGAGCTTTGCGATGGACGCCTGCGGCGATGCCACGGGGCCCTCGATGCCCGTCAGCGACCTGAGGACGTTCAGACGGAGGATGTATAGACGCGCCCATGCCCGGGCCAGACGCTGGCGGATGACGGGATCGGATGATCTGCCGTTCTTCCTAGCCGTCTCCATCACTTGCTCGAGCTGCTGGTGGAACTGGAGGATGTCCCCGAGCAGACCGGCACCGCGCTCGAATGCCAGGGTTGCGAGCGCCACGCGCCAGCCATCGTTCACCTTCCCGACGACGAGGTCCGCCTTGGTGCGTGCGCCGTCGAAGAAAACCTCGTTGAACTCCGAAGTTCCCATGATCTGACGGATGGGACGCACTTCGATGCCGGGCTGGTCCATCGGCACGAGGAGATACGAGAGGCCTCGGTGACGCGGAGCAGTGGGATCCGTACGGCACACCACGAAGCACCACTCGGACCATTGTGCATAAGACGTCCAGACCTTCTGGCCGTCGATCACCCACTCGTCGCCGTCGAGCACGGCCTTGGTCTGCAGGCTCGCCAAGTCTGAACCCGCACCGGGTTCCGAATACCCCTGGCACCAGAATTCGGTCCCGAGACGTATCGGATCGAGGAATCGGCTCTTCTGCTCGTCGGTTCCGTAGGCGATCAACGTTGGACCGAGGAGCCCCTCGCCCATGACTCCCACTCGCGCGGGGCCTTCGGCCCGGACGTACTCCTCGTTCCAGATGACCTGCTGCGACATAGTGGCTCCGCGCCCGCCCCATTGCTTGGGCCACCCGACGCACGTCCAGCCGGCTTCGCCGAGATGCCGCTCCCATGCGACGCGGATCTCGCGGCCCTCGTGTTGGGATCCCGCGTACCCGAGACCCCTCGCCAGGGCGAACTCACCGGTGAGGTTGGACTCGAGCCACGAGCGCGCTTCGGCGCGAAACGAGGCGTCGTCAGGGCTGTCGCGCAGTTCCATCGGTTTGGTGTATTACAAGCTGCAGGTCGTAGGCGTTTTCCGGGACGACGCTAGCAAAGCCGCAGGAAACGCCTACGAGGACCAGGAGGAACTCATGAGCCCTGAGATCGTCAAGCCGGAATCGGAATGGAAGGCCGAGCTCTCACCGGACCGGTACCACGTCCTGCGCGAGAAAGGCACCGAGCCCGCGTGGACCGGGACGCTCCTCGACGTCCACGATCCGGGACTCTTCAGATGCGCCGCCTGCGGTGCCGAGCTGTTCAGGAGCGACGACAAGTTCGACTCGGGCTCCGGATGGCCCAGTTTCACCAGTGCGGTCGCCGACGGAGTGATCGAGGAGCACGAGGACCGCTCGATCGGGATGCGTCGCACGGAGATCACCTGCGCGCGATGCAGCGGCCACCTCGGCCACGTCTTCCCCGACGGCCCTGCTCCGACGGGTTTGCGCTACTGCGTCAATTCTCTTTCACTCGATTTCGAACCTTCGGAGTAGGACGCTCACCTCGCGGTGAGCCTTGCCTCTGCCAGCTCGAAAAGGGCGGCGATCCGCGCCGCTTCGCTCGCTCTGCCAGAACGCAGCAATGCCCGCTCGGCCTCGGCACACGCCTCGCATAGCTCGAATGCCTCGAGCTTCGAGAGGACGAGGACCGGAGCGAAGCGCACGGCGACGTTCTCGTCGTCGCTGTCGGGCATCACGTCGCAGGTGGGAGCGGCGGCGGCTCGAAGGGACGCTCCGTCGCGGACTCGTCTGGGTTTCCGAGTCGGCTGGCGATCATGATCCCGAGCGCGAGCATCGCGCCGAGAAGCAGCGTCACCAAAGCGATTCCGTGGTCACGCACGACCCTCGTGGCGAGTGCCGCGAGCACCCCCACCGGAGTCATGTGCTTCTCGATTCCCAGCAGGGCTCCGCTTGCGACGAATGGTCCGACGATCCATGGGTACATGCAACCTGTCTCCTTATCTCGAAAGGCGCTGTGGTCGTGACATGAGCCGGCTCCGGATACCCCGGGAGGCCCAGCTTCCCGGGGATCCGGTCATGCCGGTCAGGCTCCGGACCCGATCACCTCGGGATCCCCGGACGGGTCGGAGCTTCCGTCCGGAGCGAGGGCGTCGGGGACCCGGCGCTCAGCTCTCGTAACCTCGGCGGTGGCGAACCGCAGCGACGGACCGACGTCCTCGGCGCTCACCTCGACACGGCTGCGACGCTCCCCTGCATCGTTTTCCCAGGTCCGCTGTTCGAGCCGGCCGGTGACGATCACCCTGCTCCCCTTGACCAAGCTCAATGCGACGTTCTCTGCGAGGTCGCGCCAGCAGACGACGTCGAAGAAGGATGTGACCTCCTCCCACTCGTCGGACCCGCGCGACTGCCATCGTCTGTTCACCGCCAGTCCGAAGTTGGCACTGGCCTGGCCGTCGCGCGTGTAGCGGATCTCCGGGTCGCGAGTCAGGTTGCCCGACAGCGTCGTCGTATTGCTCATGGTCTGCCCTCTCCTGTTCTCGTGTTCACCCACTCGGGTTATGAGAATCGTCGAGGATCGACCTCGCTCAGTTCCTCACGGCCACCTTGCAGCAGAATGCCTGGGCTTCCCGCCCCACACACCATTTCGGTGAGGGCGTCGGCGAGAATCCGAAGGAGGTCAGCCGAGAAGAGGGGCGACTAGCTCTCCGAACGCGGCCATCTGCTCGCACAGCTCGTCGACGGAGCGGCTCGGGAACCGCATCTGCAGGTGCGAGACGCCCATGTCCAGGAGGACTCGAAGGTTCTCCGCCAATTTCTCGGGGCTGCCCGACACGGTCCCGCGCGGCAAGTCCCACGATGGGTCGCCGACGTGGAAGGAGCCGGCGAGAGCCCCGATCTCGATGGGAAGCCCGTTTCGAAACTCGTGACGCAGCCCGAGGATATGGGCGATCTGGCCCGGCATGTCTTCGCGCTTGGGTGACTGCGGCAGCCAACCGTCTCCGCGCAGCGCTGCTCTTCGCAGAGCCGCTCTTGACGAACCGCCTATCCACACCGGAGGTCGCGGCCGCTGCACGGGTCGGGGACTCACCCCCAGGTCCGAAGCCGGCCACTGCGGTCCCCGAAGGACGGGGAACTCCTCGGTGAGCGCCGCCACGATCCCGTCGACCGCTTCGTCTGTCAGCTTTCCCCGGCTCTTGAAGTCGCGCTGGGAGAGTTCGAACTCCTCGTTGACGTGTCCCGCTCCGACACCCACGATCACTCGACCCCCTGAAAGGACGTCAAGGGTCGCCATCTCCTTCGCCGCTCGAAGGGGGTGGCGGAGCGCCGCGATGTAGACGTGGGAAAGCAGCCGGACCCTCGTGGTGAGCCCGGCCAGCCACCCGAGCGTCGCCACAGTGTCGTACCAAGTCGTGCCCATCGCCCCGGCCAGCCGGCGGGGGATCGCCGTGTGGTCGCAGACCGCGACGTAGAAGAACCCGCTCTGGTCGGCCTGCCGAGCAACACGGGCGATCTCCTCTGGCCCCGCGCCGAGCTCCCATTCCTCCACATAGATCGTCGACTGCGACTGCACCGGGAGCTGGATGCCGTAAGCGACCTTTCCCGGTGGTATGACCTGGACCGACTGGTCAAGATGCTCAAGCGGTTCTGGCATCGCTCGCTCCCCTCGAACTTCCTCAGTACCGGTCCGCCACGAGCTCCGAGAGCTCTGAGCGGTGCGCGATCGACTCCGCGAGCACGCGGGCTCTCATGAGGAACAGGTGCGCCGGCACCTCCCACGTGAAGCCCATCCCTCCGTGCACCTGGATGCACGCCTTGGCGTTCTTCACCGCGGCCTCTGCCGCGAGCAACGCGGCGCCGGCTGCTGCTCGGTCCGCATCACCCACATCCGGCTGATCGACCGTCAATCCGGCGCACTGCACCGACACGCGCGCGACTTCGGCTCGCACCAGCATGTCCGCGCAGATGTGCTTGACGGCCTGAAACGCGCCGATGGGCCTGCCGAACTGCTCACGTTCCTTGGCGTAGGAGACCGCCATGTCGACGCACTTCGCTGCCAGTCCCACGAGCAGGGCACCCGTGAGGATCGACTCGTCGCGAAGCCAGCACGCCGCATCTCCTGGGACGCCGACTGGGTCCCCTTCGGGGAGGGAGTCGACGAGCCACATCGGGGTGAGTGGATCGAGCGAGCGTCGGACGCGGGTCGCGTCGAGCGCGGCCGGATCGATCAACCTGAGGCCGTCCTCGCTCGTGATGACCAATGCCCCTAATGAGGGGAGATGGGGAACGAGGAGAGGCGAGAGCGAATCGGGGCCGGTCGGGAGGAAGGGACGCAGCGAACCGACGAGCAGCTTGCCCTCGGCCGCGTCACCCAACGGAGGGACTCCGAGTCGTGCTGCGAGATGCGACGCCACGAGGGGGCCCGGGACCAACGCGCGGCCGAGCTCCTCGAACACGACGGTTGCGGGGGCCATGCCGAGCCCGACGCCACCTTCGGTCTCGGGCACCTGCAGCGAGAAAACCCCGGAGGAAGCAAGGGCTTCCCATCCCACCGTGTCGAGGACGTCAGGCGCCGAGGGCTCCGCCGCGCGCTCGACCGGCGGCTCCGACGCGCTCGTGGCGATCTCCTGCAGGCGCTCTAGAGGGAACCGCGACGCGCAGAGCCCGCGCACCGAGTCGGCGAGAGCTGCTTCTTCGTCCGAGAGTTCGAAGTCCACGACTTGTCTTTCGCGCTCCAGTGATCCCGTGCTTCGCTGTTCCCGTGGTCCCGGCGCTACTTCGGGAGGCCGAGAATCCGCTCGGCAATGATGTTGCGCTGGATCTGCGAGGTGCCTGCCGCGATCGTGCGCGACAAGCTGTGCACCCAGGTTCCGACGATCTCGGCGTTGCCGAGCACCCCCGAGCCGTCTCGCCCCTCGAGCTCGTCCCAGGCGAGCCCCGCCCGCCCCACGAGGTCCATCCCCAGGTCGGCGAGACGTTGCCGGGCCTCCGAGAGGCCGAGCTTGTAGACGCTCCCGCCGATGCCGGGGACTCCGGTGCGCGCTGCGTTCGAGATGTTGCGGCGGGCGAGAGCCCACAGTGCGTCGAGCTCGGCTCCGATCTCACCAGTGCGCCGGCGGATCTCCGGGTCGCTCCACGCACCGCTTCGCCGTGCCAGCTCACCCAGCGAGCTCAACAGCTCCATCGACTGAAGCACCTCCCCGACGAACGCAGTCCCCCGCTCGAAGCTCAAGGTGACCATGGCGACTCGCCATCCGTCCCCCTCCTCGCCGAGCCTGTTGGCAGCCGGGATGCGGACCTGATCGAGGAACAACTGTCCGAATTCCGTGGAGCCCGCGATCGTGCGCAGCGGGCGAAACTCGATTCCCGGACTGTCCATCTGCATCGCCAGCCAGGTGATCCCCCGGTGACGCTCCCCCTCGGGCCCGGTTCTCACGAGCAGCTCGCAGAAGTCGGCGACCTCTGCGTGCGACGTCCAGATCTTGGACCCGCTCACCACGTAGTCGTCCCCGTCTCGCACCGCCCGCGTGCGAAGAGCAGCCAGGTCGCTTCCCGCTCCCGGCTCCGAGAATCCCTGGCACCAAACCTCCTCACCACGAAGGATCGGGGGGAGGAACTTCGACCTCTGCTCCGCTATGCCCTCGACAGCGATCGTCGGGCCCGCGTGCAGCAGCCCGACGAAGTTCACGCCGACGTAGGGCGCGTGTGCTCGCTCGAGCTCCTCGAGGTAGATCAGCTGCTCGACGGGGCTCGCACCACGGCCACCGCCGTCGGTGGGCCAGTCGATCCCGGCATAGCCGGCGTCGTAGAGCATCCGCTGCCACTTGGTGTCGTAGGAGCGACGGGCGGGCCAGTCGGACGCGTCGGGAGGCGGCGGAAGCTTCGGCAGCACATCGGCGAGCCAGTCATGCAGCCCGGCACGGAATTTCAGCTCCGAATCGGAGTACCTGAGGTCCACGGGGCGAGTGCCGGGCAGCCTGGGGCTTGCTACGGGGCCAGGTGGTCGAGACCGAAGAGACGGATCGCGTTTCCCCGGACGATCTTGTACTTCGTCTCGTCGTCGAGGTGAGCCATTTGCCGCTCTGCTATCTCCTTCGTCTCGGGCCAGGTGGAGTCCGAGTGCGGGTAGTCGGACTCGTACGTGATGTTGTCCACACCGATCTCCTCGACCGACCGCAGACCGTGCGCGTCGTTGAAGAAACAGCCTGTGATCTGGCGCCGGAAGTAGGTCGAAGGTGGCTCGGGGATCTTGTCCGCCACTCCACCCCAGCCCCGGTTCTCGGACCACACGATGTCGGCCCGCTCGAGGATGTAAGGGATCCAGCCGATCTGACCCTCCGAGTACGCCAGCTGCAGCTGAGGGAAGCGCACCAGCACTCCGGAGAACAAGAAGTCGACGACGGAGAAGGTGGCGTTCGTATGCGTGAGCGTCGACCCGACGGCCGGCGGCGCGTCGGACGAGGTGGAGGGCATCTTCGAAGACGAGCCGATGTGCATGTTGACGACGGTCGACGTCTCGGCGCACGCCCTGAAGAACGGGTCCCAGTAATTGTCGGGATCGTGCACCGACGGCAGCCCGAGGAACGGGGGTATCTCGCTGAAGCAGACGGCGCGCACCCCGCGCTCGGCGTTGCGGCGCACCTCGGCGGCGGCGAGCTCCGCATCCCACAACGGGACGATGCACAAAGGGATCAGCCGGCCGTCGGAGTGCGCGCACCACTCCTCGACCATCCAGTCGTTGTATGCGTGCACGCACAAAAGACCGAGTTCCTTGTCCTTGGCCTCTGTGAAGGTCTGGCCGCAGAACCTCGGGAACGTGGGAAAGCACAGCGAGGCCTCGATGTGGTTGGTGTCCATGTCCTCGAGGCGCGGCTTGACCTGATAGGCACCGGGTCTCATGTCCTCGTAGGTGACGCCGTTCATCGTCACCTCGTCGCGTGGGACTCCGACGGCGGCGTCGACGCGAAGCAGAGGGCGCTTCAGGTCCTCGTAGTACCACCAGTCGACAGGATGCCCCTCGCTCCCGGGCTTCACCGTGAGCTTCCCCCCGACGAAGGTGATCTCCCCCATGGGGGCGCGCACGATGCGCGGCCCGGTGTCGAGGTACTTGGCAGGCAAGCGGTCTTGCCACACTTCGGGTGGCTCCACCACGTGGTCGTCGACCGAGATGATCCTGGGAAGGTCGCTCACCGAGCCAGCCTACCCAGCGATCTGACGGTGTGTCAGGTACGGCCATGGCCCGCTTGTCCAGGGAGTTCGCTCCCCGGCGTCATCGACCGAGGCTCGCGACCGCCCGCTACCCTGGGCCTCGGTGTGCCTTCTCGTCATGGTGTCGCGCGTCGACGAGTCCGCGCCGTTGGTGGTGGGTGCCAATCGAGACGAGCGCCTGGAACGCCCGGCGACCGCCATCACCGTCCTGCAGGATTCGCGTCCGAGGATCCTCGGAGGACGCGACGAGCTCGCCGGCGGGACGTGGCTGGCGGTGAACGATCGAGGGCTCGTGGCGGCATTGACCAACAGGCCCTCGCCCGGAGGGCGAGACCCGTCCAAGCGATCGCGCGGCGAGCTGCCTCTGGCACTCGTGCAGCACACAAAGTCCGAGGATGCCGTCGAGGACTTCTTCGGCAGGTTCGACCCCGCCCTCTACAACCCTTCGTCGATCCTCGTCGGTGACCGTCGCTCACTCTTCTCGATCGACATGACCGGTGAGAAGCCGGCAGTGGTCGAGCTTCCCCCTGGGCTCCACGTACTCGAGAACCTTCCTCTCGGGTCGCCCTCTGCAAAGGTCGACAACGTTCGCCGATTGATGGGACACGTCGACCAGCGCGGCCCGAATGCAGAAGCCCTCCTCGACCGGCTCCGGGTGGTGCTCGGTGACCACAGCCTGCCCCCGTTGCCCGAGGGGGCTGCGACGGGGGCGTCGCCCCAGGAGAATTTCGAACGAGCACCGGAGACGCTCGCCGCGTGCGTCCACACAGAGTCCTACGGAACGCGTTCAAGCACCATCGTGCGGGTGCCGGCGTCGGAGGACGCCGACATGTCGGTGAGCGTCGCGCACGGGCATCCGTGCACCGCTCAGTACGTTGATGCCACCTCTCTTTGGAAGACCGACTGAGGGCGTCGAGGTGCCGGAGACAAACCGCCCGCACATGCCGGGATACGGGATCAAGCCCGCTGCGGAGGGAGCCGGGCTTCTCCCATGGTCCTGGGCCGAGGAGCGCCTCGCAAGGTCGCACGACTACTGGGTCGCGACGGTCCGCCCCGACGGTCGGCCGCATCTCATGGCGGTATGGGGCATGTGGCACGACACGTCTTTGTGGTTCAGCTCCAGCCGTGAATCTCGAAAGACGCTGAACCTTGTTTCGAACCCGCGCTGCTCGGTCGCGACCGACGACGCCGGCGAAGCCGTAGTCATGGAGGGCACAGCCGAGATCGTCGACGACCTCGCGACCCTGGAGTTGGTGCTGGACCTCGAGAACCGGAAGTACTCGACGGACTACACGTTGGAGATGCTCGACCCGGAGGTGAACGCCTGTTTTCGCATCCGGCCTACCCGGGTCATCGGGATCGCCACCGCAGACTTCACCGGGTCCCCGACGCGATGGATCTTCGACTAGAGCGGGGACGAAGTCAGTCGATAGAGGCCACGCGGGCCTCGAGCACCTTTGCCCTGTGTGAAGCCGCGTCTCCCCACGAAGCGGAGAGGGCCCAGCCTCGCTTCATCCAGAGATGGAGATCGTGCTCCCACGTGTACCCGATCGCCCCATGCACCTGCAGTGCGGTCAGCGCCGCGCATTCGGCCGCATCCGAGGCTTGGGCCTTCGCCATCGACGCGTGCACGGAGGCATCGGGATCGCCGACGTCGAGAGACCAAGCCGCCCTGTAGACGAGAGGCCTGGCGAATTCGAGACGAACGAGGGCGCTCGCAAGATGGTGCTTGACCGCCTGGAAGGACCCGATGGGCTTGCCAAATTGGTTGCGGTCCATCGCGTGCTGAGCGGCCATCGTGATCATCCTGTCGGCGACTCCGAGAAGCAGCGCCCCCGAGCCCATCGCCGCTCTGTCCGCGAGAGCGCGCAGGGCGAGCTCTGCTTCGTCGCCGCTGGCGACAAGGGTCGCGGCCGAGGGCTCCCAGGCGACCTCCGAAAGTCGTCGCGACCGGTCGAGCACCGGCCGGGGCCTTTGTCGGACCTCGTCACCGGGCACGGCGTGGATCTCGACCGAGCTCGGAGGGCGATGCTCCAGGAGCAACAGATGAGCGCCCTGTGCGCCCGCCACGGCGGGCATGGAGGACAGCCCGACTGCCAGCGCCGCCTCTCCTGCTGCCACCCGAGGGAGCCAGTCCAGTCGTATCCCCGGCGCGCGCTCTCCCGAGGCCGATGCGAGGACCGGCACCCCCAGAGCGACCGTCTCGAGCAGCGGCTCGGGGAGACAGGCGCGTCCTGCTTCTTCGAGCAGCACCACCAGGTCGACCATCCCCAAGCCGAGCCCGCCGAGGGACTCGGGAACCGTGAGGCCCACCACCCCCATCTCCGCCAGAGCGGCCCAGCGAGACTGCGACCAACCGGTCGGAGAGTCCCAAGCGGCGCGCACCTCGGCCGGGCCGCACTCCTTCTCGACGTAGGCACGAAACTGCGAGCGGAACTCGAGCTGCTGCTCGTCGAAGGCGAACCTCATCAGAAGTCGCCCCGTCCCGGATCACGCAGGTCCTGAGCCACCACTTGGGTCAACCGCGCGGCAGCCCGAGCACGCGCTCGGCTATCACGTTGCGCTGGATCTCGTTTGTGCCCGCGTAGATCGGGCCGGCGAGGGAGAAGAGAAAGCCGTCGAGCCAGGGTCCCGGTCTCCCGTCGTCGTCGAGCATCTGGGCTTCCTCCCCCAGCAACTCGAGTGCAGCTGAATGCAGAGCCACATCTGCCTCGGACCAGAACACCTTGTTCATGGAGGCCTCCGGGCCCACCGAGCCTCCGTCGCGCACCCGGGTCGCAGTCCAGTAGGTGTGCAGCTTGTACGCCTCGGTGTCCACCACGGCGCGCGCCACCGCGTCGGACGAGCGTGCAGCCCGCGCGGGGTCGAGCGCGGACTTTTCTTTGTAGAGCTCGACCAGGCGCCCGGCCGCCTCGGTGTAGCGCGCGGGGCTCCTGAGAGTCAGGCCGCGTTCCGAGCTCGCCGTGGCCATCGCCACCTCCCAGCCTCGACCGACCGCTCCGAGCACTTGGTCGGTTCGGACCCCGACGTCCTCGAAGAAGACCTCGGCGAATCCGGTCTCACCGTCGAGCTGGGCGATCGGCCTCACTGTCACCCCGGGGGAGTCCATCGGGACGAGGAAGTAGGTGAGGCCCCGGTGGCGCTCGGCCGCTGGATCGCTTCTGAACAAGCCGAAGATCCAGTCGGCGAATGCGCCCCGGCTGCACCAGGTCTTCTGCCCGTCCAAGATCCAATCGGCGCCGTTGCGACCCGTGCCGTTGCGACCGCCGCCGTCTCCACCGGTCGGCTCCGCTCGGCTTCGAATCGAGGCGAGGTCGCTCCCGGCGTCGGGTTCGGACCAGCCCTGGCACCAGACCTCCTCCCCCGAGGCCATCTTCGGGAGATGTCGCTCCTTCTGCTCTGGCGTGCCGAACTCCAAGAGGGTGGGACCGAGAAGGAATATCCCGTTCTGGTTGACGCGCACCGGTGCACGCGCCCGGTAGTACTCCTCTTCGAAGATCAGCCACTCGATGAGTCCTGCACCGCGCCCGCCGAATTCCTCGGGCCACGAAACCACCGACCAGCGATCGTCGTACATCGTTCGCTCCCAGGCACGGTGAGCCTCGAAGCCCTCGGCGGTGTCGACCGACGCAAGCGGCTCGGTGCCGCGCTTCGTTCCGGGAACGTGAGCCTCGAGCCACGCTCTCGCCTCGTGACGGAAGCGATCTTCCTCCTCGGTGAACCTCAGGTCCAAGATCGACCGCCGATGAGCTGCATGGGGGCGAAATCTGACACACAGTCAGCCGCTGGGCAACAATGAGGGTCGTGCCGAACGCAGTGATAGTCGATGCCGTGCGCACCCCGGTGGGGCGTCGCGGCGGCCGGCTTTCGGGCTGGCACGCAGTCGATCTCGCCGCAGCCCCCCTGCGTGCCATCGTCGAGCGCAACGACCTCGACCCCGCGATCGTGGAGGACGTCGTCATGGGCTGCACCATGACCGTCGGCGAGCAGGCGATGAACATCGGACGCAACGCCGTGCTGGCCGCGGGCTTCCCCGACACGGTCCCCGGCACGACCGTCGACCGCCAGTGCGGCTCCGCGCAGCAGGCGATCCACTTCGCGGCTCAGGCGGTGATGTCCGGAGCGATGGACGTGGTGATCGGCGCAGGCATCGAGTCGATGAGCCGGGTGCCGATCGGCTCCACCACCGACCCGGGCCCGGGCGAGGCGTATGGCCCGAGCGTGCATTCGCGTTACGAGTTCATCCACCAAGGCCTCTCCGCCGAGGAGATAGCGAAGCGCTGGAAGATAAGCCGGGACGAGATGGACCGGTTCGCGCTCGAGTCCCACAGGCGAGCAGCGCTCGCCTGTGATCAAGGGCGGTTCACGTCGGAGATCCTTCCGCTCTCTTCCTCGCCCCCGGCTTCGCCGGCGGCAGCGAGCTCGGCGGATCTCGGGACTTCCGGTGAGATGCTCGACCGGGACGAGGGCGTGCGGCGCGACACCAGCCTCGAGAAGCTCGCATCCCTCGCGCCCGCGTTCGCCGAGGACGGCCTTGTGACCGCCGGGACTTCGTCGCAGATATCCGACGGCGCGGCGGCGGTGCTCGTGATGAGCGAGGAGCGCGCCATCGCGCTTGGGCTTCGGCCACGCGCGAGGTTCCACACTTTCGCGGTCGCCGCCAACGACCCCGTGATAATGCTGACTGCTCCGATCCCTGCCACTCACCTCGTGCTCGAGAAGTCGAAGCTGGCACTCGAGGACATGAGCGTCATCGAGATCAACGAGGCGTTCGCCTCGGTGGTGCTCGCATGGGAACGCGAGTTCCACCCCGACATGGCGAAGGTGAACCCGAATGGCGGAGCCATCGCGATCGGGCACCCGACTGGCTGCTCGGGAGCAAGGATCCTCGCCACGATGCTCAACGAGCTCGAGCGCACAGGTGGCCGCTACGGACTCCAGACGATGTGCGAGGGCGGCGGACAGGCCAACGCGACGATCATCGAGCGCCTCGGCTGAGATCGAGGCCGGCTTCGGCCCCTCGACCCCGCGATTTGTTTGATTCGGGGGCGCCTTGTGTTGGGTAAGTGTCCGATGTGCCCGCAGGGTTGAGGTCGGGGAGATCTCCAAGAGCTGGACCTAGACCGAGGCGCGCCGAGCAGGTTCCGGGGGAAGCCCTGGCGCTCGACCTCGTGGTCGACCTCGACCTTCCCCTGGATATCGGCATCGAGTTCGGCAAGCAGCGCCTGCTCGACCACATCGCCCTCGTCTACTCCTGCGAAGAGGTGCTCTTGTCGGCGATCTCCTCGTTCGTCAGCGAAGGGGTCCGCTGCGGCGAGCCGGTCGTCGTCGTCGCAGACGAGCTGCAGAGTGGGTTGCTGCGAGAAGGGCTCGCAGAGACGGGCACTTCGGGGGCGATCTCGTTCATGGGGACACTCGGCGGGTGGCGGCGCCCTGCTTCGGCCATCGCTGCCTATCGCAACCTGCTCGAGTCCCTCTTGGGGGCAGGCGCTCAGCGCGTCCGGCTCATCGAGCAGGTGGAGCCCGATGAGCTCGAACCCGACCAACGCGCGTGGGCGCGCCATGAAGCGGTGCTGAACAGAGCGTTCGCCATGTGGCCGCTGTCGGTGCTCTGCCCGTTCGACGGGCGGGCCTTGCCGGCGTCGGTCATCGAGATGATCGAGCGGACCCATCCACAGCTCCTCGTGGGGGGCAAGGCCACTCACAGCCCGCGATACGCCGACCCCACCGAGATGATCCGCTCGTTGGGGATCGGCCACCTCGTGGTGGAGGACAGCGCGCCGCGGCTCGAGCTGCAGTTCGACCGCGTCGTGGGCATCCCCCGCCACGCGGTCCAGATCGCGGTCGCGCCGGCACGGCTCACACCCGAGCGCGTCGAGGACCTGGTGCTCGCCTTCAGCGAAGTCGCAGCCAACGCACTCGTCCACGGATCCGGCGCCACCTTCGTACGCGTCTGGGCGACGGAAGGAGTCGCGGTGTGCACCGTGACCGACGAAGGGACCGCCTTCACAGATCTCCTCGCGGGATACGTGCCCCCGGCTCGCGCGGAGCTGGTGGAAAGGGGCAAGGGATTGTGGGTCTCACGCCAGCTCTGCGACGAGGTCGACATCTGGCCCTGCGAGTCGGGGCTGACGGTGCGGCTCGTCGTGCGCGCTTAGCAGGCGCAGAGGCGATCCAGAACTGCGTTGGCCTCGGAGACGACACCACCGATCACCTCGGCGACCGACGGCAGCCGGCCGATGCGCCCGACCACCTGGCCCGTCGGAAGCACCCCGGCGTCGGCTCTCCCCTCGACCAGCGCGGCCCTCGTCATCATCGGGGCGTTGGCGGCCATCATCACCTGCGACCAGCTGAGCTCGTCGTGCTTTCGCATGGCGCGTCCCTCCGCGAGAAGAGCCATGAGCGACGCTCCGGTCTGGCGGCGGAACGCGAGCGCGTTCCGCAAGGCCCTCGGCAGAGCACCCAGGCGGCCCGCACCCTCGAGATGGTCGACGAGCGCGGTGCGGATGACCCGCTGCGGTGCCCCGTCGACGCGCGTGGTGACCACGGTCCCGGTCAGCAACGTGTCGAGGTAGACGCGCTTCACGTCGTCGGGCACCGTGCTCTCCTCGGTGAGGAGGAACCGCGTCCCCATCGCGATCCCAGCTGCTCCCCACGCGAGCGCCGCGACGAGCCCTCGACCGTCACAGAAGCCGCCGGCCGCCACCACCGCGACCTGGCTTCCTACCGCGTCGACCACCTCGGGCACGAGAAGGCTCGTCGGTATCTGCCCGGTGTGCCCTCCTCCCTCGGCGCCCTGTGCGATCACGCCGTGTACACCCCACTCGGCCACCTTCTCCGCGTGGCGCCTCGCCCCCACGGTCGGAATGACGAACAATCCCGCCTCGGAGAGCCGGCGTACCAAGTCGGCGCGCGGAGCCTGGGCGAAGCTCGCCACCTTCACCCCGCTGTCGATGAGAAGCGCCACGCGCTCGTCGATGTCCGATGCATCGGTGCGCAGGTTCACCCCGAACGGTGCGCTCGTGCGCGACCTGA
>DAIQQK010000216.1:0-4519 GCA_036786835.1 Acidimicrobiales bacterium | reverse complement strand
CACGTTCTCCATAGCCAACGACGTCGCCAAGTACTTCGCCATCATCCCGGCTCTGTTCGCCGCCACCTACCCACAGCTCCAGACGCTCAACATCATGAAGCTGCACAGCCCGAAGAGCGCAGTGCTGTCGGCAGTGATCTTCAACGCCTTGGTGATCGTGGCCCTCATACCCCTGGCCCTGAGGGGTGTGAGGTTCCGTGCTGCCAGCTCCGCTGCGATCCTGCGCCGCAACGTCTGGATCTACGGCATCGGCGGGGTCGTCGTGCCGTTCATCTTCATCAAGCTCATCGACCTCATCCTCGTTGCCCTCCATGCCTACTGATATGGGCCTACTGATGGAGACCTGCTGATGCTCGCCCACCTTCGTCGCTCGATCATCTCGATCCTGGTCATGACGGTTTTCTTCGGGTTCGTCTACGCCTTCATCGGCACCGGAGTCGCCCAGCTCCTCTTCAAGCACCAGGCCGACGGCTCCATCACCGCCGACGGGTCGACGCTCATCGGACAGAACTGGTCCAGCACGGTCTGCCCGGGACATCCGTTGGGAAGCTGCGTGTTCCAGGGCCGCCCCGACGACCTCGGACCCTACGCCGCCAACCCCAAGGCCACACCTCCGGCCGCCGGCGGGGACAACCCCCTCGTCGCCAACGGCAACAGCGGCGAGTCGGCGGGCTCCAACCTCGGCCCTCGGTCCAAGGTCCTGCTGACGAACACTCAAGACCTCGTGGCCTACTGGCGGGCCCGGGGTGTCGACCCCACGCCTGATCTCGTGACCACCTCAGGCAGCGGCCTGGACCCCGACATCTCTCCTCAGGACGCGATCGTCCAGATCCCGATGGTCTCGGCGGCCACAGACATCGCTCCTTCGGCCTTGCGGGCGCTCATCGCCAAGGAGACCCAGGGCGCACAGTTGGGCTTCCTCGGCGGCAGCTACATCAACGTCCTCCAGCTGAACGAGGCTCTCGCCCAGTTGAAGTAGGCGGAATTCGAGCAAACCCTTCGCCCGCCAAGTTGTTCGGCAACAAGAGCCGGCAGTCGGTCGAGATGGGGCTCGTGAGTAGAGTCGAAGTTCATGAGCAGGGTCCGACCGAGGAGCCTCTCGGCGAGATGACCGACGTGAAGCAAGACCCGCTCGCGTCGCTGGGCATCGACGAGGGAGTGAGCTCGGCCGTGGCTGCCGAGTCCGACGCCACGGACGTGGTCGAGGCTGCGGGCCACTTCAGGATCTATCTGGGAGCCGCAGCCGGGGTCGGAAAGACGTTCGCGATGCTCAACGAGGGACATCGACGATTCATCCGGGGAACCGACATCGTCATCGGTTTCTGCGAGTGTCACGGCCGCCACCTGACCCAGGAGCGAATGGACGGGCTCGAGGTCGTTCCGAGAAAGATCGTGCACTACCGCGCCACCGAGTTCGAGGAGATGGACCTTGACGCGGTCTTGCGTCGGCGGCCCAAGGTTGCCCTCGTGGACGAGCTTGCCCACACAAACGTCCCGGGCTCGGGTCGCCACGAGAAACGATGGCAGGACGTGTTGGAGCTGCTCGATGCGGGCATCGACGTGATCACGACCGTGAACATCCAGCACCTCGAGAGCATCGCCGACGCAGTCGAGAGGATGTCCGGAGTGCAGGTTCGCGAACGGGTCCCCGACTGGGTCGTGCGCAAGGCCGACCAGATCGAGCTCGTCGACTCCTCGCCGGAGCAGCTACGGCGCAGAATGCTCCACGGCAATATCTACCCGAAGGAGAAGGTTCCACAAGCGCTCACGCACTTCTTCCGCACGGACAACTTGATCGCGCTCCGCGAGCTGGCGCTTCGGTTCCTAGCCGACGAGACGGAGGAAGAGCTTCTCGAGCACCTGAAGCGACACCAAGCCGAGGTCCTGTGGGAGACGACCGAACGCATCATGGTGGGAGTCACCGGTGCGCCGGGCACGGACACGATCGTCCGCCGTGCCGCGAGGATGGCCGCGAGGCTCAAGGCGGAGCTCCACGTCGTCCATGTCGTCAGTGACGATGGAAGCAACACCGCGAAGGCGGAGCGGATCGCTGCGCTGCGCCGGCTGGCGTCTGACGTAGGCGCGCACTGGCACGAGGTGAGAGGCGACGACGCGGGAAACGCCATGATGGAATTCGCCAAAGCCAACCAGATCACCCAGGTCATCGTGGGTTCGAGCCAGCGAAGCCGCTGGCAGGAGCTCACAGGCGGCGGGTCGATAGTCCGTCGGGTCCAGCGCCTGGCAGGCGATGCGGGGATCGACGTTCACATCATCGCTCGGCGCGACGAGCCGGTGGAGCCCGAGCCGCTGTCGGCCGAGGAGGGTTAGAGCGCACCTGGCGTCGGTCGGATGCCTGCTGAACGCTCAGCGGTAGCGTACGAGACGGTGTCGACGGAGGCTCTTCGATGAAGGTGCGCTTTGCCGTAGCCCCCGGGGTGACAGGAGGGCTCGAGGGCCTGGGTGAGATGTTGGACGCTCTCGAGGAGAGCGTCTTCGACGGCGTCTGGCTTTCGGACGTCCCAATGTCTCCGATGACGGACCCATTCCTGGGACTCGCGTTCGCCGCATCGAGGACGACGCGGATCAAGCTCGGAGCGAACGTGGTTCCCTTCGGTAGGAATCCGTTCGTCTTGGCGAAGGAGCTTGCCCAGCTCGACGCGTTGAGCGGTGGACGCGTCCTTCTCGCTTTCGTTCCCGGGATCGGGCTGTCCAGTGAGCGCGAGGTGCTCGGCGTCTCGCGCTCAGACCGCGGAGAGCTCCTCGAGGAGGCACTCCAACTTGCCCGCAGGTGGTGGGCCGGAGAGACCTTCTCCTATTCCTCGCCACGCTGGTCTTTCACGAATATCGGTCCAGTGGCGCGGCCTTTGCAGGACCCCCTCGAGGTTTGGCTCGGCGGACACGGGCCGCGGGCTCTCGAGCGCGTCGGCCGTGTCGCAGACGGATGGCTCGGAGCAGCGGTCACGCCGGCCGAGGCGGCGAGCTTTCGCGCGAGGATCGAGAGCTCTGCAACCGAAGCCGGCCGAAGGATCGATCCGGAGCACTTCGGCATGAGCATCGGATATGCACCAACCGAACCGGACCCGACGCTCCTCGCAAACCTTCGATCGAGACGAGACGGTGTCGATCCGCGGGATCTGGTCCCGATCGGGGCCGGCGCGCTGCGATCGATGATCCTCGGGTACCTTGAGGCCGGCATCTCGAAGTTCGTCCTGCGGCCCGCGCACCAGGATCGACCATGGAAGGCGGAGCTCGAGTGGCTCGCCGAAGTTGTCGGTGACCTTCAGACCTGATCCAGCGCATCCAGGGACCGACGCGCTCGGACGGCGTCGCGGACCTACGACGTCATTCCCCCGAGCCCGACGAGTGCTCGCGCGTGTTCGATCTCGCCCATGTGGCGAAGCCCGTGCTGATAGATCCAGCACTCGATCCCATCGAGCCGGGTGATGCCCTCGTCGCCTGCGACCCGAGCGCTGTAGGTCGACTCGATGTTGGGGGGGAAGGGGCGGTGGACGACCACGTCGTCGAGCTTCGGGGGCGGCTCAGCCGCAAGCCAAGCCTCGGTCTTCTCGAAGACCAACCTCATGTACTCCTTGTAAGACTCGAAGTCGCCGATGCGCTGGCCGATCATCTCGTCGACCGTTCTCTCCTTGCCGTGGTCGGCTATGGCGAGTCCCATCCGCTCTGCCCAAGACTCTTCGTAGACCATGGGACCCGCCCCGAGAAGCGACGCAGAACTGTCTTCGATCTGTACGAAGTGGAACAGCGAGAACGCAATCGGGAGCACAGGCGCTCGCTCGACCCGGTTCACCTGCTCGAGATCCATGGTCGCTACGGCTTGCTCCCAGAGCGAGTGCATGGCGCGCATTCGCCGTCTCAGGGAATCGAGGACCAACTCAAAGCCGCTGCCCGTCTCATTTTTCGGCGCACGCGTCACAGGGGCCAACGTACTTCAGCCGTGGCTGGACGAGCCGCGCCGGCCGGCTGACTCGAGCTCGGACAGGACCCGGTCTCCGACGGCGTATTGGCCACCGAAGAGGTACCCCTGTGCGATGGATGCCGAAGACGCCGCGAGATAGCCGCTGGTCGAGCTCGGCAGCGAGCCTGTGGAAGGCACGAGGAGCATCGGGCCCTTGGCGGCAAGAGCGCCCATGAACGCCGATCCCGACAGCGCATCTGGGAAGTTGGAACCGGTCGCTGCTCCGAAGATCGTCGCCTTCGGGAAGAACTTCGTGGCAATCGCGGCGCAGGTCGCGTAGGCGTCGCTCCCGTGGACCGAAGTGGCGCTCGGGTCGGCGGCCGACGCCGCGAACGAGCCGCCGACGGCATAGCGCAAGTCACTCGGGTGAGCTGCAAGGTACGCAGCCGTCTCCGGGGCCTGCGTAGGCCCGTCGGTCAGAAGGATCGCGCCACCTTTCTCGATGGCGGCAGGGACGGCGCTCACGGCGTCCTGGAAGGACAGGCCCGTTGCCTCGAAGATCGTCTGGGGATTGCCGATCTGCTCGGCGACGGCTACGGCCGT
>DAIQQK010000067.1:0-16963 GCA_036786835.1 Acidimicrobiales bacterium | reverse complement strand
GACGTCGAGGCGCTCGCCCGCGGCGCGCACATGTCGGCCGGGCACCTCAGCCGCGCGTTCCGGCTCGCCTATGGCGAGTCGCCGTACAGCTACCTGATGACGCGGCGCATCGAGCGCGCGATGGCACTGCTGCGTCGTGGCAACCTCAGCGTCACCGAGGTCTGTTTCGCGGTCGGCTGCTCGTCACTGGGCACGTTCAGCACGCGCTTCACCGAGCTGGTCGGAATGCCGCCCAGCACCTACCGGCGCCGCGCAGCCCGCTCGAGTGCGGGGATGCCGCCGTGCGTGGTGAAACAGGTGACGAGACCGATCAGGAATCGAGAAGCGCCGGTAGCCGAGCCGCACCTAACCTGACGACCATGGACGTCACCATTCACGCGAGCTCCCTCCCCCATGACGACCCGGAGACCTCCCTGACCTTCTATCGCGACGCCCTCGGCTTCGAAGTACGCACCGACGTCGGGTCCGGCAAGATGCGCTGGATCACGGTCGGGCCCGCGGACCAGCCGGACACCTCCATCCTCCTGGCGCCGCCGGCCGTCGACCCCGGCATCACCGACGACGAGCGCCGGATGATCGCCGAGATGATGGCCAAGGGCACCTACGGCTGGATCCTCCTGGCCACAAAGGACCTTGACCGAACCTTCGAGCGGGTGCAGGCCAGCGGTGCCGAGGTCGTCCAGGAGCCGATCGAACAGCCTTACGGGCTGCGCGACTGCGCCTTTCGCGATCCGGCCGGCAACTTGATCCGCATCCAGGAGCTGCGCTGAGCTCCACCGAGCACGTCGCCATCAGTCATTTGGGGACCACCGCGCGCAGCGCCGCACAGATGCGCATCGTCGCAGCAGCGCTCGCGTTGTTCGCGGAGCACGGTGTGAGCGCCACGTCGCTACAGATGATCGCCGACTACATCGGGGTGACGAAGGCTGCGGTCTACCACCAGTTCAAGACCAAGGAAGCGATCGTCGTCGCAGCCGTCGAGGTCGAGCTCGCGAAGCTCGAAGAAGTGTTGGACGCAGCCGAGGCTGCTGAACGCGACAAGAGTTCACTCGAGACCTTGCTGACCCAGGTCATCGACCTCGCGGTCGAACAGCGTCGCATGGTGAGCACCCTCCTGTACGACCCGGTGATCGTCCGGCTCCTCGGAGAGCATGAACCGTTCCAGCAGTTCATGGACCGCCTGTACCGGGCAATGCTCGGCAAGAACAGAGATGCCGAGTCGCGCTTGCGCGTCGCGATGATCGCATCCGCCATCGGTGGCGCTGTGACGCATCCCCTCGTGGCGGACCTCGATGCCACGATGCTCCGAACCGAGCTCGTCCGCCTCACGACAGACTTTCTCGGCCTCGAGGACTGAGCCGGCAACCGGCGGCTCAGCTCGAGCGGGTCACAGCGAGCGCCTCATCGAAGCTGGCTCTGTTCTCGAGGAGCTGTCGGTAGCCCATCAACTGTCGCGGGCGGCTAAAAGCGAGCGCACCGGTGAGCAGGCCGTCGCGCCCGTAGAGAGCCACGAAACGTCGTTCGGCTATCGAGCCTTCGACGACGACGACGTCGTCCTGCGGTCTCGGATGGCCGAGCATTTGGATCTTCACGTCGTACTGATCCGACCAGAAGTAAGGAACCGGGACATACGCCCGAGCCTCGGCACGGCCGGCGAGCAAGCTGCGCGCAGAGGCTATGCCCTGCTCGGACGCATTCGTCCAATGCTCGATGCGCACCTCGCCTCCGAGACCCTCGTCGAACCACCGCGCGAGATCTCCCGCTACGACTATGTCGTCCGCCGCATGGAGAGTCGAGTCGGCGACGACGCCGTCACGGACCTCCAATCCCGATCCGTCCAGCCACCCGGTCGTAGGAACGACCCCGATCGCCACGAGCACCACGTCGGCCGCCATCTGGGTACCGTCTTCGAGCTCCACGCGATCGGCTCCAACTCGCGCCACGCCCACGCCAGTTCGCAAGTCCACACCGTGGTCGGTGTGCAAGGCCGCGCACGCGGCACCCATCTCGTCGCCTAGTGCGCGCTCCAAAGGAACGGGAAGGGCCTCGACCACCGATACATTCACGCCGCGCTCCTTGCACGTGGCCGCCACTTCCGCACCGACGAAGCCTGCGCCGACGACGACCAGTCGAGTCCCGGGCACTTTGGTCGCCTCTCGGAGCGCGATGGAGTCCTCGAGTGTGCGCAACACGTGCTCGGTGCCTGTTGTGGCCGTCTCGGGAAGCAAGCGTGGATGCGAACCCGTCGCGACGACGAGGCCGTCGAAATCGATCTTCGTTCCGTCGTCCATCTCGACGCGGTGGCCCTCCACGTCCAGGGCTGTTGCACTGTGACCCATTCGCATTTCCAAGCCGAGGGCTTCGATCTTCTCGGGCACCCGAAGCTGCACGCGATCGAGGTCCCAGGCGCCGGCGAGGAACTGTTTGGAAAGCGGTGGCCGGTCGTAAGGCAGGTGGTGCTCGGCGCCGATCAGGACGATTCGTCCCGTGTAGGACTCGGCGCGCAGGGTCTCTACGGCTCTGAGCCCGGCTAGCGAAGCGCCGACGACGACGACCGTGGAACCCTCAAAAACCAATGCTCAAAGCCTTATGGTGCTCGGTCGCGGCGGTGCCTTCTACCAACCGCGTTTGCGACGTTCGCGCCGAACTCTGAGGAGGGCCAGGAACTTGCGAAAGATGAAACCCACGACTTCGAGCCTACCTTCGTCCGAAAGAGAGCTCAGAATCTCGATTGAGAGTCGGGTCGAGATCCAGCTGGCTCAACTCCCGAACATCATCATCCACTGCTCGGGGCTTTGCAGACGAAACACGTAGTTGTGCTGCCTCGTCTCACCCAAAGTGGCAGACGGCTCCGGCGCATAGAGATGCCCTGGGTACAAGATCGTGTCATCGCCGAACTTGGATAGGCGCTTCGTAAGCGACTCGTACATCTGCTCGGGATCACCACCTGGAAGATCGGTGCGCCCACACCCTTCCAAGAAGAGGGTGTCGCCGGAGACCAACCGACCCGCAACCGAGAAGCATTGGCTGCCCGGAGTGTGCCCAGGAGTGTGCACGAGCTCGATCTCCAGGTCTCCGACCTGAACCACGTCGCCGCTGTCGTGCTGTGCCAACTCCTCCTCCGAGAGACCGGTCGAACGCACGACCCATTTTGCTTCCTCACGCTGAACGTGGATGGGCACCTGCACTCGTTCGAGAAGATCGGTGACCCCCTGTATCGGGTAGCCCATCATGTCGCCACCGACATGGTCGGCGTGGTAGTGGGTGGCGAGCACACCCTCGAGGCGCATTCCGTCGGCCTCCAGGATGTCGAGGAGGCCGCTCACGTCGTAGGCGGGATCTACCGCCACGGCTTGGCCGCCCGCGCGGTCGCCGATGAGGTAGCAGAAGTTCACCATCTGCCGCGCCACCGGGTCGCTGGACGCGAAGTCGCGCCCCGAAAGCAATTGGCGGAAGTAGAGGCGTTCATCGTCTGGCATGAGAATCGTTTCCTCGTTCGCGGCAGTGCGTCAGTCACCTTAGCCAGAGTTCGGGTCAGGCAGGCCGAGCGCGGAAGGTTTCAGAGAGCGTCTCGAGCACCTTGTCCTGGGCGAGCAGATGCTCCTGGATCTTCATCGCCTCGTGAAGGACGGCGTCTGCGTCCTTGTAGGTGTCCTCCGCTCGCTTGTCGGCCGCCTTCGCCTGGATGTTCTGCCCGACGATGATGACGGGCAACAGAATCAGCTGGAGGAAATTGGACGAGATCCAAGCGACGATGATCGTCAGATTGTGGCTCTTGATCGCCGACGGGAGGCTGATGAAGGCGATGATCGCAAAGATGTAGCCGCAGAGCATCGTCCCCACCAACACCGTGATCTTCAAGCCGATTTTCGCGTTGACACGCTGCCAAGCAGTGTCCTTGGGAAGTTGGTCGTGGACTTTCACCGGACCGTGCGCCCGTCCGCTGACACGGTCCTCGGTCCGATGGTGTGGGACGTACTGGTAGACGGTGGTCATCGCGGTTCCCTCTCTTCTCGGGTTCCGCAAGTCTTGCTTGTCAGCGGTACACCTTGCGTTCGAAGAGCGCGTGAGGGCCCGCCACTCGGTCGAGGAAGAGCAGGCCGTCCAGATGGTCGAGCTCGTGCTGGACCGCGCGGGCCTCGAAGGCGTCGACTTCCAGGGTGTACCTCACGCCGTCGGTATTGGTGCCCTCGACGGTGAGGCGCTTGGCGCGGGACACGTCCCCTGTGAGATCGGGCACGCTCATGCACCCCTCTCTGGCGGATTCGGGATCTTCCCTTCGAGTGACTTGCGGGTCGAACATGACGAAAGGTCCGTGACAAGAGCGAGCCTTTCTGTGGCCCGTCACGTCCACGACGAATGCCCGCAGGCTCGCCCCGATCTGCGGCGCGGCGAGACCCACGCATGACGGGGAGACACTCATGGTGTCGAGGAGGTCCTGCGCGAGCGCCCGGGCGGCGTCGTCGACGCGTCCCACGGGTGCCGCAGGTGTGCTGAGCACTTGGTGTGGCAAGACGAGTACGGGTCGGACCGCCATACGCTCAGCGCTCTGAGAAGCCTCAGAAGAGATCGGATTCGTCGGGATGAACGGTGCAGTGCACGCCAAGCGCCGATGCCGAGCTTCGGACGTGTTCGGCAGCGGCTTCCCCGGCTTCTCCGCCGGGCAGTGTCGCGCGCAAGGTCATGACGTAGACAGGCGAGCCGGCCTCTCCCACCAGATGGGTCGCGAGGTCGACCACGTTTCCCTGCGCCTCGGCGAGTGCACTCGTCACAGCGTGGACGATTCCGGGACGATCCGCTCCGTGGACCGAGATCGTCCATGGCTCGCCGCCGGTTGAGTCCGGCTTCTGATCGTTCCCATTCGACCCGGACAGCGGTCGGACCGCGACGGTCAGATCGAACGCCTGCGCGACCGGTTCGATCGCGCTCTCTAGCTCCTCAGAGGTCACGTCCTCCGGTGAGGACACCACCAGGAGGATCGCGAAGTGCCCGTGGAGGATCGTCATGGTCGAGTCCTCGAGGTTGCAGCCGAGGTCTACGAGGGCTCCACTGACGCCCGCAACGATCCCCGGGCGATCGGCACCCACGGCGCTCAAGGAGAATCGGGCCACGGTTCATCCTGACATCTATCGTTTCGGGCCGGGAGATCGGAGCGAGAAACCTTGGACCGCTTCAGCGTCGTCGGGATGTTCAGGAGGAACGTGGAGGAGCACTCCGGGAGGACGATGTTCCGCCTCGCCGGAGAATCGGTCACCTGGTCGGAGCATCACCTGCGCGCATGCAAGGTCGCACACTCTCTCAGAGGTGACGGGGTAGGCCCGGGCAGCCGAGTCGCCTTCCTCGACAGGAACGGCCTCGAGTACTTCGAAGTCCTATTCGGAGGGGCACTCGTCGGTGCGGTTAACGTCGCCGTGAACTGGCGGCTCTCCCCTGCCGAGATGGGGGCGGTCATCGACGACTCGCGAGCCGAGGTGCTCGTGGTTCACCCGGACTACCTGCCTTGCCTGACGGGGATGTCGAGCGGTCTGCCCTTGGTTAGGCGGGTCGTCGTCATCGGGGACGCCAAGAGTGACTCCGAGGCCGGAGGTGCGTCGGACCTCGCGCGCCGCGTCGCATACGAGGACTGGCTCGCCGGCTCCCGGACCGACGACCCCGGTTACGAAGCCGCACCCGAGGACGTGTCGCTCCAGCTCTACACCTCAGGTACCACAGGTCTGCCGAAGGGCGTGATGCTCACCAATTCGAACATGGCCCAGGCTCTCGGTGGTGCCACCGAGACGTTCGGCATCGACGACTCGACGGTCAGCCTCGTGGCGATGCCGCTGTTCCACATAGGCGGCTCGGGATGGGCGCTCGCCGGGATGTCGCGCGGAGGTGTGTCGGTGCTCCTGCGTGACCTGGATCCGGCGACGCTCCTCGGACTCGTCGAGACGGAGCGGATCACCCATGCTTTTCTCGTTCCGGCTGTGTTGATGGCCCTGCTCTTGGTTCCGGGAATCGAGCAGAGAGACCTTTCGAGCCTCCAGACCATCTTCTACGGGGCGTCGCCGATCTCAGAGGACGTGCTCGTGAGGTGCCTCGACGTCATCGGCTGCCAGTTCTCCCAGGTCTACGGAATGACCGAGACGACCGGAGCGATTGTGCGGTTGGATCCGGCGGACCACGACCCCCGAGGACCACGGAGGCACCTGCTCCGGGCGGCGGGTAAGCCGCTCCCGGGAGTCGACGTGCGGTTTGTCGACGCCGAATCGGGTGCAGACGTGTCGCTCGGGTCTGTCGGGGAGCTTTGGACGCGCTCCGCGTACAACATGCTCGGCTACTGGGAAAAGCCCGAAGAGACGTCGGAGACCGTCCTCGACGGGGGCTGGTTGCGCACGGGCGACGCCGGATACCTCGATGCCGAGGGTTACGTCTATCTCCACGACCGGATAAAGGACATGATCGTCTCGGGAGGTGAGAACGTCTATCCCGCAGAGGTAGAGAACGTCCTCTTGGCTCATCCGAGCGTGGCGGACGCCGCAGTGATTGGAGTCCCCGACTCGACTTGGGGCGAGGCAGTCAAGGCGATCGTCGTCAGAGCTCCGAGCACCGAAGCCGACCAGACGGACCTGGTCACGTTCTGTCGTGATCACCTAGCCCACTACAAGTGCCCGAAGTCGGTCGAGTTCGTGGAGTCGCTCCCTCGCAACCCCTCGGGAAAGATTTTGAAGCGCGAGCTGCGCGAGCCGTACTGGAAGGGAACGGATCGCCAGGTCCACTGACCACCTCCCCCAGCCCACACCGAATCAGAACCGAATTAGAAGAGCGGTTGATCCCCGGCTGACTCCCCGAGATGTCCGTCCTCGGAGGGATCGGCGGAGCCGCCCTCCTCTTCCCAGACTTCGAGCTCCTCCTCGAGATCGTCCTCTGCCACCGACTCGTCTTCCCAGTCCTCGTCGTCCTGGTCGTCCTCGTCGTCGTCCCGGTCGTCGGCCACGTCCGCCGAAGTTGACTCGGCTCTGCGACTTACAGCCTCGAGGCGCGGCACGAGCTCTTCCACTTGGGCCCGCGTGCGACGGATTCTCCGATCCAGCTCGTCGACGATGGCCGTCGCCCGCTCGAGTCGCGCCACCAGCTGGTCCACGTCGACCTCGCGCTGCTCGAAGAACTCGACGATCGAGTCGAGCTCCCGGGTGGCGTCGGTGTAGCTGAGCTCGCTGAGGGGCGCACCCGACGGGGGCTCACGGACATCCGAGGTACTCATCTGCACTCCTTCGATCTCACCGTCAGTCCCTGGCGGTATCGCTCGACTCACCCGCGGCAAGCTCGACCTCCGTCACCTCTGAGCGCGCCGTGCCGTCTGCCAGACGGGTCACGAGCACGCAGCCAGGTGCGAGCACGGAAGCCGACCTCACCAACCTGCCGTCCTCGTCGAGTGTGATCGAGTAGCCCCGTTCGAGTTGGCGCCCGACGTCGTAGGCGACGAGCAGCCTGCGCCATGTGACGATCCTGTCGCTCTGACTGCGTAGCCGCTCCAACGCGAGAGGGCCGATGCGAGTAGAGCGCCCGACAAGCCATTCCGACGCGGCCTGCACGGAGCGGTTCCCGGAACGAGATAGGTGAGACGATCTTTCCTGGAGCCGCTCGGCATGCCGGTCGAGTTGATGGCGCGCGGACGCACACAACCGCGACCGAGCACGGGAATCTCGTTGGGAGGCGATTTCTACTATCTCGTTCGCGCGCGCCGCAATCGACTCGGCCGCCCCGGTGACCTCCGCCCAGCGAAGCGTGACCCGCGAAACGAGCTCCTGGCCGCACTCGGTGGGTGTGACGAATGCTCGGTTCGCCACCACGTCTGCGACCGATTGGTCGCCTGTGTGGCCTATCCCGGTCCACACAGGCACAGAGGCAGTGGCGATCGCTCGGGCGACGGGTTCGGAATCGAAGGCCGCGAGGTCCCCCTTCGAGCCACCTCCCCTTACGACCACCACCAGGTCGCAGCCGCCTGCGAACAGGACAGAAAGAGAAGCCACGATCTGGCCCGGCGCGCCCGCTCCTTGAACTCTCGCTGCGGCGTGCAGGATCCTGAAGCCGATGCCGGATCCGAGAAGCTGGCCCGTGAAGTCCCTGTAACCCTCGGTGTCCTTGCTGGCGACCAGCCCGACTCGAAGCGGCAGGGCCGGCACAGGAGCCGCCCGGTTCCTGTGGAGCAGTCCCTCGAGCTCCAACGCTTTGAGCAGCGCCGCACGGCGAGCGGCAACTTGACCGAGCAGCGCCGTCACGTCGATGTCCGTGGCTATGAAGTTCAACTGGCCCCTCGGGGGATAGAGCTCGACGCGACCTTGGAGCGTGATAACCATCCCCGGCTCGAGCACTATGCCCTGGCGGTCCAGGGAAGCTTTTAGAGCGCTCCACGTCCTCGCCCAGCAGTTGACCTTCAGGACCGGAGTGTCACGGCCTCGCGCCGCGCGTGGATCGACCAAGTCGATGTAGCAGTGCCCCGTGCGGTCGCTCACGCTTTGGATCTCCCCGCGCACCCACAGAGGCCTGGCTCTGGGAAGCGCTCTCGCCAATGCGCCCTGGACCCGTCCGTAGAGGGCCGCGATCGAGAGCGCGTCGGAGCGCTCGCCGGGGAGCAGGTCCGGCAGCCGGGCGGCGTGATGCGCTGCGGGCTCGGACACCTCAGGCGACCCCAGCCCTCGGGGAGCAGCTCATCGCGGACACCCTACCGAGGTGGTGTCGCCCCGAGGCGGGACGTGCCGGGCCGCGACTACCTCGTAGAGATCGGCGCCGAGATCCGGCAACGGTCCGCTCCGCGGCCCGAGCGCCCGGCGCCTGCAACGAAGCTGGCAGACTGGAGTTCGACGGTGAGTCGGCCGGGTGGCCGCGGCGTGGGCTCGTCTGATCGGGCGCCACGTCGAGGAAGGTCGGGGCTCCACAGGGCAGGGTGCTGGCTAGCAGCCAGTCGGGGCGACCCGCAGGAAAGTGCAACAGAGAGCAGACCGCCGATGGCGAGCTTCGGTTCGCACAGGCAAGGGTGAAACGGTGCGGCAAGAGCGCACCAGCGGCCGGGGTAACTCGGTCGGCTATGTAAACCCCACCCGGAGCAAGGTCAAGCGTGGGACAAGGGTGGCCCGCCCGCCCGCACAGGGCAGTCCCCAGGTAGGCCGCTTAGATGGATGGCCACCGGCGCCCACAGGGCGTCACAGAACCCCGCCTACAGGCCGGCTCACCGTCACGTCGTTCTCCGCAAGGAATCGCCCATCCACCCGTACCTCTCACAGGACCAAGGGAAGGGGGGCTTCCATGGTTGAGACCATCAACGAGCTGGCCCAGGCGCGCCGGGGCATGCTGTGGGAGACAATTCAGCAGCTCCACGACGAGGGGCTGCGCGCCCGAGTCGAGGCGTCGTTTCTGGAGACCGAGCGAACGATCGCGGCGTGGCACGACTTCGTTGGGAGTGTCGAGCTGGCTATGCAAGCGATGAGGACCAGCTTCGGGAGCGAGGCGGCATAGTCGACGGGGGCTTTGCCGAGCTTACATCTGAACCCACTGAGCGATATGTTCAGCCCATGAGCCCCACGAAGAGCGAAACCACGCGCTCGGCGAACACAGATGAGCAGCAGGCACCGATAAGCGTGGTGAGACAGTTCCTCGAACTCCTCGCGAAAGGTGATGTCGATGGAGCCGTCGACCTCCTGGACGAGGATGTGGACTACATCAACGTCTCCTTGCCGACGATCCGTGGTCGGGATCGCGTCGGTCGGATGTTCAAGGCGATGGAAAAGCTCAGTGGATCTGGCTTCGAGGTCTACTTCCACGGCATTTCCGCGGATGGGGGCACGGTCCTCACCGAACGCACCGACGTGCTCATCTGGGGACCGATGCGAGTTCAGATCTGGGTCTGCGGGCGCTTCGATGTTCGAGATGGCCAGATCACACTGTGGAAGGACTATTTCGACTGGGCGAACTTCACGCTCGCGATGGTCCGCGGCATCATCGGGATCTTCCTTCCGTCGCTGCGAGCGAAACCTCCGGTAGGTGTCTGAGGAAGCATCCTCTCGTATTACGACGAGGGTCGATGTTCTCGGAGGTACTCCCGCCCCGCCGGGGAAACCGAGACGAGGCGACCACGTCCGGACTCGTGACGACTCGTGACGAACCCGCGCTCGTTGGCGTCCTCCCATACGGGCAAGCGAGGACACGATGTCCTCCACGCGTCGAGAACGTCGGTGTACGAACGAGCATTCGGGCCTATCCACTCGAGGAGGTCGAGAATCAACGATTCGACGGTGTCGGACATGGTTACCTCTGTGGGAAGACTCTCTCGAGAGACTACTGCCGGGGATCGAGCATTCCGAAACGCCTCGGATGTGGTTCGAGGCATGCCGGCCAGCGAGTCCCGAGCAGGACCGGCAACATGGGTGTAGCGTCCGCGCGCGAACTGGGACTCGGTCAGCAAGGAGGGACGATGTTCACACGACTTCTCACATGGACGGGAGTCACAAACGTCGAGGGGGGGCTCGACTACGTGCGCAATACAGCTCTTCCGATCGTTCGCCAACAAAAGGGCTACCTGGGTCTGAGCGCGAGTGTCGATCGTCAGGCAGGGGCCTTGGGCGTACTTTCGCTTTGGGCGACCGAGGCTGACCGAGACGCCAGCGATAGCGCGTTGGCAAAGGTGCGCGACGAAGGTACAGAAGCCATAGGAGGGTCGCTTCAGGTCGAGCGGCTCGAAGAGGTGGCCGGGGACGTTGTCAAGCCTCCCGAAGCGGGCTGCGCTCTCATGGTCAGCCAGTACAGCATCGACCCGGCAGCGGTCGACGATCTGATCGAGTTCTTCAGAAAGGACATCGCACCCCAGATCAAAGCGGCTCCCGGTTTCTGTGCCTTGCGGAACATGGTCGACCGGAGCACGGGCTCGGGCTACGTGGGAACTGTCTGGGAGAACAAGGCAGCGATGGAAGCCCAAGCCGATGCAGCCCAGAAGAGGCGCGAGGCCGCGAGCACCCGTGGAGTCACTTTCGGGCCGATCAGCTACCGGGAACTGGTTCTGATCGACAATCCCTGAGCGAGGGCGGCGTCGGGCGAGTCTGCGCCGGCCGCATGTCACTTCCATCGGAAATGAACGAACACCCTCCCGAAGTTCTTGGAGTCCTTCTCGACGCGGTCGTATAGACCCCTGATCTCCTTCTGATCGAGAAAACGGAGCACTCTCTTCTTCAACTGACCGCTCCCCTTACCGGGGATGATCTCCACACGCCGAGCCTTCTTCTCCACGGCCTCGTCGATGACTGCTCGAAGGGCCCGGTCGATGTCTTCACCACGGTTGTAGATTTCGTGCAGGTCCAGCTTGAGGTCCATGTGTTTGCCGACGCTAGGACTCCCCAACCTGCTGTCGGATGCAGAGGCCGGCCAAGAGGGCCGTTGGGCCCTTTCGAGGACTTCGGGTGTCGCCCTCGCCGAGGCGGCATGGGCGTCGAGGTGGCCTAGGCGTCTAGGCGGAGGGGTGGCCTGCCCGGTCCGACCTGCGCTCGGCGCTCAGACCGGCTTTCTGTCCCGGTTCTCAACTGCAGGCCAATTAAGGCCGATATGTGCAATTGATGCTGCTTCGTGCTCGCACGCGCGGAACTGAGCCCGCCGTGGGTCAGGCGCGCCCCGTGAGCGGCTCGGTCTCGTCTGAGGCGAACGACGGAGTGATCTCGCCCAAGCAGGTCGCCCAGTTCTCGGCTCTGCTATGGGCAATAGCGGCCGCCATCGGTCTCCTCGTGATCCTGTTGCCCCATGGGCACGGTGTGGTTCTCGCTGGTTGGATCGGACTCACGGCCTTCGCCGTTCTCGTCGCGCTCTGGATGGCTTGGATAGGTGAACGACAGCCCGAATGGGCCAACTACGTCCTGTCGGTGGCGGCGGTCTTCGCGGCGAGCGCGGCGGTCGGTTCCGCTCGTCACGATCCACTGGGGTACGCGCTCTGCGGCCTGTACCTGCTCCCGACGATCTTCGCCGCGTCGTTCTACGACAGACCCGCCTTTCTCGCCTACCTCGTCGTCCAAGCAGGGCTCTCGGCTGCTGTCCTATTCACCTCTGGGCTGCCCGGCGCGCCGGGGGCGTGGGTCGCCGTTGTCGGGACGACCTCCACCGTTGGTCTCGTGGTGCACGTCCTCCAGCGAGCACTGAAGGTCGCGGCCACGACCGACCCTCTGACGGGGCTCGTGAACCGGAGGGCCTTCGAGCCCGTGCTACGCCGGGAGCTCTCCCGCTGTGAGCGACTAGGCCATCCCCTCACCCTCGTTGTCCTGGACCTCGACAACTTCAAGTCGGTGAACGACGACCTCGGCCACGAGGAAGGCGATCGTGCGCTCATGGAGGTGACGAAGGCATGGAGCAAAGAACTGCGCCTGTCCGACGTCCTGGCTCGCGCGGGTGGCGACGAGTTCGCCCTGCTCCTGCCGTCGACTGGGTGGAGACCGGCCATGGACGTCCTCGCACGCTTGTCGCGTTCGTCTTCGCAGAGGTTCTCTGCCGGGGTTGCTGTAGCGGAGCCGGGGAGCAGCGTGAAGGACGTGACCAGGCGCGCCGACGACGCCTGCTACGAGGCGAAGCACATGGGCGGGGGGCAGGTCGTCGTGGCGGGGGCACCGAACACCGGGCTACGACTCACCTCAGCAGGGTGATCGAGCCCGAAGCGGCGGGCGGCAGGCTCCATTCGGGATGCCCCCCTACCGGATATGTCCTTTGATCCGACCTGGTGGAAGCCGGCGTCCGCAGACCAGGAGCGCGAGGTCTTCGGCCGCACCACTGATCGGCGTGCCCGATCCATGACTCCAGTCGATGTCGGTAGCCCGCAAACCGACCCCGGCGAGGTCGAAGCCAAAGTGGGCGTACGCGCCGCCTTCCGTAAGGTTGTCCAGGACCGCACGAATCGTCTCGTCGGTCGCGCGCCTGCTCACCCCGAGAGGAACGGTGACGTCCGCACGGCCATGGTCGTGTGCTCTACCACCTCGCGAACCCGCCAGCCGGCACAGAGTGACGGCGTGTCCCAGCTCACCACCGGAAGCGTGTCGAGCAGGTCGGCGAGCGCGAGGAACTCGCGCCGGACGGCGGCTGGGAGATCGATCTCAATCGCTTCGTTCACGCCATTCTCCTTTTCCAGCGTTTCGTCCTCATTCAGATAGACGCCGCCCATGAAATCATCGCGAGCTGTCTGCGATGGGGTGCGGGCCACCTTGTGAGGGTTCGAGCCCCGGTCCTGGCTGCTCCACCGGCTGTGCACCCTTTTTGGCGGTGCGCGTGGGCCACCAGAACTTCGACCCCAGGTCTGCTACGAGGGTAGGGACGAGGATCGTCCTGACCAGGAAGGTGTCGGCCAGCACGCCGACAGCGACGACGATCCCAAGCTCTCTGGACGCAACTATCGGCAGGATCGCGAGAACCGCGAACGTCCCCGCCAAGATGACTCCGGCCGAGGTGAGCACGCTCCCTGTGCTCGCAACTCCGGCCCTCACACCGGACACAATGCCCTCCCGCAGGACCTCCTCTCGTATCCGTGTCAACAGGAAGATGTTGTAATCGGTGCCGAGCGCCACCAGGAAGACGAAGGTCAGTATCGGAACCGTGGGATCCACGCCCGGCAGGTTCAGAAGCGGCACGAGGATGGCCGCGGTCAAGCCAAGCGCGGCGCCGAACGACACCACCACAGAGACGATGACGAGGGCGGGCCCGAGCAGCGCTCTCAGCACGAGCCAGAGCACTAGCAACACGACTCCCAAGACGGCGGGGACGATCACCAACGTGTCGTGGTGCGCGGCCCCTGCGGTGTCGAGGTCCTGTGCAGTCTGGCCCCCGATGACGACGTGATCGCCGGCCACTTCGCTCGCCTTGGCTCGTAGTTCTTGAATGGCTCGGAAGCCCTGGCTCCCGGTCGGCTTCACGGCGAGAACGAGGTCGAAGCGAGCCATCGATCCAGCTCGCTCCACGGGACCCAGGGCGGCGGTCACCGGAGAATGCCCGAGGGCTGACCGAACAGAGGAGAGATAGCGAGCGTCGGTCACAACGACGTCTGCCGGCGAGACCTCACCTGCCGGAAACGTCTTCTGCAACAACTGGTAGCCCTGCACGGACGGAGCCGACGACGGAAGCTCGCTGAGGGCGGACACGTTGGTGTTGACGGTGAAGAGTCCTATCCCGGCACCACCGAGCAGCACGAAGCCGGATATCCAGAGGGGCCTGCGTCCCTGGCTCACGATGCGGGCAAGCTTCGCCCATACGCCGCGGTGCACGAAGTCCGGCGCGTGGCGAGGAACTGCCGGCCAGAACACACCTCGCCCCATGACCAGCAGGAGCGCCGGGTACGCGCCGAGTACGGCGAACGCGGCCGAGAGGACGCCGACGACCCCGACGATCCCGAAGTCGGCTGTCAGGTTCAGTTGGGCTGGGAGAAGGCAGGCGAGGCCGGCGGCGACCGTGAGCGTCGAAGCTACGATTGCGGGCGCAGCGCGCCTCCAGGCAACGGCCATCGCGTAGCGGTGATCGAGATGACGCCGTAGCTCCTCTCGGTAGCGAGCTGTGAGCAGCAGGGCGTAGTCGGTCCCCGCACCGAAGACGATCACCGTCAGGAGGGCCGCACTCTGGCCGTTGACCGTGAGCCCCGCCCGGCCGAGCCAGTAAAGAATCGCCTCCGCCATGGCAATCGCTATTCCCACGCACATGAGGGGCACGAGCCACAGGATGGGACTGCGATAAGTGGCAGCGAGCAGTACAGCCACTAACGCCCCCGTCGCGATCAGCAAGAACAATCCCGCCCCGGAGAATGCGCCCAGGAGATCTCCTTGGATCGCGGCCTCTCCCGTCACCCGGATCTCGAGACCCCCGACGCCGTTACCGAGGGCCTTTCTCATCTTCTCCACCGTGCTCTGAACCGCCTGTTCGTTTCCCGGCACGGGGACCGTCGTCACGGCCGCGGCTCCGTCGGGAGAACGGACCAGGCCCGAGGGTGCGCCTATCGCATCTCCGAGAACGGTAGAGAGCCGGCGCATTTCCGAATCGGCCGTCTCCAGGTCACGGGCTGTGAGTCCCGGAGCACGATAGAACACCACTTCGGACTGCAGGGACTTTCCCGAGGGAAACACACGGTCGAGCTCCAAAGCTTTCGTGGAGGCAGCTTCCGAGGGCAGGAACTCGGTGAGACGGCTGGTCTCGATCGTCCCGAGCTTGTTGGCAAAGAAGACCGAGACCGCCACTATCGCAAGCCAGACGACCACGCCCGTCCAGCTCGCCAGACGCCCCGTGACCAAGGTCGCGAGGCGGGCAATGCGAGCGCGAGCGGCGCTCTCGAGCGTCTCGCGCTTGGGCCTACTGGTGTCGGTCTGGCCGGACAGGTGAATCGTCGCTAAGCGGGGATCGCTGCAGCGACGTGCGGGAGGGCGAGAATCGGCTCGAGGGGCTCGCCTTCCTCCTTCCCGAGCGCGCGTCGTGCGAAGGCAGCGAGAGCCTCCTCGTGAGCGACGTAGGCCTCGGCGATCGCGCGCTCTGCATCGTCTTCGGCAAGCGTCACCAGTTCTCTGTACTTGGCGAGGAACTGGCTCGTCACAGGCTCGAACGACTCGAGGAATTCCGGCCAGCTCATGGGTGCCACCGCTTCGGCCAGTTCGGTGGCGGCCTTCACGCTGGCGGCGGTGTCGCCACGTTCGAACATCCGACGCTCGAAGACGGGTTCTGCTATCTCCTTGGTGGCCCGCTCGAGGAGGGTCAAGGTCTCGAGTTGATGCCTGCGCCCGGAATCTTCCTCCCGGTCGGCGAGCAGCCCGAAGAGCGTCTCGCCCAGCACTTCGCCTTGATACGACTCGACCCACAGATCATGAACGCCCATCTCAGCAATCTACTGCTTGCGGTCAACATCGCGGGGTGCTCTGAGATCGGCCTGCGCGCGCTCTGTGCGGGTCCGCCGCCTGCGCCCGGCGGCCCGTCTCGGGCCCTCAGGAGGTAAACGTGAAGAGGAACAACTGGGTGCCGTAGGCGACTAGGCGTGGCTCGTCGACACCGTCGGGCCCGCAATCCCAGAGCGACATGTCCGCCGATGCATAGCCGTCGCCTGCGTGCCGGGCGCGGTTGTGAGCCAGCACCCAGGGCGATCGACAATCGTCGAGAATGTGGACGGTCAGGTCGACACTCGGCGCGAACCACATGCGGTCCTGCGGACCCACCTTCTCTCCGACAGCACCGGGCATCGTGTCAGCCAGCACGACGAGCGCGAGCGGATCGATCGTGCCGTCGTCGAGGAAGGGTGGCTCGTCGAAGCGATACCACATTGCCCGCTCCGCACGATCCGGGACGTAGTCGTCCCACGGGGCGTGGCCCAGGGCGGCACGCCCCTCGACGCGCTGATCCCAGAAGGCCATCGGCTCGAACGCGTCGAGATCGGGGGGCGGTGGGTCCCGGAAAGAGGGGCATTCACCCGGAGGCGGCACGTCCGACGGAGGCTCGAGGTCGGTGAACGCGAAACCCGGGCGAGTCGACCCGAACACAGCGCTCGTGAGGTGGCCACGCGAGGAGTCGGTATTCGCGACCTCGGCGCGCAGGTGGGACATCGAGCGTCCCTTCCGGAGCAAATCGACCTCGATTCGCACGGGTCCGTGAGCGACCCGAGCGATGAAAGTGGTGTGCAACGTCCGCAGTCTCTGCTCGGGGTCGGCGAGCTCCTGAGCCATGGCCCGCAGAGCCATCGCGGTCACAACACCGCCCTGGGGCAGCGGACGGAGGTTCCACGCGTCGGGGATAGTCCCTTCGTAGCATCCCGGTCCTACACGCCCTACTGCCGTTTCCTCGGCAAATGCGTTTCCCACGACCTCATTCTGCCCGGTCGCTGAGGCCGTTCCGTCTTCATCACCGAAGCACGATCCCGTAGCATCCCCATGAGTGCCAAGGTTCCGTTCTTACCGCCGGTTGCCGTCGGGGCTCTCGGCCCCTTGACGGCCTCTCGCTTCTT
>DAIQQK010000215.1:0-4565 GCA_036786835.1 Acidimicrobiales bacterium | reverse complement strand
CTGCGACGGTGGCTGCGAACAACGAGACGATCTTCCAATCCTCGTGGGTCATGAGCTACGGCGCCGCTAAGTCCGGTGGATTGCTCGTCCGCTATCAACCCGAGAGCCATTTCTGGGCTCTGCAGGGCGCCGAGACGGCTGTCTTCGTGGCCGCGGCGCTCCTCCTGCTCTGGATCACGCTCCTTGCGGTGCAAAAGTGGCGGACCTGACGCTCACTTCACTGGCTCACGCCCGGTTCGCCCGCAGAGATCACTCGGCATCGTCGAGGGGTGCCGAGCGGCTCGATACTGCGCCGCCGGCCTGACCCGCCACCCGCTCGTTTGTAGGATCATACGCGTGAGCGGCCCGCGGGACCTCGCCCAGCGAAAGGCCGACGCGCTGGCGAAGCTGTCCACCGACAATGACATATGGGTCGCAACGGCGAGCAGGTCAGGTGAGCCCTGCCTCGTGCCCCTGTCCTTCGCCTTCCTCGACGATCGGGTCATTCTCGTCACGGAGCGAAGTCACAGGACAGCCCGCAACATCGCCGCCACGGGCGTCGCCCGCCTCGCGCTCGGCCCGACGCGCGACGTCGTCTCGCTCCACGGCGCAGCAGAGGTTTGCGAGTCATCCGAGCTCTCCTCCGGGGACGCGGACCGATACGCGGCACGAACCGGGTGGGACCCCCGGTCCGACGACTCGATGGCCTGGATCGTCTTTCGGCCGCGCCGCGTCCAAGCATGGCGGGAGGTCAACGAGCTCGACGGGCGCACCATCATGGAGGGCGGTCGCTGGCTCGTTTGAAACTCATGGACGCATCGGAACCCTCGCGTGCGTCAGGGCACGGAACCGACAAACGAACCCCACCGTGCCGCCAGCCCCGCCGTTCAGGCAACCCCGCCGTTCAGCTACGTCCTCGCGCCTCGTCCGTGGTGCTCGAGGGTGGACGGCCGGACGTTGGCTTCGAGCCAGTTCTGAAGGGGCTTCGAGGCCCGTAGGAACTCGACCACGCGGTTCTTGGCGGCGGGCTTGCCGAGCCACGCGCCCGGCGGCCACTGCCTCCAGCTGACGAGGCCCTTGTTGCGTAGCAAATCGATGCGCGGGTGATCCTTCGGGTACCCCTTCGGGGCTGTCTTCAAGGTGTCGTGGCCACCGGCTTCGATACCGGTTGCACGGATGACCGAGAGCAGGTCGACAAGGGCTCGACCCGTCTTCTCGGAAACGACGGCTTGTCGGTACCGCTCCAGTTGATCGGGCGCCATCATGTACATCCCGCTTGCGACCCCGAGGCCTTCTGCCGACAGCTGGATGTACCCGCCGAGCTCGAGGCTCGCCGCGATGGTCGTCTTGTAGGGCGCCTTGTCGGCGCTGAACCGCACGTCCCTGTAGGGGCGAAACACCTTGCCCGCTCCGAATTCCGGCGCGAGCTCAGCCAGCAGCTCGGTCATCGGCAGGAGCACTGCGTCCTCGTAGACCGACTTGTTCTCGTTCCAATACGTCTTGGAGTTGTCAGCTTCCAAGCCCTCGTAGAACTCGATCGCCTCGCTCGGCCACCCACGAAATCCCACCGCGGGAGCCTAGCCAGAGCCGACAGGCTTTGCCCTGACGCGGGCGAGCCGGCCGTCGCCTCAGGGAAACCGTGGCTCTGGGGGCGTCCGGCACGTTCCCCGACGAAGAGCTGGGAGACAGCGGCGGCAAGGCGATTGGGATCCAGTCCGCCGATGCGATCCGACAATCTCGGCCAGCAAACTGGACCACGTCTAGTTTGTAGTCGTCGCGCAGGGAGAAGACACCATGGGAAGACAGATCCATATCGAGATCGAAGCCGACGATGTCGACCGCGCACAGCAGTTCCACGAGACGCACGCCGTGGCCGGGGTCGGCTATCTCGCTTACCTTCGAGATACCGGGGGCATCAGGGGCGGCCTCTTGCTGGGCGACGCCTCGGCCACCTGACATCGGAGCTGGGGATGGCGGCTGTGGGAGCCTCGGACATCCGACTATTGATCGCCGACGTCGACGGCACCTTGGTGACCCAGGAAAAGATCCTCACGGACCGTTCGGTGACCGCCGTCCACCGGCTGCACGAGGCCGGTGTGCTATTCGCGGTGACGAGCGGCCGCCCACCGCGTGGCATGGCAATGCTGGTCGAGCCGCTGGCGCTGAACACGCCAATTGCCGCCTTCAACGGCGGCGTCCTGGTGAACAGCGACATGTCGGTGATCGAGCAACACGTGGTGACCAGTGACCTGGTGGCACCTATCGTCGACCTGCTCGGGTCCTTCTCGCTCGGCGTTTGGAGCTACCGGGGCGCTGACTGGCTCGTGACCGATCCCAAGGGCCCGCACGTCGACCGGGAGGCCCTGACCGTGAGATTCGATCCCACGGTTATCGCCGACCTCCGCCAGATCACCGACGATATCGCCAAGATCGTCGGAGTGAGCGACGACCACGACGCGGTCAACACGGCAGTCGCATCCGCACGCGATCAGTTCGGTGACCATGTCTCGGCGGCACAGTCACAGCCCTACTACGTCGACGTCACGCACCCCGACGCCAACAAGGGGGCGGTGGTCCGGTACCTCTCTGCCAAGTACCAGATTCCCACCGCCCAGATCGCCACGATCGGCGATATGCCAAACGACGTCCTGATGTTCGCACACTCTGGACTGAGCATCGCCATGGGCAACGCCGACCGTGAGGTCCAACGCGCCGCCCGCCATTGCGCCGACTCGAACGAGGAGGAGGGTTTCGCCAAGGCCGTCGAGCGTTTCATCCTCCACTCGTCGTGACTGCCCTCCACGGTGGTGCTGGGAATCCTTCCCGCTGCTACGCCGTCTCGGTGATCGCTGACTCGAGGCCCAGCACCCGGATCGACTCTTCTCGCATCTTGAACTTCTGGATCTTGCCCGTGACGGTCATCGGGAACTCGTCGACGAACAGCACGTAGCGGGGAACCTTGAAGTGGGCGAGCCGGCCCCGGCAGAATGCCCGGATCTCCTCCTCGCTCACGTGCTCGTCGGCACGAAGCCGGACCCAGGCGCAGAGTTCCTCGCCGTAGCGGGCGTCCGGCACACCGACCACCTGGACATCAGCGACGGCGTCGTGGCTGTAAAGGAACTCTTCGACCTCCCTCGGATAGACATTCTCCCCGCCGCGGATCACGAGGTCCTTGATGCGGCCGACGATGTTCACATAGCCCTCGCCGTCCATCGTCGCGAGATCACCGGTATGCAGCCAGCGGGCGGCATCGATCGTCTCAAGAGTCCGCTCGGGCTCGTCCCAGTAGCCGAGCATCACCGAGTATCCCCTGGTGCAGAGCTCGCCCGTCGCGCCACGCGGCACGACGAGGCCGCTCTCCGGATCGACCACCTTGACCTCGACGTGCGGGTGCACACGCCCGACCGTTGCGACGCGTCGCTCGATGTCGTCGTCGGCCCTGGTCTGGGTCGAGACCGGTGAAGTCTCGGTCATGCCGTAACAGATCGTCACTTCGGCCATGTGCATCTCCGAGACGACGCGCTTCATCACCTCGACGGGACAGGGAGAGCCGGCCATGATCCCGGTTCGGAGCGTCGACAGGTCGTAGGCGGCGAAGTCCTCGAGCGCCAGCTCGGCGATGAACATGGTCGGTACGCCGTAAAGGGATGTGCAGAGCTCTTCCGCAACAGCTTGAAGTGTGATCTCGGCGTCGAAGGCCGGCGCCGGGATGACGATGCAAGCACCGTGCGTCGTGGCGGCGAGGTTGCCGAGCACCATGCCGAAGCAGTGGTAGAAGGGCACCGGGATGCACACCCTGTCCCGGGCGCTGTAGCCGCAGAGCTCGCCGACGAAGTAGCCGTTGTTCAAGATGTTGTGGTGCGACAAAGTCGCGCCCTTCGGGAACCCAGTCGTGCCGGACGTGTACTGGATGTTGATCGGATCGTCGAAAGAGAGCTCGGAAGATCTCGTCTCGAGGGCCTTGGCCAGCTCGTCCGTGGCGGCTCGCATCAACCCATCCCACTCCGCGGAGCCGAGGTACACGACTGCCTCGAGGTCGGGGACATCGGTCCTGACGGCGTCGAGCATCGCCTTGTAGTCGCTCGTCTTGAACGACGGCGCCGCGATGACGAGCTTGCAAGCTGACTGGCGGAGCACGTAGCCGAGCTCGTGGACCCGATAGGCCGGGTTGATGTTGACGAGGACGGCGCCGATCCTGGCGGTGGCGTACTGGGTGAGGACCCATTCGGCATTGTTCGGCGACCAGATGCCCACTCGGTCGCCCTTCGCTACACCGAGATCCATCAGCCCCGCGGCGAGCGCGTCGACATCGTGCTCGAACTGGAGGTAGGTCCAGCGACGGCCCGTCGCGAACTCGACGAGTGCTTCAGCCTCAGAAAACGTGGCGCCTGTGCGACCCAGGTTGGCACCGATCGTCTCGCCGAGCAAGGGGCGGGCCGATCCGCCGTGGGTGTAGGACCCTTGCGCGTGCTCGACCGGCATGGTGCCTCCATCTCGTCTCGAGCGTGTCGTGACACGGCCTCGACCCTGGCTCGATCTTGTCTGGCAGCTGCCGCCAAGCGTACGTGGCGGCCTTGGCGGGACGT
>DAIQQK010000214.1:0-4568 GCA_036786835.1 Acidimicrobiales bacterium | reverse complement strand
AGTCCCAGCCTTCCAAGCTGGTCATGCGGGTTCGATTCCCGTCGCCCGCTCCCAGTTCGGAACACATTTCGGGCCAACCGTTAGAAGGCGTTTGGCCCATGTGCCATCACCGCGCCTCTACGGGGCGGGTGGTCGTGTGCCGCCTCGACATCGCGATTCTGGCCAATAAGGGCCAGGGTGCTATCCACCGCCCCAGGCATTAGCGACCGGGCGAGCGACCCGCCAGGCGCTTCTGCGGCGCTTAACGGTCCGCCCTGCGCTAGCCAGCGGTGAGGTAGTTGTGCACCTCGAAGAACTGGACTTTAGGCGGCGCGGGGAATCCAACGTCCTGGGAGATAGGACCAATCTTCTCTTTGGAGAAGCCTTCGAACTGTTCCTGAGATTCCCATACGTCCGTGACACGAATGCCATCGGGGGTTTTGGTGACCCAGTGGAACATAAGCCCCGGACCCCCGGGACCGCCTGGACCAAAGCCCATCCTCTTGACGACCTCGTCGTATTGGTCGGGGGTGGCTCCGGTGAAGTCGAGTTGGACGGCAACAGCCATGTTTACCTCCTCATCGTATGCAAGTCGTTGTGAAGGTATACGAAAAGGAGGGCTGGTGTCGGCCCCTGCTCTGAGAAGACGCGACCTGGGCCAATCCTGGAGGAAGATTTTCAAATCAAGCTCGCGGGTGCCGTCAAGAGTTGATGCGCTTCCGCAACACAATTTCCCCAGGATGTGGCTATGGTTGCCGCCGAGGGGGCCACATTTGTTCCGCGGGCTATTCGTTGCTTCGCAATGCAAGCCCTAAACAGGAGGTCCCGTCGATGTACGTAGGAGTCATCCACCACATTTCGGATCCCGCAGGATTTCAAAATGCCGAGGACAAAGCGTTGGAGCAGGGGCTACCTGCGCACGTCCAGTTGCCTATCCACGCCGCTACACCCGACCACACCACGGGTATCTGCATCTGGCAAGGCGAATCTGTGGATGCGGTCCGGGAACTCGTGGAGAGCGTCGTCGGCCCGTTTAGCACCAACGAATACCTTGAGCTTGAGGTCCACGGCCTGCCATAGGCTCTCGAAGCGATTTGCCCGCCATCCTCAACGTGCCGCTTGCAAGCGGCCGGTGTGATGCGGGCTCGCGGTTGTAGGCGATCCCATAACGCGCGGCGAACCCCGAGCCGAGGGGTATCCAAGATCGCCGGTCCAAGGTGTGGTGCTCACTCCGGTTCGACATCTTGACCGGTCAGTACGACCCCGCTTAGATCGACGTCTGATGACCGATCCCTCACCGCTCCCCCCCCAAGCGGACCGACGGTTCGAGGCCGTCGTGCTGTGGAGCACGTTTCCGACGATCTCGGACCGGACGGCGGAGGCGGTCGTCGGGCTGCGCGACGCGGGGATGCCGGTGGGAGTTGTCGCCCCGATGCGACTCGACGACCTCGCACGACGCTTCGGGGACCGGTCGGACCCGGCCGGCTCGCTTCTCCTTGCGGACAGCGAGGACCCCGCAGTCCTGTCTCTATGGACCGACGGGACGCAGCGCGAGATCTCGTCGAGAGCACCGACGCACGACCGTCAATCGGAGGTGCTCGACCGAACCGGCCGGAACTTCGTGGGGAAGCTCGCCGACCTGGGGATCTCTACTGCCCCGCTCACCCGACCGGGCGACCCGGTGAAGATCCAGGTCGAGCTGCTCGCAGATGGGGACGCCAGAACCAAACCCCAGGGCTTCGAGGAGTTCCTCCTAGCCCATGGGATCCCGAGCGTCGCGTCGCTCGTAGAGCTCGCCTCGGATGCCGCCCGGGAAGCCGGGATCGAAGATCCGCGAGTGCTGGTAGAGGCGAACACGGTCGCGATCGCCTACGAAGACGCGGGAGACGCCGCTGTTGCCATGCTCCTCGACCTGTGGCGGCTAGGCGTGGGCCCGAAGGACGTGATGCTGTTGTTGGATGGTTCCTCGGGCGTCCCCCACCGACCTCCTCCTGTCATCTATCCCGACGTCAGGACCGCGACCGTCGTAGTAGTGGACGGTTCACGAAGCTCTCCGGCCTCGACGGGGGATCCTGCTGCCGCAACGGCGACGCGGCCTGCGGTCGACGACGTTCTCCTCGACCAATTGAGGCGGAGATCCCAAGGCGCTCTGCCCGAGCCGACGACCGAGGATGGATGGTCGGTCAATGTCGAGGGATTCGACGTCGAGACGCAGCGCGTCCACGAATCGCTTCTGACTGTCGCAGACGGGCACTTCGGGTTCAGCGGTTCTCCGCTGATCGAGCATCCCTACAGGCAACCGTGGGCAGTCGCCGGAGGGGTGTACCAGGGAACCGGAAGCGACAGTCGACTGCTCACCGCTCCGGGCCCCTTCGAACTTCGGGGCATCGAGCGCGAAGGAAGTTTGAGCCGTGTTCTCGACCTGCGAACCGGGATGATGCACGAGAGGTATGCCGCAGAAGAGGGGGGGCTCGAGAGCGTGCGGTTCGCCTGCCTCACCCGACCGACCACGGCTGTGCTGAGAGTCCTCTCCCCGCATACGGTCGCACCCGAGGAACCGCTTGCCGCGCCCGCGGAAGACCCGATATCTGACAGCGGAAGAACTGGCGACGTCGCGTGGGTCCGTGTCGAGGCTTCCCAGGGAGGTGTGGTAGCCGCGGCGCGAGACAGCACGGCCGCCGGCACCACCGAAGGCGCCGGACATCTCGATCGCGTCGTTGCCTACGTCGCCGACTCCGCGACCCTTCCCGAGCTTTCCCCCGCTCTCGAGCTCCTCGAGCAGGCCACTTCTGTGGGGTTCGATCGTCTCTTGAGCGAGCACCGTCAGGCCTGGGCTCGACGTTGGGAGGACGCGGACGTGGTTGTAGAAGGGGACGAAGAGCTGCAATTGGGCATCCGCCTCTCGCTTTTTCAACTAATGACTTCGGTGGCGAGCTCCGGGGAGGCTGCGATCGGCGCCAGAGGGCTGACCGGGAGCGGCTACCGAGGTCACGTCTTTTGGGACGCGGACACCTTCGTGCTTCCGTTCCTCGCGGCGACCCATCCCCCCTCCGCGAGGGCGATGCTCGAGTACCGGTTGAGGAGGCTCCCCGCAGCCATAGAATCCGCGCGCGCACTGGGCCGAGAGGGCGCCCGCTTCCCATGGGAATCGGCCCACACAGGTAAAGACGTCACTCCCACCAGTGCACGGGACCGCCAAGGTCGCCTCGTCCCCATACGCACGGGCCAGCTCGAGGAGCACATCGTTGCCGAGGTCGCCTGGGCCGCCTGCTGCTACACCGACTGGACGGGTGACGAGGAATTCACCCGTGGTCCCGGCCTTCGGATCCTCGTCGAGACGGCCAGGTACTGGGCATCGCGTATCCGCCTGGAGCCCGACGGGAGTGCTCACATCTACGGTGTCATCGGTCCGGACGAGTATCACGAACCGGTGGACGACAACGCTTTCACGAACGTGATGGCGAGATGGAACATGCGCCGCGCCGCAGACGCAGTGGACAACGCACGCGCAGCGAACGCCGACGAGGAGGAGCCGGACGTCGATGCCTCAGAGCGCTCTCGATGGCTGGAGCTCGCCGACGCGCTCGTCGACGGCTATGACCCTGACACCGGGATCTACGAGCAGTTCGCCGGGTTCGGGCGCCTCGAGCCCCTGATCATCTCCGAGGTCGCTCCACGTCGACCCATTGCCGCCGACCTCCTCCTCGGTATCGAGCGAACGCGCGCCTCGCAGGTCGTAAAGCAGGCGGATGTCCTCATGCTCCATCACCTCGTGCCCGACGAGGTCGTCTCGGGAAGCCTTGAACCCAACCTTCGCTACTACGAGCCTCGAACAGCCCACGGGAGCTCGCTCTCCCCGGCGATCCATGCATCGCTGCTCGCACGCGCTCGTGACTTCGACTCGGCACTCGAGGCGTTGCGCATCGCGGCCCGCATGGACCTCGACGACTTGAGCGGCTCATCGGGACAAGGGCTGCATGTCGCGACCATGGGAGGTCTCTGGCAGGCCCTCGCCTTCGGCTTCGCGGGGCTGCACCCACGTGCGGGCATGCTCCATGTCGACCCGGTGCTGCCTCCTTCCTGGACTGCTCTCGAGCTTCGCCTTCGGTTCCTGGGCAGTCGAGTCCGCATAAGAAAGGAGAAGGCCCGCCTCTCCATCACGACCGACCGGCGCATTGCGGTCGTGGTGAGCGGCACTCCGTTCACGGTTGATCCGGGAACGATCTCCCTGCATCGGCGCGGAGCAGGATGGGAGCTCGACTCATGAGCCGGGTCGTCGCTGCGATCGACAACTCGGCGGCAGCTCGCCCCGTCCTCACGACCGCCCGAGCCATCTCCGTCGTTCTCGGCGGCGCCACCGAAGCAGTCCACGTCCTGGAGAACGGTGACGAGACGGCGCGCGCCATGGCGGATTCGGCCGGAGTGGAGCTGCGCACCCTCTCGGGTGACCCTGCAGAGGCACTTGCTGACGTGGTCTCCGAAGAGGACGTCCTCGCTTTGGTCCTCGGGACGCACGGGCGGCTCAGTGGACGCAGGCGAGCAGGCCACCTGGCCCTCGACATCGCCGGCAGAACCGACAAGCCTGTCGT
>DAIQQK010000007.1:0-66323 GCA_036786835.1 Acidimicrobiales bacterium | reverse complement strand
GCGTGGCGGGTCTCTTTGCCAGCATCTGCCCGAAAGCGAAGGCGCCCCCGAGCACATGGCAAAGCCGGGCTCGTTCTCACCACAGAGGGTCCTGATGGCCGAAGGGAGCCGCCTCGCTCGGCTGCTCGGCCGATCCGAAGTGATCGTCCCCTGCCATCACCACCAGGCGGTCGAGCTCGTAGGAGAGGGCCTCGTCGTGAGCGCACGCGCCGAGGACGGGGTGATCGAGGGCGTCGAGGACCCTCGGGCGCGGTTCCTCATCGCGGTTCAGTGGCACCCCGAGGCCGGGGAGGACCCCTCTCTCTTCGAGGCGCTCGTCCGGGCCTGCCGAACTCGCTCGCCCTGGTGAAAGGGGATAGTTGTCATTCGGCAGGCCCGTAGGTTACCGTTGAGTAACAACGGGTAGGCTGGAAAGGAAGGCCTGCTCGTCCGGCATTCCTCGCGCTGTGAGCGTGGCGACTGCCACGGATACGGGCGGCAGGAACCGGGGAAGTTCCGGCCGGTTCGACAGCAGGGAGGGACGATGTCCGAGTTCTCGCTGGAGTTGGGCGAAGACCAGCTGCAGATCCAGAAATGGGTCCACGACTTCGCAGAGGAGGTCGTGAGGCCTGCCGCCCACGAGTGGGACGAGCGGGAGGAAACCCCGTGGCCGATCATCGAGGAGGCTGCGAAGGTCGGTCTCTACTCGTTCGATTTCTTCGCCGAGGCTTTCATGGACCGCTCGGGATTGACCATGCCTATCGCCAACGAGGAGCTGGCATGGGGTGACGCCGGCATCGCGCTCGCAATCTGGGGCAGCTCTCTGGGTTTGGCGGGCATTGCGGCGAACGGCACGCCGGAGCAGCTGGTGGAGTGGGGACCGCAGTGCTTCGGGACACCCGAGAAGATCCAGCTTGCGGCCTTCTGCGTGTCGGAGCCCGACGCCGGTTCTGATGTCAGCTCTCTTCGCACGCGCGCCGTCTACGACGAGGCCAAGGACGAATGGGTGATCAACGGGACAAAGACCTGGATCACGAACGGCGGAATCGCAGACGTGAACGTCGTCGTCGCCACGGTCGACCCGGATCTCGGGTCACGCGGTCAGGCGAGCTTCGTCGTCCCCCCAGGTACACCGGGCCTGTCGGCTGGTCAGAAGTTCAAGAAGATGGGCATCCGCGCCTCTCATACAGGAGAGGTGGTCCTCGACGACGTGCACGTCCCCGGCTCGTGCCTTCTCGGTGGCAAGGAGAAGCTCGACGAGAAGCTGGCGCGCGCACGCGAGGGAAAGCGCTCGAGCTCTCAGGCGGCCATGGCGACTTTCGAGGCCACTCGCCCCATCGTCGGCGCGCAAGCTCTCGGCATTGCCCGCGCCGCATACGAGTACTCGCTCGAGTACGCGAAGGAGCGAAAGGCCTTCGGCCGCCGGATCATCGAGAACCAGGGGATCGCCTTCAAGCTCGCCGACATGAAGATGCGCATCGACGCCTCGAGGTTGCTCGTTTGGCGAGCCGCCTCGATGGGCGCCAACCGGGTTCCCTTCACCGCAGGCGAGGGCTCGATGTCCAAGCTCTACGCGGGTGAGACGGCGGTGTGGGTGACGGAGCAGGCGATCCAGATAATGGGCGGCTACGGCTACATCCGCGAGCACCCGGTGGAGCGCTGGCACCGCGACTCGAAGATCTACACGATCTTCGAGGGAACCTCCGAGATCCAGCGCCTCATCATCGCCCGAGCCATCTCCGGGATCCACATCCAGTAGCCGCCTTAGGCTCTGGGCTTCCAACAGTTGTCGGGTGGCCAGCCAAGGGCTGATCAAAGGGTGGGGTGAGAAATCGGGATGCGGATAGAAGGCTCGACGATCCTGGTAACGGGGGCCTCCTCCGGCATCGGCGCCGCACTTGCGGTGGTGCTCGCCGACCGTGGCGCAACGGTCGGGATAGTCGCTCGCCGTGCGGACCGCCTCGAGGAGACCCTTGCGGCTTGTCGAAAGTCCTCTCCGCTCTCGCGGATGTGGGTCGCGGACCTGTCCGACGTGGAGGCTGCGATCGGCGTGGTGGAAGAAGCGTGGACGACCTTCGGCGGCCTCGACTGTCTCGTCAACAACGCAGCGATCGGGAAGAGAAAGCTTCTGCTCGACCACGATGCGCACGACCTCGACCTGGTGATGCGGACGAATTTTCTGTCCCCGATCCGGATGAGCCTTGCCGTTCTGCCGAAGATGCTCGAGCGGGGATCGGGGACCGTCGTCAACGTCGCCAGCGGAGGCGGCAGGTTCGGCATCGTCCACGAATCGGCGTATTGCGCTTCGAAGTTCGCCATGAGCGGATGGAGCGAGGTGGCTGCGATGGAGCTGGCAGGGACGCCTGTCGACGTGAAGCTGATTCAGCCCGGTGCGATCGCCACGGAGATCTGGGAGCAGCGGCCCGGCGAGCTAGCAGGCCTGCCAGGCGCAGAGTTCGCCACCCCGGAGCAATGTGCGGCAGGGATCGCAGACGCGCTCGAGACCGACGGTTTCGAATTCTTCGTCCCCTCGGACTTGAAGGCGCACGTGGATCTCAAGAACGCGGACATGCCCGGATGGATCCAATTGATGGCAGAGCTGGGGAAGGCGACGGAACCAGATGCCTAGGCCGTCCGCGACGGCACGGAACTGCTGGTAGCCCGATTATCTTTCGCCTGTGGAGCAGACCCGGATAGTCCTGGTGCGTCACGGAGAGTCCGTCGCACAGAGCGAGAAGATCGTTGGCGGTCACGCCGGTTGCTCGGGGCTGACCGAGAGAGGGCGGCTCGAAGCCGCTGCGCTTCGCCATCGGTTGGCCGCGACCGGAGAAATCGGCGGGGCGACAGCGCTGTATGCGAGCGTCATGCCGAGAGCGCTCGAGACCGCCGAGATCCTGGCCGAGGCCGTCGGCGGATTGAGCGTCACACCGGACTGCGATTTCTGCGAGCACCATCCCGGTGAGGCCGACGGGCTGCTCTGGGCTGACGCCGATCGGCTCTACCCTCCGCCGGAGCGCTGGTCACCCGACATCCGCCGCTCCCCGGGAGCAGAGACGTGGATCGAGATGAGCGACCGTGTGGCCAGGGGCATGGACTCGGTGATCCGACGGCACCGAGGCGAGACTGTCGTCATCGTCTGTCACGGCGGAGTGATAGCGCACTCCATGATCCGATGGCTCGGGCTAGAGCCGACGCCGAGGCCCGGTGGACGCGCACGCATCGAACCGGCCAATACGTCGATCACCGAATGGCAGTTGTCTGCTCCGGATACCCAAGGGGCGGACGAGGCTCCTGATGAGATCCAGTTGGTGCGCTTCAACGATCACGCCCACTTGACCTCAGTGGCAGCTGCAGCCACCTCCGCAGCTTCCGGGCGACGGGGACCCGCAAGCCGTCAAACCTGAGGCCTGAGCGCGACCGGTCGCTGCGAAGATCGAGAACAGCTTCACAGTGTCACTGTGACCGCTCGGGCAAGTGGGGCTCGAAGAGGACTCCGTCATCGACCGGCGCACCTCGAACGCCGAGTCACAGGTCCTGCACTTGTATTCGTAGACGGCCATCGCGTGTTGAGCCTACTCAGGTCGAGAACCACGAAGATGGCGGCGGATCTGATCTTCGGGCTCCTTACGATCGAGGTAGTCGCGCCATCTGGTGACGAGCCCGACGTCGTTCACCTCGACGATCGTCGCTCCGTGGATCTCGACCTCTGCGCCGGCACCGGGCCCGCCGTCCGAGGGCGAGTAAGTGGCCCTGCCCACCCATTCGAAAACCGCCCAGCTCTCTCCTCCACGGATCGTGGTGATCTCCTGTGACCAGTCCGGAAAGATGCTCATGGTGTCGTGTGAGATCGTCGCGAGATCGGTGGTAGGCGTGGTGGTCGCCGGATCGGAGAAGGTCGCCCCTTCGGCGAAAAGCGCCCTGAAGCTCTCTCCTCCGCCAACCGACAGCGCCTTCTCCGTCTGTCGCGCCCAACTCTCCCAGTCCACGGCGCCGAACAGTAGCGCCTTGGGAGGGCTGCTCGTCACGTACGTCGTGAAGGGTCCCACCGCTCGACGTGGACGATCTCACCGCTCTCGATGTCGTAGAGGATGCCGGCGATCTCTTCCAACAAGACCAGATACGGCGTGTTGGCTATCGCCGCCAGGTCGTGACGAAGCGAATCAACATGGTCGTCGATAGCGAGGAATTCGATGTCGGCTCCCGTGAGTTCACGCAGGTACTCGTCGGTGACACCGGTCAGTCCACAGCCGGTGTGCTGCATCAGCAAGACGGTGTCGGTGCCCAGTACGTGGCTCGAGAGGGCCAGGCTGCGCAACACGTCGGCAGTCACGCGACCACCGGCGTTGCGCAGGATGTGGGCATCCCCGATCCGAAGTCCGAGGGCCGTCACCACGTCGAGGCGCGTGTCCATGCATGCAAGCACCGCGAGGCGCCTGCTCGGGCGACGATCTTCCGGAGCTGCAGGCGGGAGCGCCTCGGAGCCGAGTGCCGACAGAAGCTGGTCGATCTGGCCCATCCGACTTGATTAGGCGCGTCGCAGCTGCGGTCGCAAGTCCGTCGACCTAGAGGCGCTTTGCCTGCGAGTGGCTCAGGTCGACGCCGGCCTTCCTCCGGGGGTCAGCACTTCGATGCCGGACCCGGTGCCCTGGTAAGTGGAGCCTGTGCCGAGGATGAGAGCATCTCCCACAACCGCGGTGCCGGACCAGCAGGTCTGGTCGAGCGTCACTTGGGCGAGCTGTCGCCCAGTCGCCCCGTCGCGAACCGACATGGCAGGCGAACCGCCGAGGCAGTTGAAAGTCATGCCGCCCGCCACGGTCGTCGCGGCGAAGGATGCAGAGTTGTCGGCCTGCCACGCCACCGAACCGTCGCGAGCATCGAAGGCGTGCACGGACGGCTCCTGGACGGCGGTGTCACGCGGGTTCGCCGCGTCGCAGAGAACCTGGGTGTCGTGCTCGAAATGACCGAAGTCTCCGATCGAGGTCGCGCCGTAGACCCGGTTGCCGTCGTAGGCGGCTGTTGCGATGAACCCGCCTGCGAACCCGCCGAACACGACGTTCGTGTTCCAGCGTGGATCTCCGGTGAGTGGATCGATCGAGTAATAGGTGCCGTCCTTCGCGCCGACTCCGAGGAACACCGCCTTGCCGTTGGCTGCCAGCCCGGCGTTGACGGTAGCGCCGAAGTCGAGGTCGCAGGCTGCGTCGGGGCGTGGCGGACGGTACTTCCAGGCAAGCTTGCCGTCGTCGATACGAAGGGCGATCACCGACTCGGCGGTCGGGGGCGGATTTGAGAAATGGCAGTCGGCAGTGTCGAAGACGACGAGGCCTTCTGCAGGAAGGACGGTGCCCGACGACCACACGCTTCCGCACCCGTCGTCCAGCACCTGGCCGGCAGCGTCGACATCGGTCTGGTACTCCCAGACCGGATCTCCTGTGGCGAGGCTCGCCGCGGCGATGTACCCGCGAGATCCGCTCTGCCCGTCCACGTCGACTCCGAAGATCACCTTGCCGTCCACCACGACCGGCGAGGAGAAGATGCGAGTGCCGTCGTTGTTCGGGTCAGGCGGGCTGTCGGGTCGTCCGGTGTAGTCGTGTCGCCAGTAGACGGCGCCGTTGCGAGCGTTCAGCGCGTAGAGGGTGTAGCCGCCGCCGAAGATCACGAGGTCCGGTCGGCTGCCTTGGCCGGGCTCGTACCACGCGGACGAGGTAACGAGCCCTCCGTCGGACGTGACGTCGCGCGGCTGCTCGCCCGGGTAGGGAGTGACGGCGTTCTGAGAGGTGAGGCGGGTCTTCCACTCGAGCCTCCCGGTGCCCAGGTCGACAGCGTAGAAGTAGTCGTCCCACGAACCCACGTACACCGTTCCCCGCACGACCGTCGGGGTGGCCGTCACGGCGTCGCCCGTGGGGAAGAACCACGACTTGCGCAAGGTGGCCACTGATCTCTCGGTGAGGGTGGTGGGGGCATGGAAGGTGTGTTGAGCGTCATGGCCGTATGTGGGCCAGTCCCAGCTCGTCGGCAGGTCCCGCTCCCCGGACGAGGAAGAGCCGCTGCTGCAACCGCCGAGGAGCGCGACTGCCAGGAGCAGCCCCACCGCCGTCCTCCCCACGCTTTCTACCCGAAGCCCGCCGTCGCAGGAGCGTTGGTCGACGGACCCTTGGCCGGTGTGGGATTCTCCGACGGTCCCGACAGCGGAGCCACGATCCTGCCGGTCGGGTACGGACATACCGTCTTGGACGGTACGCACACGGTCACACTCGTCGGAAAGTCGAACCCAGTCGCTACCGCTACCGGTGTGGACGGTTGGCCGCTGGCGAACGTCACCTTCATCACCCTCCCCCCGTAGCTGACCGTCCCGCAGCCGGTGAGGAGTCCCGTGCACGCGATGTGGATGTCGATGAAATAGAGCGTCCCGTCGGGAGCGAAGGCCATTCCGAACGGGTTGTACTGGTTCGGGCTCTGACCGAGATCGGCTATCGAGGTCCCGGGCACCGAGCCGAACCCCGGCTCAGATTGACCGTCGCTGGTCACGAAACGGATGGCCGGGTCCCCTACATAACTGCTGACGGCGAAGCAGCCACACGCAGGGTCGTTTGCGATCCCGGAGGCGAACGGCACGTTCGCTACGAACGCCGACACCTGCAGTTTGCTCCGCGGGTAGACCCCGCCAGGGCATTGCGCCGCCGATGTAGGAAGCGACGATTTCGCGAGGCGCAACACGCTCGAGGTCCCGACGTTCGGTACGAGCAGGTCGCCGTTGTCGCCCAGGGTCATCATCCCGGGCTGTTCCAGCCCGCCTGTCCCGTCGGTGTGGTGCGGCCCCGTTCCTCCGGCGGTGGGCCCGTACACGATGCAAGACGTCGTGTAGCTGGGCGCGAACCACTCGACGAGCCGCCCGCTGCTCGGCGGCGGGTAGGAACCTTGCGCGGTGGCGATGTCGTTGCCGAAGAGGTTGCCGGCCTTGTCGATCACGCAGCCTGTGTAGGTTTGGTTGTTGTTGAAGACGCCGTTAGAGGTCGGCGGCGAGTCACTGCCTATCGTCTCTCCGGGTAGCTTGAAGGGGCCCGGAACGTACAGGTTCTGGCCGCTGAATGAGCCGTTCGGCTCGTCGAGCTCCTCGCCGTCGGGCGGCTGCTTGTATGGCTTGAGGCCACCGAGGTTGTGCTGCCCCGGCAAGGTCGGGTCGTACCCGACGACCCAGCGGCCGTCGGGCAGGATGCACATCTGTCCGTTCGCGTCCCAGGCCGGTAAGAGCTGGCCCTGGAGCCCAGAAGGCATGGACAGGAAGTCCTCCTCCTCGTTCTGATCCCAGTAGACCAGGTAACTGGCGTTTCGCGGCGTGCCACCGGCCACCGTAGCCACACTGTTGTTCGTCGGCGTGCCGGACCCAGACGAACAAGAGACACAGATAGCAGCCGCGGCTACGAGTAGACCTACCGCGCCGAGAGCCGTACGCCTTTCGATTCCTCCGCGAGCCATCTGCCCCCTCCTGTGAGATCCCCCCAAGGCGTGCGGCTCGCGCTCTCGAACCCCCGAACCTGACGCGGCCGTCATAGTAGATGGCTGCCACGTGCGCTGCTTGGCGAGCGACGTTCAGGTGAGGCCCAAGAACCCCAGGAGATCTCGCAGCAGCTCACCTCCGGCCTCCTCCGCGATCTGCAGAGCGCCAGGAACGCCGAGGTCGTCGAGCAAGGCATCGACGACTTGCTTGCCGGCAATCGTGGAGGCACTCGTGGACCCCGAGGGCTTGGAGCTCGCCTCGTAGAGCGCCTCCAGCCGTCCTGCGGCGGCTTCGAGAGCGCCGTCGCCGAATTCCCACGGACTGCGCCAGCTTCGTTCGAGGATCAACAATCGCAGGGCGCCGGGGCCGAATCGCTCGATCAGGTCCGCCACGAAAACGAGATTTCCGGCGGACTTCGCCATCTTCTTGCCACCGACCATCACGGTACCGACCTCCAACCAGGAGCGGGAGAACGGAACGACTCCGGTGAAGGCCTCGGCCTGGGCCGACTCATAGGCATGATGGGGAAACGCAAGATCTGCGCCGCCGGCGTGCATGTCCAGGCTCGGGCCGAAGGTGGCGAGCGCCATCGCGCTGCACTCTGCATGCCATCCCGGGCGGCCGTGTCCCCAGGGGCTGGGCCAGGATGGCTCGTCACCCTCGGAGTGTTGCCAAAGGGCGGCGTCGAGTGGATCTTGTTTCTTGGGATCGTCCGGGTGGCCGCCGCGTTCGCGGCACAGCGAGATCGCGGTGTCACGACCGAGTCCGGCCGATTCGGCGACCGACCCTCCTCTGAAGTAGACGTTCCCGTCGCTCACATAGGCGTTACCGGTGGCGAGGAGTGCGCCAGCCAACGAGATCACGTCGTCTACGTGGTCGAAGCTTCGCGGCTCGTGCGTCGGCTGCACCACGCCCATGTCCGACATGTCACGCTCGAATCGGTATGTCTGCTCGGTAGCCAGTGCCCGCCAGCCGAGCCCGCGCTCACGAGCCTGTGAGAGCAGATGGTCGTCGACGTCGGTGATGTTGCGACACACCTCGGCATCGACCCCCGTGAGCCTGAATGCTCTCGCCGCGAGGTCCGCCCAGACGAACGTCGCGGCGTGGCCGAGGTGGGTCGTGTCGTAGGGGGTGATCCCGCAGACGTAGATCCGGGCTCGGTCGAGCACCGGAACGCTGTTGGTGCCGACCCTCAGGGCCAAGGGGCCGGCCGACGTGTCGACGTGGCCGGCGAGCGCCCGGACACGGGCTCCCACGTCCGTGGGCCGGCGAGCCGGCGGCGGCTCGCTCGCCCATTCCCTCCACGACACGGTGGGCCGAGTTTCTGGCATCTGCGCGCCTCCTTCGACCTCTCGGGTTCCCTCGAGTCACGCTACAAGCGTCCTCTGGGTGGTCGTTAGGGCCAGAGGACCCTGTTAGGTGACATCAAGGGGGGGCATCGGTGACCTTCGGACCTACCGACGCGGGCATCGAACGGGGTTACCTGAAGGTATGGCACGTCGCGCCCTGATCCTCGGTGGTGGCACCGGGGGCACCCTCACAGCCAACCGGCTTCGTCGCATTTTCCCGCCCGAGGAGCTTTCGATCACTGTGGTCGACGGTGACGACCGGCACCTCTACCAACCCGGCCTGCTGTTCGTGCCCTTCGGGCTTGCCCCGCCGGGTGGTCTGGTTCGCAGCCGCAAGCAGCAGCTTCGACCGGGAATCGAGTTCGTGGAGGCGAGGATCGATCATGTCGACATAGAGGCGAGTGCGGTGCACTTGGTGGGATCGAAGGTGCTGGGCTACGACGTCCTCGTCGTCGCCACGGGTGCCCACCTCGTTCCGGAGGAGACCGAAGGCCTCCTGGGCCCAGGCTGGAAGGAGAAGGTCTTCACCTTCTACGACCTGGAGGGCGCCACGGCCTTGAGGAGCGCTCTGTCGCACTTCGAAGGTGGCCGGATCGTCGTCAACATCGTCGACATGCCGATCAAGTGCCCCGTCGCCCCACTCGAGTTCTGCTTCCTCGCGGATTGGTACTTCACGAAGCGAGGAATTCGCGACAAGGTGCAATTGAGCCTCGTCACTCCCCTCGACGGAGCATTTACCAAGCCGGTGTGTTCGAGGACGCTGGCATGGCTCCTCGACGAGAAGAGGGTCGAGCTGGTCACCCAGTTCAACACCGGAGAAGTCGACGGACCCGGTGGCCGGCTCGTCAGTTACGACGAGCGGGAGATCCCGTTCGACCTCGCCGTCGTCGTGCCCCTGCACGCCGGGGCCGAGTTCATGTCGAGGTCCCCGGGTCTCGCTGACGAGCTGAACTTCGTGATCTGCGACGAGCACACGCTCCAGGCCAAGGGCGCACCGAACGTGTTCGTCGTGGGCGACGCAGCGAACGTCCCGACATCCAAGGCGGGATCAGTGGCGCACTTCGAAGGCGAGGTGCTTGTCGAGAACATCCGCCGGTACCTGGCCCACGAGCCACTCGACTCGGGCTTCGACGGCCACACCAACTGCTTCATCGAGAGCGGATTCGGAAAGGCCTTGCTCGTCGACTTCAACTACGAAACCGAGCCCCTTCCAGGCCACTATCCGGGCAGGGTCGGTCTGCCTCTGCTCAAGCCGTCGCGCTTGAACCATCTGGGCAAGCTCATGTTCCAGCAGTTCTATTGGCACGCCCTCCTTCCCGGCCGCGACGTGCCTGGTGTCAGCACTGTGATGCCGATTTCCGGGAAGCGGCCCGGTATCAGGACCGGCGAAAAGGAGGTTTGAGATGGCCAGCGCTACCTACGCAGGTGTGAGCGTCGAGGTCACCGACGACGGGTTCTTCGCGAACCCCGAGCAGTGGACCGAGCGGATGGCGCCCGAGATCGCAGCTCTCGAGGGTATCGGCCCGTTGACGGAGGACCACTGGCGAGTGATCAAGTTCATGCGCAGCGAGTACCTCGAAAAGGGATCGGGTCCTACAGTGCGAGTTCTCGGCAAGACGTCGGGGGTCTCGGTCAAAGAGCTCTATCGGTTGTTCCCCGAGGGCCCGGCGAAGGTGGCCGCCAAGATCGCCGGCATCCCCAAGCCACGCGGCTGCATCTGAAAGGAGCCACAGTGCCCGATTCCATCGAGAAGGTCTCGATCATCATCTCCAAGGGTTCGCTCGAGGGCGTGTACCCCGGGCTCATCATGGCGAACGGAGCCCGTGCCGAAGGCATCGAGGCCAACCTGTTCTTCACTTTTTTCGGGCTCGATGCCATCCACAAGACCCGTCACGAGCACATCAAGTTGTCCACCGTCGGCAACCCGGGCCTGCACCTTGCCACGATGCTCGGCGGGCTTCCGGGTGTCTCTTCGGTGATGACCCACTATCTCTCGGGAAAGATGGAGAAGCTCGACATCCCCTCGATACCCGAGTTCGTCGAGATGATCGCCGACACCGGAGCAGGCCTCTACGCGTGCAAGGCGTCGGTGGACCTCTTCGGCTTGGAGAAGAACGACTTCATCACCCAGGTACAGGACATCATCACGGTGGGCGAGTTCTACGAGAAGGCTGCTGGCGGCCAGATCATCTTCACCTGACGACGATGCACCTGGCCTCGTCGGAAAGTCAGGGTCGGAGAGTCGACACAGACGCTCGACCGCACCTTTTGACACGCAAGGAGGACCCTATGGCCGAGACGATACGGGTCGGTCACCTGGAGGGCGATCGTTTCGAGATCGCCGTTCGCGGGCACACGCTCACCGTCGACCAGCCGGTCGAGGACGGCGGACGAGACACCGCCCCGACTCCGACCGAGCTCTTCGTTGCGAGCCTCGCCTCGTGCATCGCCTTCTATGCGCGTCGTTACCTGAGCAGACACGGGCTGGCGACCGAGGGGCTGTCGGTGTCGGCTCACTACTCGATGGCCGCTCGTCCGACGCGTGTGGGCGAAGTGGTCCTGCGGATCGAGTTGCCGCCCGGTGTGCCAGAAGGCAAGCGCGACGCCCTGTTGGCGGTCGCGTCCCACTGCACGGTTCACAACACACTGGAGCAGTCCCCCTCGGTGAGCATCGAGCTTTCCGTCCCGGCACCTACCGCCGGCTGATCGAGCGGAGGCACTCGCGAGGCGTGTAGGCGCCTACGCGAGCGTGTTCCCGGCGACAGAGCGGAACCGCGGCATCACCTCGCGGCCGAACAGCTCGAGGCTCGCCATGATCTCCTGGTGCGGGATCCGTCCCGCCTGGATCAGGCAGATGATCTGGTCGGCACCAATGTCGACGTAGGCCTGGACCCCTTCAGCGACCTTGTCGGGCGTACCGATCAGCGAGTACTCGTCGCTCATCGCCTCCTCCAGTGGCCGCAGGAATCGCGCCACGAATTCGGGATCGCTCACGAGCTCCCCGTAGTACTCGTAGCCTGCGACCGTCTGTCCCGCCCAGGGCGCGAAGAGCTTGGCCGTCTGAGCTCCGTACCAAAGTGCTGCGACCGCACCCATCTCGAGTGCCTTGCGGGAATCCTCGGCGCAGTACATCAAGGTGGCCGGGGCGACGGCGTCGTTCACCGACTTCCCCACCTGCTTGACCGGGTTCGCGACGCGTTCCTTGTAGCGCGTCAGTGAATGGACGACGTCGCCCGGAGCCCCGACGCCGAAGGCGAGGACCCCGATCCCGTAGTCCGCCGCCAGATCGAAAGAGGCCGGCTGAGTGCACGCCATCCAGATCGGGGGATGTGGGTCCTGCACGGGCTTCGGGACGACCTGGCGCTCGGGCATCCGGAAGTACTTTCCCTCGAATCCGGGATACGGGCTTTCGGTCCACATGCGGACGATCTCGGGCAACACCTCGTCGAGCATCGGACGCGAATCCTCGGGCGCAATGCCGAACCCGCCGAGCTCGGCCTCCGTGATCGATCGACCGACTCCGAAGTCGTAACGGCCCTTGCTCATGATGTCCAGCACGGCAGCCATCTCCGCCGACCGAGCCGGGTGATTGAAGGGAGGCGGCAGCAGCCGAACTCCGTTTCCGACGCGGATCTGTTTGGTGTTCTGCGCCACGGCCGAGAGGAAGACCTCCGGCGCCGACGAGATCGAGTATCCCTCTAGGAAGTGGTGCTCCACCTCCCACACGTGCTCGAAGCCGAGCTCGTCCGCAAGGCAGATCTGCTCGAGCGCTTGCCAGTAGGCGTCGGACTCCGACGAGAAGCCGTCGAACGGCTCAGGCCGGCAGATCTCGTACACCAATCCGAACTCGATCGGCTTTTGCAATTCCGCCGCGGTCCTTTCTCGAGTGTGGCCGGTTAGCGGCCCGAACTTCCCCTGAACAGCCGGCGAATCAGCGCAAGGACGACGACGGCCGCAATGGCTGCGCCGAGAATCGGTAGAGCGCGGCGGACAACGGGAGCACCCGCCACCTCCAGAAGATCCACCGGCTCGGCCGGACGTGACTCGATCTTCCTGATCGCCCCGTTTCCGGATGGCTCCGCGCTGGCCGGCTGGTTGCCGTTGCCATCGGTCGTGTTCACATCGGAGTCTGTCGCGGTCCGCTTCGATGACCGGTTCGGCGCGACCCGGGACTCCTTCTCGACCGAACCGCTGTCGAGGCTCAGCACGGTCGTCTCCAGGTTCTCCACGAATTGTCCGAGTAGCTTGCTCGATACGTCCGCGAGAACTCCGCGACCGAACTGCGCAACCTTCCCCGTGATCTGGAGATCGGTCGTCACCGACACCTTGGTCGTCTCTCCTGCCGGCTCGAGGGTCGCGGTGATGGTCGCGTTGGCGTTTCCCTGACCGCGAGCTTCTCGTCCCTCGGCTCGGAGCACGGCCCGGTGCGAAGGGTCGTCCTTCTCCAAGAAGCGTGCCGCCCCTCGGTACTCGGCGCTGATCGGCCCGACCTTGATCTTCACGACGCCTCGGTACTCGTCGCCTTCCACCTCTCTCAACTCCGCGCCCGGCATGCATGGTGCAATGCGCTGTAGATCGGTCAGGACTTCCCACGCCTGTGAGAGCGGTACACCCACCTCGAATTGGTTGTTCAATTCCATCGTCGATCGAGTCCCTTCGGCTCTCGCATCCTGGGCAGCGCCGTGGGCGCCCATGCACCGCACCGTAGTTGCTTCCGGATCACCGCCCGCCGGGCCTCGGCCACGCGCCGCTGCTGGGTGCCTCGGTCGCCGGACTGTCGGCCTCAGCCGGCCATGGCCTCGACGAGCTGTTCGAGGGAGCTCAAGGAATGCCCTTCCAGGAACTCGTCGAGATAGGGCAGAGCGGCGGCCATGCCACGGGCGAGCGGCTGGTAGCCGGGACTCGCCTTGAGGGGGTTCACCCATATGACCCTGTGGGCGACACGGCTCAGCCGCTCCATTTCCGACGAGATCTTCTCGGGATCGCCACGGTCCCATCCGTCGGAGAGGATCACGACGAGAGCACCGCGCGCCATGCCCGTCACGCCAAAGCGGTTGTTGAAGCTGGCGAGGCCCTCGCCCAGGCGCGTGCCGCCCGAGATGTCAGAGACAGAACGTGCAGCGCGAAAGATCGCAGCGTCGGGATCTCGCCATGCCAACTCGCGCGTGATCCGGGTGAGCCTCGTTCCGACGGTGAACGCCTCGACTCGGCGGCCCCCGGCGACAGCGGCGTGGGCGAAGTGCAGGAACGCCCGGGCGTAGGGCTCCATCGAACCGCTCACGTCGACGAGAAGCACGACCGGCCTCTCTCGCTCTGCGCGAGCCAGCCGCGAGAGCTTCAGTGGCTCTCCTCCGCTTCGCATGGCTCGCCGAAGCGTCCGACGTAGGTCAGGTGACCCACGCGATCGTCGAGCCGGGACCTGCCTGCGGCTCGGTCTGCGAGGTGAGCGGTGGCGTATGGACGCCATCATCCTGTGCAACTCGGCTATCTCCTCGGAGGAGCAGCTCGCGAAGTCCTTCTCCCTCAACAGCTCCGACGCGCTGTAGCGCACGACTCGTATGGTTTCCGTCGGTTCGGGAGCCCCTGCACCTTCGCCTGAGGCCGCCTCCTGGTCTTCGGTCACCAAGGTGATCGGGGAAGCCGGAATCGGAGCATGTGGACTAAGGAGGCTTTCGTCGAAGAACGCAGCGAAGGTGGCCGCGTAGGTCACCGAGTCCTCCGGAGATCTCACGAACGACGCATGGCCCGCCCAGAAGACGCGGTCCGGCCGATCGAGCCCGACCGTCTCCAGGGCCTGAGCGAAGCACAAGACCGAGCTGACCGGTGTGTCGAGCCCGCTCGCCCGCAGCGCCCGCCCGAACGCCACGGCGACCTGGGCGAGGTTGGGCACGATCAGCTTCCTCTTGCGACGGCCGCGCGGACGAGCTCTGCGATCCCTGCGTTGCGGACGCGCTCTGCATCCTCGCGATACTTGAGAACGCTCCCAAGTGTCTGCTCGGCCGATGCGGCGTCCAGCACCCGGGTACCCAGTGCGGTGAGGGCTTGCGCCCAGTCGATCGTCTCTGCGACTCCGGGGACCTTGTAGAGGCCCATGCCCCTCAGCTGGGCCGACGCGGCAGCGACCTGCCGGGCGAGGTCGTGGTCGACGCCGGGGACCCGCAACTCGACGATCTCGACCTCTCTCTCGAGGTCGGGATGCTCCACCCAGTGGTACAGGCAGCGTCGCTTGAGCGCGTCGTGCACGTCTCTCGTGCGGTTCGAAGTGATCACCACGACCGGCGGGCGCGTCGCAGCGAAAGTCCCGAGCTCGGGCACCGTCACCGTGTAATCGGAGAGGATCTCGAGCAAGAAGGCCTCGAACTCGTCGTCGGCCCGGTCGATCTCGTCGATCAGCAGCACCGGGGGTGCAGGCTTGTCGGCATCCTCGATCGCGCGAAGAAGGGGCCTGCGTACGAGGAAGCGTTCCGAGAACAGCTCGTCTTCGAGCTCCTCCCCGGGTCGGCCCGCGGTCCCCGAAGATTCCGCTGCGCGAAGGTGAAGGATTTGCCGCGCATAGTCCCACTCGTAGACCGCCTGGGACACGTCGATCCCGTCGTAGCACTGCAGGCGCAGGAGCTCGCCCCCGGTCCAGCGAGCAAGGACCTTGGCCACCTCTGTCTTTCCGACCCCGGCTTCGCCTTCCAAGAAGAGCGGCCGGCGCATGCGAAGAGCGAGGAAGACGACCGTCGCGAGCGACTCGTCCGCGAGATACCCGTAGCGCTGCAGCGCGCTTGCGACGTCCTGCGGGCTTGCCGGCTCGCTCAGGCTCCCACCTCCTCGAGAGCACGCCGCACGAGCACTCGTGCGAGGTGTCTTCGGAATTCGTTCGACGCATTGAGGTCAGAGGCGGGTTCGGAGCCCTCGTCCGCGCGCTGTGCCGCGTCTACGGCAGAAGCTCCCGATGCGAGGGCCTCTTCGGTTGCCGATGCGCGAAGCGGCGTAGAGCCCATGTTCACCAGGGCCACCGCTGTCGAGCCGTCACGCACGGCCGCCACACCTACGATCGCCCAGTCCTGTGCGCGCCGGTTGAACTTCTGGAACGACCAGCGCGCATCGGGCCTCTTGGGTATGCGGATCTCCACCAGCATCTCGTCGGAGGAGAGTGCTGTTTCGAGGAACCCTCGGTGGAAGTCTCCCGCAGGGATGCTTCGTCGTCCCGAAGGGCCCTGGACGACGTAGGTGGCGTCGAGGGCAAGCAGAGCGGCGGGAAGATCGGATGCCGGATCACCGTGAGCCACCGATCCGCCGATCGTCCCGCGGTGGCGCACTTGGGGATCTCCGACGTGGCCCGCGACGTGAGCGAGGAGACGTGCGTGGTCGTCGAGCAGCGGGTCGATCTCGAGGTCGCGATGGCGGGTGAGTGCGCCGATCGCTACGTCCTCGCCTTCGTCTCGCACATAGCGGAGCTCTTGCAAGCGTCCGACGTCGACGAGCAGTGCCGGGGACGCGAGGCGGAGCTTCATGAGGGGAAGCAGCGAGTGGCCCCCCGCGAGGAGCTTCGCGTCGTCCCCGTTCTCCGAGAGCAGGCCGATCGCCTCTTCGACAGAGCCGGGGCGCGTGTAGTCGAACTTCGCGGGGATCATGACGCCGCTCCTTCATGCTGAAGCTCAGGCGAACGCGAAGCGGCAAGGGCGGCCTGCACGATGTTGTGGTAGCCGGTGCAGCGGCAGAGGTTTCCCTCCAGTCCCTCGCGGATGTCGTGCTCGGTGGGGTTCGGCCTCTCTTTGAGCAGCGACGCGATCGCCATGACCATGCCGGGAGTGCAGTAACCGCATTGGAGGCCGTGGTGCTCGCGGAACGCCTCTTGGATCGGATGCAGCTTGCCGTCACGCGCCATTCCTTCGATGGTCGTGATGGCGGCCCCGTCTGCTTGGACGGCTAGAACGGTGCACGACTTCACCGACTCCCCGTCGAGAAGGACGGTGCAGGCGCCGCACGACGTCGTGTCGCACCCGACGTTGGTGCCCGTCAAGCCCACGACCTCTCTCAGGTAGTAGACGAGGAGGAGGCGAGGCTCGACCTCGTGGGTATGACGCACGCCGTTCACGGTTATCTCGACCTGCACAGCGATCCCCTTTTCCAGAAGAGGCCCATGGGACTGACGATCTCGGCTCGCGTTTTGCGAGCTCCGCGTCGCCCGGACCGACCAATCATGTCGCGCACCGGGCCCCTTCGCCCAACGACGCTCTCACGCGTGCACTTCTCTTAGAGCCCGCCAGACCCGCTCTGGCGTGACCGGCATGTCGACGTGACGGACACCGAGGTGTGAAAGGGCGTCCACGACGGCGTTCTGGACGGCAGGCGTCGAGCCGATCGTCCCCGACTCACCGATGCCCTTCGCCCCGAGCATGTTCATCGGGGTCGGGGTCTCGGTGAACTGGCTCTCGAAGCTAGGGAGCTCCGCAGCGCTGATGAAGGCGTAGTCGGCGAGGTTCGTCGTGAGCGGGTTGCCGTCGTCGTCGTAGACGACTTCTTCGAGCAGGGCCTGGGCGATGCCCTGGGCCAGCCCGCCGTGGATCTGTCCCTCGGCGAGCAGTGGGTTCAGGATCGTCCCGGCGTCGTCGACGTCGATCATTCGAAGCAGCTTCACTTTGCCCGTCTCGGAGTCGACCTCTACCACCGCCATGTGGCAGCCGAACGGGTAGGAGGGTCCCTCGGGCACGAAGTCCGCCTCGGCTGAAAGAGGACCGTCGCCCGACTGTGCCGCAGCTCCTGCGAGGTCCGCCCAAGTCCGGCTCATCGCAGGCGTTCCCGCCACATGGAAGCTCCCCGACGACTTGTCCAGCACGACGTCTGCCGGATCGGCCTCGAGCAGCTGGGCGGCCACGCCCTTTGCCTTGTCTACGACCTCCGCGGAGGCTTGGCTCACAGCGGCGCCACCGGTTTGAAGAGAACGCGAGCCGAAGGTTCCCACGCCTCTGGCCACCTGGTCGGTGTCGCCGTGGACCACTTCGACGTCGTCGACCGAGACGCCGAGCGCATCCGCGGCGATCATCGACCACGCGGTGACATGCCCCTGGCCGTGTGGGGACGTCCCCGTGCGTACGAGGATCTTCCCGTCCTCGCGCACCTCGACGGAACCGAATTCGCCTCCTGGCACGCCGTTGGTGATCTCTACGTACGCAGCCAACCCGATCCCGAGGTGGGTCGTCGAACCAGAGCGACGGCGTTCGGCCTTTTCCTCGCGCAACGCCGCGTATCCCGAGACCTCGAGGAGCTTCTCGAGCGCACCCTCGTAGTCCCCTGAGTCGTAGAGGGCCCCCGCTGCGGTTTGGAACGGGAAGGTGTCCTTGGATATGAGGTTCTTCCTTCTCACATCGGCGGGGTCCATCCCGATCTCGATGGCGTACCGGTCCACCGCCCGTTCGATCACCGCTGCGGCCTCGGGCCTTCCCGCTCCTCGATAGGCGGTCACCGGTGTGGTGTTCGTCGTCACGGACGTGAACCCGCAGTCCACCTTGGCGATGTCGTAGGTGCCCGACGCCATCATCTTCGTCATGAACGGCAGGACGGCGCCGAACGCCGGATATGCCCCAGAGTCCTGGAGCAGTTGTAATCGGTAGGCGAGGATCCTCCCGTGGCGGTCGCCTCCCATCTCGAACCACTGCGTCTGCGCCCGACCATGCCCGAGGGCGACCATGCTCTCCGATCGAGTCTCCACCCATCGGCAGGGGCGGCCCACCCTGCGAGCGAGCCACGCGACGAGTATCTCTTCGGGATAGACACTCCCCTTGGCTCCGAACCCGCCGCCGACGTCCGGGGCCACGACTCGCACCTTTTCCGGAGGGATCTCCAGCGCCTTTACGAGCGCATCACGGGCACCGTGCGGCGCCTGGGTCGACACGTTGAAGAGGAGCCGGCCGTCGGCCTCCCAACGTGCCGCGGCCGCGCGAACCTCGAGCGGGCACGGGGCGACTCTTTGGTTGACGACGCGTTCGGAGACGACGACGTCACAACCGTCGAAGAAGGACTCGTCGGCATCCGAGGGAACAGCGAACGCGACGTTGGTGCCGGCCTCGGGGAAGAGGATCGTCTCGTCGCGACGCGACTGCTCGAGGTCGATGAGCGCATCGAGCGGCTCGTAGTCGATCACCACGAGCTCCGCTGCGTCCACGCCCTGCTCGCGAGTCTCCGAGACGATCGCCACCACGGGCTCGCCGACGAACCGCACCATGTCGGTGGCCAGGAACGGCCGTGTCATCGACTGGTTCAGAAGCGGTACGTCAGGGGGGAGGGGGGCCAAGCCGATGTCGGCGGACGTGACGACGTCGATCACGCCGGGTGCAGATCGCGCTTCGTCGGTCTCGATCCCCGAGATGCGAGCGTGCGCGACGGTCGACCGCACATAGGTCACCGATGCGACTCCCGGCAGATCGAGGTCGGCGACGTACTGACCTCCCGAGGTCAGGAACTTCGGGTCCTCCTTGCGCAAGACCCGGTTACCGAGGATGCTCACCGCTCTGCCCTCCTTGGAGGCCACGTGGATCGACGCGACTCACGTGACGAGGATCGTAGGCACTCCTGTGGGCACTGCGGACCGGACACGGCTGACGTGGGTCTCGATCACCGTGCCCTTCCCGGGCTTCGGTCAGGCGTTGGCCGGCTCGTGTCGAAGCTCGGGGTAGCGAAGGGTTACGTCGGCGCAGGCCTCGCACACCTCTTCGGGGACGAGCCCCGCCTTCATGAGCAGAGCGAACATGCGGCAACCGAGGCAGTACCCGAGGAACGACTCGAGCGAGGCGGCGGCGCCGAGCATGGCGAGGAAGACCCAAGCCGCCGTCTGTTCGCCGAAGCCGAACCAGAGCACGAGTGCGGTCGTGGAGAATGCCGCACCCACGGCCTGGGCAAAACGCTTCGGCGGGCCTGCGACGTGCCGGGCCGCACCGAGCCTCGGGCTCACCACCCTCGTCGCCAGCTGTCCGAGGGGGCTGAGCTTGGGGCCCGTGAGAACGCGCGCCCAGAACCCGTAGGTCAACGCCACGATCAGCCAGGGCTGCCCGAAGCCGATCGCAGCGGCACACATCACGACCACCACACCCGCGACGACCCGTGCCGCCTTCTCGTTCACCGGGTTCGGAAAGCTGAAGAGCGATCTCAGTTTGAGGGACATGCGGAGCACCCCCTTGGTCGGCGTCGAGTGGGCTGGTTCCCAAAGTTTACCGGTTTGGTCGGGTTTTGGACACCGGCCTCGTGAGCTGCTCCTACGGCTCGACCGTCGTTGGGCTACCGTCCTTCGCCGATGAGCGGGGGATCCGAGCGCGAGGCTCCGCACGTGCTCGTGCTCTGCACCGGAAACGCGGCACGGTCGGTCATGGCAGGCGCCCTCCTCGACGCGCACGGCGTGTGGGCACGCGTGACCACCGCCGGCACGCACGTGGTCGAGCACCAACCCATGAGCCGGCGGACTCGCCACGCTCTGGTGTCGATCGGTCTCGACGTGCCGGCGCACCGAAGCCGCCAGGTCGCCGAGGCCGACGTCGACAAGGCCGACCTGGTCATCGCCATGGCGGGGGAGCACGTCCGTTACATGCGCCGGAGGCACCCCGCCGCGGCCGACCGCACGGCGACGCTCTCGTGGCTCGCGGCAAATTTTCCGAGCGCGCAGCCCGGGACGCGAGAGACGCTGTCCGAGCGCGTTCGCGCTCTCGATCTCGCACATATCGATCCCGATGCGCAGGGCGACGTGCCGGATCCGGCCGGGGGAGACGAGAGCGTCTTCGTCGAATGCGCGAGGCACGTGCAGCGGCTGGTCCACGACCTCGTCGACCGGCTCGGGCCCGACCCGAGCGAGATCGCCTGAGAGACCACCGAGATCGTACGAGAGGCCTGGCAGACGCGGCAGGCCCGGCAGACGCGGCAGGCCCGGCAGACGTGAGAAGGAGTCAGTCCCGGTGAACCGAGCGCAAGCCCGCCCAGGCCAAGTCGGCGAGCCTTGCCGCGAGCTTCGCTGACTCTCCTGATCCGCCCGCTCCAGCGGATCGTCCTTCGCCGACCGCACGCGTCGTCAGGAAGTACCGGCTCGCCGCCTCTGCCATCCCCACCACCGCATGCGCAAGCATCCTGCGGTGGTCCTCCTCCAGTCCGGCGTCTATGAGCGAGTCGATCGCCTCCGCGATCGTGCTCTCGACGTCGCGCACCGCTCGGGAGAGCTCGGGGTCGTTCGGCACGTCGCTGCCGAACAGCAAGTTGAAGGCGTCCGCGCGCGTGACCACCAAGTGGAAGTACGCCGCGAACCCGCCCTCGACCTGCTGTCTCGGTCCGCCGGCCTCGGCCACGGCCTTTCCGATCGCTTCGAGCAGGCTCTGTGCTACCGAGTCGACCAGCTCGAGATACAACGCCCTCTTCGAGTCGAAGTGCTGGTACAGGAGCGGCTTCGTGACGCCTGCTGCCTCGGCGATGTCGTCCATCGTCGTGGCGTTGAACCCCCTCGAAGCAAAGAGCTTGAGCGCGACCTCGAGCAGCTGCTGGCGCCGGAGGTCGGCCGAAAGTCGTTTCGCCGGGCGATGGTCCGCACCCGCGGGCTCGAAGCTGCCCTGCGGCTCCCGTCCAGCCACGGCTTCGCTCTCCATCGGTGCAGCGTACCCTCGCTGTTCGCGCGGGCCGAGGGCGCCCGGTCTGGTGGCGCACGCCGACGCTCGGGTCAGCGGGCAGGCATGCCGGCGGCTTCGAGCACCCTCTCGATCCGCGCCGGCAGGTCGCTCAGGGAGAAGTACCTCTCTGCCACTTGGCGGTTGTGCTCCAGCAACCGCTCGTCGGGGACGTCGAGCCAGTCGCCGAGCGGACGACGGTCGTTCGAGGAGAACCACCGGAACCCGAAGGCCGCCAGCTCGACGGCCACCGGGTACGGGCCGATGGCGAGAGGCCGAAGATGCACTGCGGACTCGATCGCCGGGTTCCCGAATCCCTCCCAAGTCGAGGGAAGAAGGACGGCGTCACACGCCGCGTACGCGTCCTGGATCCGAACCTGCTCACCGGACGGCCCGCTACCGCGAAGCACTCTGCAACCGGCTACCGCGGTCAGAGCCGCCAGCTCCTCGTCATAGCCGTCCTCGGGCGGCCCGAGGAGCCAGAACGTCGCTCCGAGAGCCGCGGAAAGGGCAAGGCCGCCGGCGACGTTCTTGCGCGCGATGGCGCGTGTCGGCTGCAGGAAGAGGCGCTCGGTGTCCTTCACTCCCATCGACGCCCGCGTCTGTGAGGGCACTCCGGCGGGTGGGTTCACGTCGAAGGTGTTGCGCACCACGAAGGCGTTGATCCCACGAGCGGCGAGCTGCCGGCGACTGATCTCGTTGGTCGTCACGTGCACCCACGTCTCGTCGTCCGGTGGCGGGGGAGACAGCGCGAACTCCGCGCGTTGCCAGGGCAGGTCGTGGTGATGCAGCAAGGACCGCCTTCCATGCAGGCTCGAAGCCAACACCTGGGCTGCAGCAGGGTTCAGGGGAAGCGATAGGAGGTTCTCGACCACGACCACGTCCGCGCGAGCCAATGCCGCGTCCAGGTCCTTGCGAGAAGGGGCTTCGCGAGCACGAATGGCGAGCCCCGGGAGCACGTGGTCGGCTACGCCTCCTCCGGCGACGGTGAAGACCTCGTAGCCGAGCTCACCAAGTGCCCAAGCCCACTTCGCTGCTTCGATCGACACTCCGTCGCTTCCGCCCAGGCGGAACGAGACGATCGCCGCAGCGGGACTCGTCATGGATTCGGCACGCTAGCTGGGCTCGATTCGGCGCGGTTCCACGGGTCCGCGACTGCGGCGGTAGCGTCGCTGCGTGCAGAGCTCCGGCGACAGCGGCGATCAGCTCCTGTACGAGGTCGCCGCCGGGGTCGGGCGCATCACGATCAACCGGCCCGAGCGCCGCAACGCCATGTCCTGGGAGGTGATTCGCGACATCAGCGAAGCCCTCGCCGATGCCAAGGCGGATCCGTCCGTGAGGGTGGTGGTTATCGCCGGCGCCGGCGAGAAGGCGTTCTGTGCGGGCGCCGACCTCGGCGGGATGATCGCTGAATCTGACTTCGTGACCGTGCACGAGGCGCGAGGCGTGCTGGCTCGTGTGTTCGAGGACCTCTGGCAGCTCGGCAAGCCGACGGTCGCGAAGGTGCAGGGCTGGGCTCTCGCCGGGGGCTTCGGCCTGGCCCTCGCATGCGACATGGTCGTCGCATCGGAGAGGGCCCGCTTCGGGGCGCCCGAGATCGACGTCGGGCTCTGGCCGTACATGATCACCGTCCCGCTAGTCAGGTCCATGCCTCCTAAGAAGGCTCTCGAGCTCATGCTCACGGGCCGCGTGGTCGAGGCCCCGGAGGCCGAGAGGCTGGGCTTCGTCACGAGGGTGGTGCCGCACGAGCAGCTGGATCAGGCGGTGGACGAGCTCACATCCTCGCTGGCAGCCAAGTCGTCGGCCGTTATGAAGCTCGGCCGCAGCGCGTTCTACGCTGTGTGGGACATGGGGGCCTCCGATGCGCTGGCGCACCTCCATGCCATGCTCACTCTCAACACTCAGACCGAGGACGCCGCCGAGGGGGTCGCAGCGTTCCTGGAGAAGCGACCACCACGCTGGTCGGGTCGCTGAGCGGGCACCAGGGCATCACCTCGGCCCCTGGCGGGACCACGGCAGGCCAGAACCAGAAGACGAGAAGAAGGCAGGGACATGGGCAACAGGGCCAAGCGAGCATTGATCACGGGGATCACAGGCCAGGACGGCTCTTATCTCGCCGAGTTCCTCCTCGAGCAGGGATACGAGATCGTGGGGATGGTCCGTCGGTCCTCCACGGTCAACTTCGAGCGCATCGCCCACATCCAGGACCGGCTCAACCTCGTCCCCGGCGACCTGCTCGACGAGATCTCCCTGATCGGGGTTCTCCGAGAGCACCGGCCCACCGAGGTCTACAACCTCGCCGCGCAGTCGTTCGTGCAGACCTCGTGGGGACAGCCGGTGTTGACCGGTGAGACGACGGCGCTAGGGGTCACGAGGATCCTCGACGCAATCCGGCTGGTCGACCCCGAGATCCGCTTCTACCAGGCCTCGTCGTCGGAGATGTTCGGCAAGGTGCACGAGGTGCCGCAGACCGAGACGACGCCCTTTCACCCCCGAAGCCCATACGGAGTCGCGAAGGTCTACGGCCACTGGATAACCGTCAACTACCGCGAGAGCCACAACCTCCACGCCTCGTCGGGAATGCTCTTCAACCACGAGAGCCCACGCCGCGGCCTCGAGTTCGTGACCAGGAAGGTGAGCCACGCCGTCGCTCGCATCGCCCGCGGTCTCGACGACAAGCTGATGCTCGGGGACCTCGAGCCGCAGAGGGACTGGGGTTTCGCCGGAGACTACGTGCGCGCGATGTGGCTGATGCTCCAGCGGGACGAGCCCGGCGACTTCGTGGTGGCGACGGGCGAGACCCATTCGGTGAGAGAGCTCTGTGAATTGGCTTTCTCCCACGCCGGCTTGGACTATTCCGAGCACGTCGTCGCGCGCGACGAGCGCTACATGCGCCCCGCCGAGGTCGACCTGTTGGTCGGCGACGCGACGAAGGCCCGCGAGGAGCTCGGATGGGAGCTCGAGGTCGGCTTCCCCGAGCTCGTTGCGATGATGGTCGACGCCGACCTTGCGCTGTTGGACGGCTCGAGATGACAGAGGACTGAGCGGGGGAGCAGTGCCGGTAGCGGCGTTGGTGGGGCACTCGAGCATCTCCGCCGATCCATTGGGCATCCTGGTCGCGTTCGGCGCCGGGATGCTCTCGTTCGTCTCTCCTTGCGTGCTGCCTCTCGTTCCGGGTTACGTGTCGATGGTCTCCGGCCTCTCGGCTGCGGAGATCGAGGCGGGAGCGCGCCGCGACCTCGTGCCGGTGCTCAGGGGGATACTCGGGTTCGTCGCCGGTTTCACCTTGGTCTTCACGGCACTCGGAGCTGCCGCCTCGGGGCTCGGGCGGGCGCTCATCGAACACCAGCGAGGACTCGACATAGTCGCAGGCTCGGTCGTGGTCGTGCTCGGACTTTGGCTGGCCGGCGTGGGAACGCCACGGGTGTTCATGCGCGAGAGGCGGTTCCATCCCCTTCCTTCGAGGCTCGGCGCCTGGGCTCCGCCCGTGATGGGCATGGCCTTCGCGTTCGGGTGGACGCCGTGCATCGGGCCCGTGCTCGGTGGAGTGCTCGGCCTCGCCGCAGCGCGCGCGACACTCACGTCGGGGATCGTTCTGCTCGTGGCCTACTCCCTCGGGCTCGGGGTTCCGTTCCTCGTCACGGGCCTTGCGTTCGGGCGCCTCACGGGGTTGCTGGCTCGAGTGCGCCGGCGCCTGGGTGTCATCGACCTCGTGGCGGGGGCGGCGCTCGTCGGGTTCGGGGTCCTGCTACTCACGAACAACCTGCACTGGCTGGCCTCTCACGTCTCGGGGTGGCTCGACGACATAGGGCTCCATCGCCTGACCGTGAGTTGAGAGGGTCCGGCGATCCCGGCCGGGCCAGGCCCGCTTGGATCGGCGGGGCGGGGCGCCCGTAGCATGTGCCGTTCCCATGCGACCAGCCGTAGTTCTCCGTGACGTCGTTGCCCTGGCCGGGCGTTTTCCCGCTCTGGCAGGGGCCAACCTGGCTGTCGAGCGGGGCGAGGTGGTCGTGATCGCCGGCCCCAACGGGGCGGGGAAGACGAGCCTCCTCAGGGTGTGCGCGGGCCTGCTCCCTCTCACCGGTGGTGAGGCCTTCGTGCTCGGGCGCGACATGAGACGCGATCGCTCGGTGGTCCGGCGTGAGATCGGGATGCTCGGGCACGGGTCGACCCTCTACGAAGACCTGAGCGTCGCGGAGAACGTGCGCTTCGCTGTCCGCGCCGCCGGTGGGGATCGCTCTGCGGTCGGTCCTGCCCTCGATCGGCTCGGGCTCATCGGCAGGCTCGCGCGCACCGCTGTCGGCAAGCTCTCGGAGGGCCAACGCCGGCGCGTGGCGCTCGCGATCCTCGCCGCGCGCCGTCCGGCCCTCTGGCTCTTGGACGAGCCTCATGCCGGTCTGGACTCGTCAGCGAGGTCGGTGCTCGCGCAGTTGGTGACCGATGCGGCCGAGTCGGGCTCCGCGGTGCTCCTCGCCTCCCACGAGATCTCGGTCAGCGCACCTCTCGCAGACCGCGTAGCACAGATGTCGGGTGGAAGGGTCGTAGGCGAGCTCTCCGTCCACGAACCCGCCGCGGTGATCGCGCCTGTGGCCGATCCCGCTCGTGCCCCGGGAGGCGCGCATGTGGCGTGATGCTCTGGCGGTTGCAGGAAAGGACCTGCGCATCGAGCTTCGCACCCGGGTGCTGCTCAACCAAGTGGTTCCGTTCGCGCTGCTGGTCCTCGTGCTCTTCGCGTTCGCCGTAGGCCCGGGGCGCGGTCCGATGTTTCAGGCGGCCGCCGGCGTCTTCTGGGTGGCCCTTTTGTTCGCGTCGGTGCTCGGGGTCCAGAGAAGCTCCGCGATCGAGGCGTCCGATGCCGGTCGCGACGGGCTTCGGATGTCGGGACTCGACCCCGCCGGCATCTTCCTCGGGAAGACGGCCGCCCTGTGCGCGCAGCTCGTGGTCCTCGAGCTGCTGCTCGGGCTCGGAGTCGTGCTGTTCTTCGGCTCGCGTGTCCACTCTGCGGGTCCGATGGTCGCAGCGTGCGTCGCGGGAACCGCCGGCCTCGCAGCCGTCGGCACCCTGTACGGGATGCTCTCCTCGGGGCTGCGAGTGCGCGAGACCTTGCTGCCTTTCCTGTTCCTGCCTGTCGTCGCCCCCGTGCTGCTCGCCGGGACGCGCGCGTGGCAATCGGCGCTCGGCACCGGCGCGACCGGGGCGAGTCCGTGGATCGAGCTGCTCGTGGTGTTCGCTGCGGTTTACCTGGCTCTCGGCGTCGTCATCTACGGCCCCCTTCTAGAGGCGGCCTGAGGTGGCAGCCAACCCGACCACGGCCGAGGCGGTCACGAAGACCGCGAACCGGGTTCAGCCGCTCGGGCGCCGGACGAAGCTGACGACTCGCCTCGTCGGGCTCGGAGCCATCTCGTCGCTGGTGGCGACGGTGTGGCTGGGGCTTTGGGTCACCCCGCCCGACCTGGTGATGCACAACCTCGTGCGACTCGTCTACGTGCACCCGCCGATCGCGTGGATCTCGCTGTACCTGGCGTTCGGGATCGCCGCACTGTCGAGCGCTCTGTGGCTGTGGCCGAGGACGCGCAGCCGGTTCTTCGACCGCTTGGCGGTGTCGTCGATGGAAGTGGGCACTGTGTTCACCGCCCTCACTCTCGTCACCGGCTCGATCTGGGGCCGCCCCACCTGGGGGGTGTGGTGGGCGTGGGACGCGAGGCTCACATCCACGGCCTTGCTGCTCGTGCTGCAGCTCGGGTACCTCGCCTTGCGGCGCGTTCCCGGAGACCCCGATTCTCGCGCGCGGCGCTGCTCGGTCACTGCGCTCGTCGCCGCAGTCGACGTCCCGATCGTCCACTTCTCCGTGCAGTGGTGGAGGACTCTCCACCAGAACGCCACGGTGCTGAACGCCAACCTCTCGCCCACGATCCACGGCGCCATGGCCTGGACGCTTCTTCTCGGCTTCGTGGCGTTCACCTTGCTGTTCGCCTGGATGCTGCTCGTTCGCTACCGCGTCCAGGTGCTGTCGGAGTCTCTCGAGGGCGACGAGCTCGAAGGGGCCCTGCGAGAGCGTTGGGGCGAGACCGGTGACGTCGGCAATGCGGCGGGCCTCGTCGGCAGCGCCGGGGCCGGTGAGGGTGCCCTAGTCGGCGTCTCTGTGACCGGGGAATCGCAATGAGCTACGTGGACGCGGGCTACGCGGTCGCGCTCGGGTCGCTCGCGGCTTACGCCGCGTTGCTGTGGTTTCGCAGGTGGCGCCTCGAGCAGATCGCTTCTGCTGCACCGCTCGACTCGACTTTGCGGTCCGAAGAATCGAATACATGATCGGCACTTCGAGGCCTGAGACTTCGGGGCAGAGCGTCGGGGCCGAGGAGCCGTCGATTCCTTCGCATCGGGCGGTGGATGGCGCTCAGCCCGCTGAGCGAGCCAAACGCCGGTTCCCGTGGCGGCTCGGAGCGCTCGGAGCGGTGCTCGTCGGCGCCTTCTGCTTCTTGCTGGTGAAGGGGCTTGCAGGTTCGCTCGACTACTTCGAGACCGTCGACCAGGCCATATCTCAGAAGGCCGCCCTGGGCACCAAGACCATTCGTCTCGAGGGCCTCGTCGTCCCGGGCACCGTCCAGAAGACCCGGGACGGGGTGAACTTCGTGGCCGCGGGGACCCACGACCGCATCGCGGTCACGAACACCGGGAACCCGCCGCAGTTGTTCCAGCCCGACATCCCCGTCGTGGTCGTGGGTCACTTCGACGGCTCGACGTTCGTCTCCAGCCAGATCATCGTCGACCACACCTCTCAGTACATCGAGCAACATCCGACGCGTGTCAAGGCGCCCAACGGGACGGTTCGGTGAACGCAGCGCTCGGTCACACCGGCGTCCTACTCGCACTCGTGGCGTGCGCGACCGGCGCCGGGGTCCTTCTCTACGGACTTTTGAGACAACGAACGGCGGTGGTGCGCTCCGGGCGTATCTACGCGTTCATTGCGCTGGCAGGGGCACTGCTCGCCACCGCAGCCATGCAAAGGGCACTACTGACCCACGACTTCTCGATCGTGTTCGTCGCCGAGAACAACAGCCGCTCGACGCCGCTGCTCTACACGATCACAGGGATGTGGTCGGCTCTGGCGGGATCGATCCTGCTTTGGGGCCTGATCCTCACGGGCTACATCGCCGTGATGGTGCTGCGGTTCCGGCGCAGCGCCGACGACGCGCTGGTCGGCTGGGCGACGTTGGTCACCTACGTGGTCGCCGTCTTCTTCTTCGCGCTGATGGCAGGCCCGGCCGACCCTTTTCGCACCGTGGCGGGGGCTGCGCCCACGAGTGGGCTCGGCCCGAACGTGCTTCTGCAGGACAACGCGCTCGTCGCCTTTCACCCCCCGCTTCTCTACCTCGGCTTCGTAGGTTTCACGATCCCGTTCGCCTTCGCGGTCGCCTCGCTCGTGACCGGTCGAGTCGGCGAGCTGAGACCGGGAGTGACGTGGCAATCGATCACGAGGCGCTGGACACTGTTCGCCTGGGGGTTCCTGACCGTCGGGATCGTCCTCGGGGCATGGTGGTCCTACCAGGTCCTCGGCTGGGGAGGGTTCTGGGCGTGGGATCCGGTGGAGAACGCCTCGTTCCTTCCTTGGCTCTGTGCCACCGCATACCTGCATTCGGCGATGGTCCAGGAGCGACGGGGAATCCTGCGCGTGTGGAACCTCTCTCTCATCGTCTCGACGTTCAGCCTGACCATTCTCGGCACCTTCCTCACCCGCTCGGGGGTCATCACGTCGGTGCACGCCTTCAGCGATTCCGACATCGGCCCGGCGCTGCTCGGCTTCTTCGGCGCGGTCGTCGTGGTCGGGGTGGGCCTCATCGCCTGGCGAGGTGACCGGCTGCGCTCCGCAGGAGGCATCGACTCTCCGGTGAGTCGCGAGGGCGCGTTCTTGCTGAACAACCTTCTTTTCGTCGCGTTCGCCTTCGTCGTGCTGCTCGGGACGCTCTTTCCGCTTCTCTACGAGGCGCTCGACGGGCAACAGGTCACGGTCGGCGCCCCCTACTTCGACACGATGACACTTCCGATCGGCCTCGCGTTGTTGTTGCTGATGGCGATAGGACCTGCGCTCCCTTGGCGCAAGACGAACACCTCCACCATGTCGGACCGGCTGATCGTGCCTGCGACATGCGCGGTCGGTGTGATCGTCGCCTGTGTGGCAGCCGGCGTGCGTGGTCTAGGACCGCTCTGCGCCTTCGGGCTCGGCGGCTTCGCCGCGGCTGCCAACGTTCGACAGCTCGTGCTCTCCTCGGTCGGCTCGCGCAGGCGCGGGACCGGTGCGTGGCGGGGGCTCGTCGGCCGCGCGAACGGCGGAATGGTCGTGCACCTCGGAGTCGTGATCATCGCGGTCGCCCTCGCGGCTGCGACCTCGTACGGACATCGCAGCCAGATCACGTTGCAGCCGGGGACGCAGGCGACGGTGGACGGTCACGTCATCGCCTACGACGGTCTCGCCCGGGTGAGCAGCCCGGCGCGCACGGCGACCGAGGCCCTCGTGCGCGTCGACGGGCAGGGGCCCTACCGACCGGCGGTGAGCCAGTTCGGTTCGGGGACCGATCCGGTCGGTACGCCTGCGATCGACTCGGGCCTGCTCTCCGACGTCTACTTGACCATCGACACCCTTCCTTCGACCGCGACCGGTCCAGTGGGAATAGGGGTGACGGTCCAGCCCCTCGTGGCGTGGCTGTGGGTGGGGGGGATCGTGCTCGTCATAGGTGCGTTGCTGGCGGCGCTCCCGGGCGGACGTAGGAGGCCCACCGACCCGGTTTCGGCTCCGGTGCCCGCGGCCGCTGCCCGACCCGACGACCGCGACACACCAGGTGAAGACAACGACGGATCGGATGCCCGCACAGACGAGTCGTCGGACCACTCGCCCGACCTTGTAGGGACGAGGTACCGGTGAGAATGCCCCAGAGGTCGCGGCGAGGTTGACGGAGTTCGCGTGACCGTCCAGGACGTGAAGCGGACCCGCAAGACCCACCGGGCCCGGTGGATATCGCTGGCGGCGCTGGTCGTAGCCGGCGCGGTCGTCGCGGTGCTGGCGACGCGGCCTCCAGCACAGGTTTCAGAGGTGGACACGCCGCTTCTCGGCAAGGCGGCTCCGGCGGTGTCCGGGACGACGTTGGGCGGAGGGCATTTCGACCTGTCGTCTCTTCGTGGAAGGTGGGTCGTGCTCAACTTCTTCGCGAGCTGGTGCCCTCCGTGCCAGCAGGAGGAGCCTGAGATGGTCGCCTTCGCGTTCCATCACCGACAAGTGGGTTCAGCAGCGTTGGTCAGCGTGGTCTACGACGACAGCACCTCGAGCGCCCGCAGCTTCCTCGCGCGCAGCGGGGCGACCTGGCCGGCCGTCGTCGACCCGGACGGGCAGATCGCCGTCGACTACGGGGTCCGCGGGCCACCGGAGACGTTCCTGGTCTCGCCGTCGGGCAAGGTCCTGGTGCACCTCGACGGCGCGGTGACCGAGTCCGCGCTCGACCACTGGCTCGCGGCGGCCGAGCGGGGAGAGACGTGAGCTCGGCTTTGCAGGCCAACCGCAGGTCTCGCGGACGATCGCGGATCTACGCGTGGTCCGCGCTCGCAGTCGCGCTCGCGGTCGCGCTGTCGATCGGAGCGACACGCCCGAGCTCGGGCTCGACGTCCGCGCAGCGCGCCAATTCCATCGACTCCGCTCTGCGCTGTCCGAGTTGCGAGGACATCTCGGTGGCGGCCTCTAGCGCTCCTGCCGCAGTCGCGATCCGCAAGATCGTGGCTCGGCGAGTGAGCGGAGGACAGAGCACGGCGCAGATCGAGAGCTTCCTCGAGAGCCGCTACGGCGTGGGGATCCTGCTGCGCCCGCCGACGAGCGGCTTGAGCGCAGCCGTGTGGATCGCTCCGTCGGTGGCGGTCGGCGCCGGCCTGTTGGGGCTCGGTGTGTTCTTCTGGCGACGTCGTCGCCTCGAACCTTCGACAGTGCCGGACGAGGACCGCGCCCTCGTGGACGCCGCCCTCGGGCGTACTCGAGCAAGGGCCACCGGTACATGAGCGTCGAGGAGCTTCGCGACGAGCGTGACGTGCTCCTCATGTCGCTCGAGGACTTGGAGCGCGAGCACGACGCGGGGGACCTCCCGGACGAGGACTACCGGCTGCTTCGCGACCGCTACACGATACGCGCGGCGAAGGTGCTGCGCGAGATCGATACGGGTGACGAGGCCCCGTCACGCGGAGCGGAGCCAGGCCTCGAAGCTGCAGAGGGTGGCTCGGAGAAACGCGCGTCGACGAAGAGGCGGATGTCCCGCAAGTGGAGAAGGCGCTGGATTGGCGTCGTCACCTTCGTGCTCGTCGGAGTCGTGGCGCTGTCGATCGTCCTTATGGTGGAGGGGACGTCGAGCAGGTTGCCCGGCGAAACCGCGACGGGATCCATCAGCCTCAGCCGTCAGCAGACCCTGCAGCGCGAGCTGGCGCAGGCGCAGTCCCTCGAGTCCGACGGCGACGCGGCGCAAGCCCTCGCGCTCTACCACCAAGTGCTCCAGCAGGACCCGACGCAAGAAGAAGCTCTCGCGGAATCGGGATGGCTCGAGTACCAGGCGGGCGCAGCGGCGAAGAGTTCTTCGCTCCTGTCGCAAGGCCAAGACGACGAGCAGAAGGCCGAGCAGTCCGACCCCGGCGCGTTCGCGCCTCACCTCTACCTGGGGTCCATGCTCCTCGTCGAAGGTGACTACGGCGGGGCGGTCGCGCAGTACAAGCTCTTCCTCGCCGCCTCACCCCCGTCGTCGGTCGTGAGCTCGGCGGTGCCTTTCATCGACCGCGCCTACCAGGGAGCCGGGCTCACCCCGCCTTCTGTTCCCTGAGGCTTCGAAGCGGCCCAGACGAATGGTCTGCGAGCCGGGTCAGGTCCGAAGAGCACGTAGCTGCTCGATCGCAGGAGCAAACGCCTCTTCGAACGCGTCGATGTCGGCGTCGGTGGTCGACCAACCGACCGAGAGCCGAAGCGATCGCTCGGGGTCCGCGCCCATAGCCTCGAGCACCGGCGAAGGTGCAAGCGACTCCGAGGAGCACGAGGACCCCGAGTGCGCGGCGATGCCGGCGCGGTCGAGGGCGAGCAGGACCGGCTCTGCCTCCAGTCCTCCGATCGCCAGGCACAAAATGTGCGGGAGCCTGCGCTCGGCGTCACCGATCAGCTCGACGTCCTCGACGCGTGTGGCGATCTCTCGCAATCGCTCGGTCTGCCGACGGGCTCGTGATGCCTCCTTCTCGATCCCGCCTGAGGCTGCGAGGGACTCTGCCGCGACTCCGAAGCCGAGTATGCCGCCGACGTTCTCGAGGCCGGCTCTGCGTGCGCGCTCCTGCTCGCCACCCACGACGAGCGGTTCGACGCGCAGGCCGCGACGTACCAACAGCGCTCCCACTCCTTCCGGGCCGCCGAGCTTGTGGCTGCTGACCGAGACCAGGTCGGCGCCCATCTCCTCGAAGTCGAGCGGCACGTGTCCGGCCGCCGCGCACGCGTCGACGTGCAGCAGCACCCCGTTACGTCGGCACACCTCGGCCACTTCGTCGACGGGCTGAAGCGTTCCCACCTCGTGATTCGCGGCTTGGCAGTGCACGAGGGCCGGGAGCCGTCCTGCGGCGAAGCACTTCTCGACGATCTCCTCGACCTCGGCGGGATCGATGCGCCCCGAGCTGTCCACCGGTACGTGTTCCACTTGCGACAAGCGCGCCGAAGACTCGCGTGCGGAGGAGTGCTCGGCTGCCGACAGGACTATCGGACGTCCGGGCCCGTGCCGGGCCGCTCCCCAGGTCGCTGCGTTCACGGACTCGGTCCCTCCCGAGGTGAACACGACCTGGCGTGGGCGCGTGCCGAGAAGGGTCGCGACGCTTTCGCGCGCCTCCTCTATGGCGAAGCGGGCGGCCCTCCCTTCGCTGTGAACCCTTCCCGGGTCGCCCGCACAGCTCGCTTGGGCGTACCACTTGGCGATCGCGCTCACCACCTCGGGGCGAGGTGGTGAGGTCGATGCGTGGTCGAGGTAGTGGCGCTCGGTCGGTCGACCGCTCAACTCAGAGGCCCAGCGGACGAAGTCAGACGAGGGCGGCGCACGAGTCGTCGCCCCTCGCGCGCGACGAGAGGACCACCGGGATCGGTTCTCCCGCAGCGACTCCGCAAAGGCCTGCCAGCAGCCCTCGCACCATGCCCCGGTCGACCGCGCAGATCACCGGGTGGGCGGTCGCTGCATCACCGAACGGACACTGCTCGGCCACCACCGCTGTGTTCGATCCCCGGTCCTCGGCATGGGCGGCGAACCCGTGAGCCGTGAGGGCGTCCGCGATGGCGTGCATCGCCCCGCGAAGCGAGCGCTGTCCCTCTCCCGGCTCCATCCTCTCTGCGAGCACGCGGCCGTACTCCTCGCCGACGCGCTCGGCCATCTTCTCGGCTTCCTTCGGGCCGAGGAGCTCCAATGCCTCGGTGAGAAGAGTGACGAGCAGGTCGTCGCGTTGTGTCATGAGATCCAGGTTCAGCTCCTCGCCCGGAGCTCCCGCTGCGCGATAGCGCTTTGAGGGGCGGCCCGCCCCCGCCCCGGCGGAGCGCTCGAGCCCCACGTCCAGATATCCGCCCGAGGCCAGCCGATCGAGATGGTGCCGGGCGACGTTCGGATGGAGCGAGAAGGCCTCGGCGATCTCCGAGGCCGTGGAGCCGGGATGGGAGCGGACGAACAGGTAGATCTCCCGGCGCGTGGGATCTCCGAATGCGGAGGTGACCGCAGCGACTGCCGCGGAGAACCGCCGGTCGGCGGGTGCCGCCTCGTTGGGCTCGAGCGTGCTGCGCACGCCGATAGTCTACCCGGAGGGGCGTCGAAGTCCCTGGTCGCACCCCGTCTCTCGCAGCCATCGGAGGAGCAGCGATCGCCGCCGACATTGCCGATGTTCGCGCCGCGCTTGCAGCGGTCGAGGAGCCGGATCTGCTGCGCGGACTCGGTGAGCTGGGAATGTTGCGCGAGGTCGAGCTTCGCCGACGAAGCCTCACGGTGGTCGTGGCCCTGCCGGTTGCCGGCTGGCCTGCACGCGAAGAGCTCGCAACGCGAGTCGGAGAGGCTCTCGGCGCTCTCGACGGCATCGGCGAGGTTCGAGTCGAAATGGCGGTGATGGGCGACGACGAACGCGCTCAGCTCTTGGAGTGTCTCGCTCGCCCTGCCGGCGGTGAGCCTGTTTCGATCGGCGTCTCCTCGCAGCCGCAGGTCGCCCAGCACGCCCACGGCGGCGCGCCCGGTCCAATCCAGCACACAGAAGGGCGCCCGAACCGGTTCATGCTCCAGGGTTCGCGCACACGCATAGTCGGGATCTCCTCCGGCAAGGGCGGGGTGGGCAAGTCCTCGGTGGCGGTGAACCTCGCCGTCGCGCTCGCAGCACGCGGTCACGAAGTCGGACTGCTCGACGCCGACGTCTACGGGTTCTCCGTCCCGAAGATGCTCGGCGTCACGCGCGAGCCTGCTGCGATCGGGGACCTTCTCGTCCCACCTGTCGTGCACGGGGTGAGGTGCCTTTCGATGGGCTTCTTCGTGCCCGACGAGCAACCGGTGATCTGGCGTGGTCCGATGCTCCACAAGGCGCTCGAGCAATTCCTCGTGGACGCCTACTGGGGCGAGCCCGAGTACCTCCTGGTCGACATGCCTCCTGGCACAGGCGACGTGGCGCTGTCACTGGGCCAGTACCTGCCACGCACAGAGATCCTCGTCGTCACCACCCCTCAACAGGCAGCCCAGCGCGTGGCGCAGCGCTCTGCGTTCGCGGCGAAACGGTTGAAGCTTCCCGTGCGCGGCGTGATCGAGAACCTTTCTTGGTTCACCGGCGACGACGGGACCCGCTACGAGCTGTTCGGCGCCGGTGGGGGTCAGGCGCTCGCCGAGTCGCTCGACGTCCCACTTCTCGGTCGAATACCCCTCGTCCCCGCCGTTCGAGAAGGGGGTGACGCGGGTGTGCCGGTGCGGATCGCCGATCCTTCAGGCGAGGCCGCGTCCGCGTTCGACTCCTTGGCGGAGGCCGTCGTGTCGCTCGGCCCGTCGCGCATCTACCGCGCCGAGTTGAAGGTCCGCTGAGAGGGTTCGCCGATCGGGCGACGATACGAGCTCGTCAAGGCGGCCCGTTCTCTCGCAGGGCCGTCACCAACGTTGAGATCTGTCGGCGATACCCCGAGGCAGGCGCGCCGGATCCCACCCGAGATCGCAGATCGCGCGGTCCATGGCGAAGCGGTCGGTCATACCCGCGACGTAGGCGACCGCGGCCGACACGGCCGCGTGACTTCCCTCTTCGAGTCCGCCGGACCTCCTGACCCCCGGGATTCGATAGGGGTGGTCGCTGAAGTGCCCGACGAGGGCGCGAAGCACCTCTATCACCGCAGATCCCTGAGCAACTGAAGCGGGGCGGAGATAGATGTGGTCGTAGTTGCACCGCCTGAAAGCGGCGAGGGCGTCGGCGAGGTCCTCTTCCATCCCGATCTGACCCGTTCGACAGACGGTCTCCACCATCCCCGAGACGAACGCCCGCAGCTGGCTGGAGCGGGTCTCCCCGCAACGCTCCCGCACGTGCACCGGCAGCAGCTCGGGTGCGACTATGCCGGCGAAGACTGCGTCCTCCCAGTCGTGGCAGACGTAAGCGATCCTGTCGGCCCAGCTCACGACCTCCCCCTCGGGGGTGGCGGGGGCAGGACGTGACCAGGAGTGGTTCCTGATCCCGTCGAGGGTCTCCTCGCAGAGGTTCAACCCGGCGAGAGACACGTCGGCGCCCCATACGGCATGGTCGAACCCCTCGGGCAGGAAGGTGCTCAGAGCGTCCTCGCTGGCGTGGCCCCCGGGGCCGTGCCCGCAGTCGTGCCCGAGGGCGATCGCCTCGGTGAGTGCGACGTTCAGCCTGCACGCGCGGGCAACCGAGGTTGCGACTTGTGCGACCTCGAGGGCGTGGGTGAGGCGCGTCCGCTGATGGTCGGCGGGGAAGATGAACACCTGGGTCTTCCCAGCCAGGCGGCGGAACGCCGGAGAGTGGAGGATACGGTCCCGGTCACGCTCGAAGCAGGTGCGAAGCGGGTCCGGCGCTTCTGGCAAGGCCCTTCGTCCCGCCCCGCTCGCCTTGGTCGCCCCGCCCGCGAGAAGCAGGTGCTCGGCCTCTTCGCGCGCCTCGCGAGGCTGTGACTCGAGGGTACCGCTGGGATCGACGACGGCCCGGGAGTCCGAATGCGCCTTTGTCATGCCGAGGTCGCTGTGGCCGGACATCGTCGCGGCCCACTGGCCGGCGCGCTCGCTCTCGGAGGTCCTCATGATCCTCAGTGTGCACCACGGCTGTATCGTCGTGGTCCGGCCCGGGTCGACGACGGCGAGGGCCCCTCGAAGAGCCTGTTGGGAGGCGCCCAGACCATGGACGTTCGGATCGGGATCACCCAGAGCATCAAAGAGCTCGAGGTCGAGCTCGGCGACGACGCCGATCGCGACAAGGTGATGGCCGACATCGAGGAGGCACTGTCGAATTCCGAGGGAGTGCTGTGGCTTACCGACCGCAGGGGCCGTCGCGTCGCGGTGCCAGTGGCGAAGGTCGCCTACGTCGAGGTCGGGGCCCCGGTTTCGGAACGGCGCGTCGGATTCGGTGCACCCTGAGGTCCTCGACCAGAGGCTTCCCACGATCAGTAGGGCCCGAAGCCTCCTCGTAGCGGACCCCACCCGCGCGGGCTCACCGTTCTGATGGTGCCGGTTATCGACCGGCGACTGATATTCGTCACCGGCAAGGGAGGCGTCGGGAAGACGACGGTCGCGTCGGCGCTCGCGTTGTTCGCAGCGGAGCACGGCAAACGCACTCTCTTGTGCGAGTCCGACGAGCGTGGTGACATCGCCGCCTATTTCGAGACCGAGCCCACCGGATTCCGCGCCCGAGAGCTCCTGCCCGATCTCTGGGCGATGTCGATGGACACCGAAGCCTCGCTTCGCGAGTACCTGAAGCTGAACCTGCGCATACCGGTCGTCGGCCGGATAGGGCCGCTCGCGAAGGCATTCGACTTCGTCGCCACCGCAGCCCCCGGGGTACGAGAGGTGTTGACAGTCGGGAAGCTCTGTTACGAGGTGCGAGAGGGCCATTACGACCTCGTCGTGGTGGACGCCGCCGCGACCGGTCACATCGTCGGTCAGCTCGCCGCGCCTCAGGCGATCAACGAGCTGGTCAAGGTCGGGCTCATCAGGTCGCAGACGGACTGGATGCTCGAGATCCTCTCGGACCCGGCGCGCACGGGCCTCGTGATCGTGACGACCCCCGAAGAGATGCCTGTCAACGAGACCGTGGAGCTCGCCGCGCGGGTGAAGAAGGAGACAACGGTCGAGCTGGCCTCGGTGGTCGTGAACCGGGTGCTCCCCGAGTTGTTCGGTCGGACCGAGGAGGAGATCTTCGAGCAGCTGTGCCGGCCCGAGCTGACCGAGGAGCTGAGCGAGCTGGCCGGAGGCGACGCCCGCCCGGTGCTGGATGCCGCTCGCCTCGCGGTCACCCTGCGCCGCACCGGCGCAGGGCACCTCGAGCGCCTCCGAGGTGCCATCGACGCTGACGTCGCGATGCTCTACCTGCCTTTCCTGTTCACCAAGATCCATGGGATGCGGACGATCAGGCAGGTCGCGCGCTCGCTCGGTGAGGAGCTCGGGTTCTGATGGCGCGTCGCGAGGCAAAGGCGAACGCCGAAGGATCCCTGAGCGGGCTTCTCGCTTCTCGCGAGATCGTCGTGGCGTGCGGGCCAGGCGGGGTCGGCAAGACGACGACGGCCGCCGCAGCAGCAGCGACGGCGGCGGCGCGACTCGGCGGTCGTGTTCTGGTGCTCACCGTCGATCCGGCGAGGCGCCTCGCGAACGCCCTCGGGCTCGAGGGGATCGGCAACCGGGAAAAGCGCGTGCCGCGCGAGGCGTTCGTCGACGCGGGGGTGAAGCCGATGGGGGAGCTGTACGCGGCGATGCTCGACACGAAGGAGTCATGGGACGATCTCATCAAGCACCAGGCTCCGGACGCCCGCACCCGCGACGAGATCCTCGCCAACCCGCTGTACCGCAACATCTCGGGGCGCTTCGTCCAGAGCCACGACTACATAGCGATGGAGCGCCTCTTCGAGATCCATTCGGAGGGCACCTACGACCTGATCGTCGTGGACACCCCGCCCACGCGACACGCACTCGACTTCCTCGACGCCCCCGAGCGCATGGCCGACTTCTTCTCGAGCCGGCTCCTTCGGTGGCTGATCGTCCCTTACCGCTCGAAGATCGTGAACTTCGCGTCCAAGCCCTTCTACCAGGTGGCCGACCGGATCCTCGGGACGCAATTCCTGTCGGACATCGCCGAGTTCTTCATCTTGTTCCAGTCGATGTACGACGGCTTCATCGAAAGGGCGCGATCGGTGCAGCGGTTGCTCGCGGACCACCGCACGTCGTTCATCGTCGTGTCGACGCTCGAAGTCGTTCCTCTGCGCGAAGGCGAATTCTTCGCGCGCGCCCTCGCCGATCGAGACCTTCACCTCGGCGCGATCGTTCTGAACAAAGTTCTTCCCGCGTACCTCCGCGATCCCGTCGGGGCGACCGTGGCTGCGAAGCTCCGCGACTCAGCCGCCGAGCTCGCAGAGCAGCTCACGGAGCACACCGACGGCTTGGACGGCGCGCAAACCGAAAGGGTGCTCGCCGAGATCGGTTCGAGCTATCTCGACTACCGACTGGTCGCGCAGCGTGAGGCGGAGGAGAGGGCCGAGCTGGCGACGGTTCCCGAGACGCTCGTGAGCGTGCCGTTCTTCGACACCGACGTCTACGACCTCGCGGGACTCCTGCGTCTCGGGGCCAGGCTGTGGGGTGACTGAACCTCCCACCAGCACTTCTCTGCCTCCCGCGTGCGTGGCTAAAGACCACTGAAGAACCGGGCACCATCTGCCGACAATTGATGGAGAAGGAGGGCAGGTGGTTGCACGAAAGGTGGGTGGCCGTCGAGGCTTGGCTCCGAACCAGAACCACGGATGGAGCCTCTGGAACTTTCCCGTTGCATCGGGGGGATTGGACTTGGCGCCAGTGACAACAGATCTGAATCAGAGAGTCGCCTCATTGTTGTCGGCTGCGTTGTGCGCCGACGACGCGGAGGCTTCGGGCTTCGACGCCCGCACCCTCGTCGCCGACCCGACCCGGGCCGTCGAGATGCTTGGTGGGCCGGGCGCATCACCAGCTGCGCGCCATGCCGTGGTCCAGCGCTTCGGAGGTGTGGGAGCTCTTCTCGTGATCGCCTGCGAGGACTGCTGGAAGCGTCTCCATGAGGCCGAATCGGACGTTCCCGACCCGCTCCAGGTCGACCTCGAGCGCCTCCTGTCGCTCTTCACCGAGCTGGGTGCCGAGGAGCTCGTCCGGCTCGTGCGCTCGATCGAGAGCACCGCACGCGACTCTTCGCCCGAGAACCACGACGCCGTTTTCCGAGCCGATGCCGAGGCGAGGCGGTGGCTTCACGTCACGTACGCGGTCGCCGCACGTGACGGCACCGAAGAAGCGCACCGTGCCTACGTGAGCGCGCTCGACCGGGTTCTCACCCTGAAGCGCAATCTCACCTTCGCATAAGCGCCTGCGGGCGGCCGCATAGGCGCCTAGGACGGCGGCAGCGGCGTATTCGCGTGCGATGCTGAATACGTGCTCGACTACCACCTCCACCTCTGGCCGCACGGTCAGCGAGACACTGCCCCGACTCTCGAGCAGCTTTCCGCCTATTGCGAGCGGGCTACCTCCTCGGGGGTGACCGAGATCGCCTTGACCGAGCACCTCTTCAGGTTCCGGCAGGCCGACGAGCTGCTGCGGGGGTTCTGGGACGACGATCCGGACGAGCGGCTTCGCGCGTCCATGACCCGGTACTGGGACGACCATGCGCACGCCGATCTGGACTCCTACGTGAGCTGTGTGCTCGAGGCGAAGTCGGAAGGCCTACCCGTGGTGCTCGGCCTCGAGGTCGACTACTACCCCGGGAGGATGGAGAAGGTTGCCGATCTGCTCGCCGGGTACCCGTTCGACGTCCTGTTGGGTTCTGTGCACTGGATCGGCATCTGGCGCTTCGACGACCTCGCCGATCCGGTCTCGATGTCGGGTTGGTCGGCTCGCGACGTGGACTCCGCATGGGACGCCTATACCGGCGCCATCGAGGAGCTGGCTGCTTCGGGCACCTGCGACGTCCTCGCACACCCGGACCTCGTGAAGGTGGCGGGGCACCGGCCGGTGCACCCCGAGGAGTGCTGGGAGCGCCTCGCCGAAGCCGCGGCCTCGTCGGGCATGGCGGCCGAGCTGAGCTCGGCGGGGTGGACAAAGCCTGTCAAAGAGATGTACCCGGGTCCGGAGCTTCTCGAGCGGCTCGTAGCCAAAGGCGTCCCTCTCACGACGGCTTCCGATGCGCACGAGCTCGGGAACGTCGCCCACCGGGTGGCTGACATCGCGGCAGCGCTCGAGCGCTTCCACGTCGACACCCTGCGAGCCTTTCGCCGGCGCCGGCCGGTGACCGTGCAGTTGAGCGCTTCGGCCGGCCGACCGTGATCTCGCCGGCCGAGCTCGTTTCTCGGCACACCGACCTCGACGAAGGGGCTTCGGAGTACCTCCAGCGGATGATGGGCTCATGGGGAGCCCTCTCGGACCTTTCGTTCTCTGACCTGTTGCTCGTGGTCCCGCTTCGCCGGCCGAACGATGGCCGTTGGGTGGTGCTCGGGCAGATCCGCCCCACCACGGGCGCCACGCTCCTCCGTGTCGATCTCGTCGGACACGGGATCGACGGGGCTGACTGGGAGGGAATCGAAGAGGCCCTCGAGACCGGCACGGTCTCGGTCGGGACGATCCCGCTCGCGGAGGTGCTGCCGACCCCACCCAGTCCGACGGTGGCGGCGCCATCGGATGCAGGTCTCGCAACGGGCGCGAGCGGGCGCAACCTCGGTTCGTCCCCTCCGACCGGCGAGGTGCCGGCCATCGGGGAGAGGGCGTTGCTCGAGTCACTACCGGTGCGCTGCAACGGAGCGGTCGTAGCGGTGGTGGCACGCGTCGGCCCTTTGGTCGAGCGCCGAAAGGGACGTCTCGAGCGCGTATACCGCGACCTCTACCAGCGCCTGGCCTCGATGGTCGCCGCCGGCGAGTTCCCGCAAGCCGGGGAGGAGGCCGTCACCGAGGACGCGCCGCGTGTGGGCGACGGGCTCCTCGTGACGGACGCCGAAGGGAGGATCACCTACGCGTCACCCAACGCGATGAGCGCGCTGCACCGCATGGGTGTGAGCGAGGTGGTGGAGGGCCACCGCATGTCGGAGCTCGGGGTCGAGGAGGCAGCGGTCGACGCCGCACTCGCCACCGGCAAGCCGGTCATCGAGGAGGTAGAGCGCCGCCCCGACGTCATAGTCCTGGTCCATTGCACGCCCCTCGTCGAATCGGGCACCTCGACCGGCGCAATGGTGCTTCTTCGTGACGTGACGGACCTGCGACGCCTCGACCGCCTCCTTCTTTCGAAGGACGCCGCCATACGCGAGGTCCATCACCGCGTGAAGAACAACTTGCAGACGATCTCTTCGCTTCTCAGGCTCCAGGCCAGACGGCTCGACGCCGGCAAGGGCCGCGAGGCGCTACGCGAGGCCGAAAGGCGGGTGCGCTCGATCGCTGTCGTCCACGAGATCCTCTCTCGCGACCCTGGGGACCAGGTTCCCTTTGGAGAGATCGTCGCGGCGCTCGTGCGCATGACCGAGGACTCGGTCATACCCGGCCACGAGGTGGGTATCTCCGTGGAGGGCTCGGCCGGCGACCTGCCGGCCGACGTGGCGACGCCGCTCGCTCTGGTGCTCGCCGAGCTGCTTCAGAACGCAGTCGAGCACGCCTTCTCCGATCGCGCCGAGGAGGCCGAGCCGGCGGCAGGGCCCGAGAAGCCAGAGCCGACCGCAGCTGCCGACTCGTGCTCCTCGGTTCCCGGCCACGTCAGGGTCCTGCTGGCCAACGACGAGAGCATTCTCACCCTGGAGGTCCGCGACGACGGCCGTGGCATACCCGAAGGTTTCGACATCGACGCGACGACGAGCCTCGGCCTTTCCATCGTCCGCGACCTGGTGCGCAGCCAGCTCGGCGGTGCGATAACGATGCGAAACGACGGTGGGGCCGCCATAACCATCGAGATCCCGCTACGCCCGGGTCACCATGTCCGCGTGGGACAGCTGTGAGGAATCAGGGGACGTGCTACTTCTGTGCGCGCGTCCTCGGGCGCGCAGCGCGAGTCAGCTCGAGCTGGAGAAGCGGTAGCCGATCCCTCTGACCGTGTGGAGCCAGCGTGGCTTCGCGGGGTCGCCCTCCAACTTGAGGCGAAGCCGCCGTACGTGCTCGGTGACCGTGGCGGGGTCCTGCCATTCCTGGGTCGACCCCCACACGTGCTCGAGCAGCTCCTCGCGGGTGAAGACTTGATCAGGAGCAGTGGCGAGGAAGGCGAGCAGGTCGAACTCCTTCGGGGTGAGCTCGACCGCCTTACCGGCGACCTCGACTCGGTGCGCGGTGCGGTCGATCACCAGATCGTCGTGTTCGATCCTCGCCGACCCCGATGGGGACTGTCCGCGGCGCAGCACCGCCCGGATGCGAGCGTCCAGCTCGGGCAGTGAGCAGGGCTTCACGACGTAGTCGTCGGCGCCGAGGTCGAGGACCCGAACCCGCTCGGCCTCCTCTGAGCGGCCCGTCAAGACGATGACGGGCAAGGCACTGTCGCGACGCAGCCTCGCTAGCACTTCCTCCCCGTCCAACCCGGGAAGCCCGAGATCGAGGATCACCAGGTCGTAGTGGCCCATGCTCGCCTCTCGCAGCGTGGCGGGACCGTCGGCGGCTTCGCCGACGTGATAGCCGACGCGCTGGAGAAAGAGCCTCGTCGCGCTCCTGCTGGCCGGATCGTCCTCGGCCACCAGCACACTGTTCTCCTCGTCGGTCATGGTCACCGTTCCCTCCTCAGCTTCCCTTCCCGCCCAAGGCCGCTCACGTCCTGCCTGAGCATTCTTGCGCCATTGTGCCTCCTATGTGGAAACGCGTGCGCCAGGCGACCCCGATCGGCCTCGGCTGCTCGGCATTCGCATGCCTCGGGCCGAAGCAGACTCCCGGGCCCTTCTCGGGGCTAGCCGGGCCCGCCAAAGCTCGCTGCGATCTCGAGGTCGACGAGTCGCAGCAGCGCCTCGACGTCCACCGGCTTGGTGAGGTAGCCCTCGACTCCGAGGTCGAGCATGCGCCTGATGCGCCCGGGGGTGGCGTCGGCGCTCACCACGACCACCTTCGTGTCGGAGAGCTCCGGCACCGCACGCAGGCGGTAGAGGAGCTCGTCTCCGGGGAGGTCGGGGAGGTGGAGGTCCAGCAGGATCAGGTCCGGGCGGTATTCGCGGGCGAGCTCCAATCCGAGCCCGCCCTCGGGTGTCGACACGAGATGGACCTCGGGCCGGCGGGCGAGAATCTGCTCCACCAGAGTCGCATTCGAGGCATTGTCCTCGATCTGCAGCACGACGAGACCCTGCCGTGCCGCTCGTCCTTCCGAGTCACCGTTGCGGCTCGTCACCGGCGAGGCGTATTCGAGCGACGACGCGTCGGCGGCGGGTGTCGTCCCGTTTCCCGTCCCGGTCGCGCCGAACGCCACCGCGCCCGCGTTGAGCTCCCTCTCTGTTTCGGATTGCTCGGCTTCTTCTCGACCTCCTGCCAGATCCGACAGCGCATCTTCTTCTCGCGCCTCGAGCAGCTCCACCCAGAAGGTCGATCCGTGGCCGGGCACTGACTCGACGCCGATCGCACCTCCCATGAGCTCTACGAGCTGCTTGGACAGAGCGAGCCCCACTCCGGTGCCTTCGACGGCCGAGCGCTCCGCGCCGAGGCGCGAGAACGGCACGAACAACTGGCCCTGCTGCTCGATGGGGATCCCGGGTCCTGTGTCTCGTACCTCGAAGCGGATGCGGTCGCCCGAGGTCTGCGAGGTGCGAAACGCGACGGACCCGCCGCGTTCGTTGTACTTGAGCGCGTTCGAACCCAGGTTCAACAGCACCTGCAAGAGCCTCTGCCGATCGGCATGGACGAGGCGGTCTCGTTCGGGCCCGCTCGCGACGGTTAGCTGGAGGCCGGCGGCCTCGGCTGCCGGGCCGAGCAGCGCGGTGACCTCGTCCAGGACCCCTTCGACGGCCACGAGCTCGAGCGAGAGGCTCAGCCTTCCGGACTCGATGCGAGAGATGTCGAGCACCTCGTTGATGAGGGAGAGCAGGTGTTGTCCCGCCCGCTCGATCTGGTCGATGCTCGATTGCTGTTCCTCGGGGAGCTCGTCGAGCTCGAGAAGCTGGGCGAAGCCGAGAATGGCGTTCAATGGCGTACGCAGCTCGTGGCTCATGCGCGACAGGAAGTCGTTCTTGGCCTGGCTTGCTCGCCTGGCTTCGGCCGAAGCGTTCCGCAACGAGTGCTCCAGGTGCACGCGGTCGGTGACGTCGCGCGACACGGTCACCGTTCCGGTGACTCTCCCTGTGTGATCGAGCACGGGACGAGCGCGCGTCTCGAACGTGCGGACCTGGCCGTCTGGAAGACGGCTGGAGGTGATCACCGGGTCGGGGGTCGGTTCTCCAGCGAGACACCTTGCGGTCAGGGAGTCGAGGAGTTTTCGGTCGGCGGGGGAGACGTCGGCGAATCGGGACACCTCCGATGCCCGGCCCTCTCCGTCTGCGTCTGCAGGAAGATCGTCGTCCGTGAGACCTACGATTCCCGCGTAGGTGGACCCGACGATGATCCTGCCCGCGACGTCGCTCACCACGATGGTGTCGGGGGATGCGTGGAATATCGATTCCAGCATCGATCGGCGCTCGTCAGCAGCGCGTTGCGCGAGATGCCGTTCGGATGAGTCTACGAAGTAGGAGACGACGCCCAGGAGCCCGCCTTCGTGGTCGCGCTCGAACGTGTAGACGGCCTCTGCCGCACCCCACCGTTGTGACGACGGGTCCCGGCGAAAGCGGAGCACCGTCTCGACGCGTTCGCTCGAACTTCGCAGGGCCGCGACCATCTCGTCACGCAGCCGGCGAGCGTCTTCGGGGTGGAAGCGGTCGATGACCGAATCTGGATCGGCGACAGCCTCCTCCGGCGACACGCCGAGCAAGCGCGCGACGTTGGGGCTTGCGTAGGAGAAGCGACGAGATTCGACGTCGTATCTCATCGAGACGACCGGACTCGCCGTGAGGATGTCCTCGAGCTGGCGGCGCGCGCCGTCGAGCTCTTCGGCGCGGTCTCGAAGCTCTGACGCAGATGTCATCACGCGAGCGGAAAGGCGCCCGATCTCGTCCTGCCCGCCCGGGACGTCGTGCGGCACTCCTCCCTCCTCCATGGTCAGGGTGGCGCGCTCGAGGTTTCGCAGGCGCCTCGTGACGCCCGAGGTGAAGAGCTGCGAAAGGCCGATGCCTGCTCCCAGTGCGAGGACGGTCGCGACGATTGTGATCACCAGGAGGTAGTTGTTCGAGGAGTGGAGGCTCGAGTGTTGCTTCGCGATCGTGAGCGCGTACTCGCCGTCGAGAGCCGAGACTGCGCCGACGAAAGTGCGGTAGTCGCTCTCAGAGGCGCTCATGAGAGCCGACTGCGAGCCCGACGACCGAGAGGCGGCCGGGGTCGAGGCCAGCTGAGAGAGATCCGACAGCACCTTGGACGTGGCGGATCCGAGCTTCCGGTACGCAGACGCGGTCGATGGAGGCTCGGACGAGAGGCGGCTCAGCTGAGCGAACGAGCTCGAGGCCGAAGCCTTCTCGGAGCTGTACTCGGCGAGGAAGGAGGGGTCATCGCTGAGCAGGTATCCGCGCACTGCGTCGTCGGCACCGAGGACGCCGCTCTGGACCTGGTCGAGCACGCCCATCGCCTGCCGGGCCTGCGACCCGAGGTCCTGCGAACGGTTGATCACATGGGTGAACCACGACGTGGATGCGAGAACGGCGAGGAGGACCGCGACGGGAACCGCGATGACCACGAGTCCCTTCGTGCGAATCGAGCGGTTGGTCCACCACCCAGCTGACCGTCGGGTCTCCAACGGAGCCTCCACTGGTCGCCACCCCATCTCCGATGTACAGGCGTCCGAGTCGGTATCAGTTGTTCTAAGCGAGGATACCGGTGGGCACTTTCGAGTGCCCACGTTGGGGACCCGTTTGGCGTCGGGGCGTCGACTACCTTGCAAATGGTGCGACCGGTGCCAGGAGGTCGATCGCCGGCCCGCTCCTACCGGCTGGTTGTTACTGGATCAGCAGGCTCGACGACGTGCGGCGAGCCAGGCCTTTCGAAGCTTCCTGCGCTCCTCCTCGGAGGTGCCGCCCCAGACCCCGGACTCCTGGTTCGTCGCCAGGGCGAACTCCAGACAGGGCTCGATGACCTCGCAGGTACGACAAACGCGCTTTGCCGCTTCGATCTGGTCGACCGCGGGACCTGTCGTCCCGATGGGAAAGAAGAGATCAGGCTCGGTGTGCCGGCACGCCGCCACCTTCCGCCAATCCTCGGCGTCCCATTCGACCGACCGATTCCACATGAGTGCCACGATGCCCTCCTCCGATAGCGTGCATCGCGCGGGTGCGCCGCCTTGTGATCCGCTTCACATGACTGACCACGACGGTTGGCCGTCAGGGCGAAGCGGTACTTAGTGAAGATACTCCCAAGCGCTCACCCTGGCAAGCAAAATGCCCTCTGAGCATCGATTTCTTCGCTCCCTCGGACAGAAAGAACTTGGAAATGCCAGAGACGACACGAGGATCACCAGGGCAGGCTCCACCCAAGGTAACGCCGTCAGGAGGGGTCATCTTGCTCGCGCATCGCGGAGGCCGGGGACCCTGGCGGGAGAACACGATCGAGGCGTTCAAGGGCGCCCTCGCCCAAGGTGCGGACGGGGTGGAGCTCGACGTCAGAAGGAGTGCCGACGGTTCCCTGGTGCTCCACCACGACGCTGTCGTGCCGGGGCTCGGTCCGCTGCACGAGCTCCGCAACGACGACCTTCCTGCATGGATCCCCACGCTGGAGCAGGCGCTCTCGGCATGCGCAGGGGCAATGGTGAACGTGGAGGTCAAGAACTCCCCTCTCGACCCCGGGCACGACCCGGATGAGACCGTCGCCGGCGAGGTGCTGGAGATCATCGCGGCCGGCCGTGAGAGGGGACCTGAGGCATTCCCCTCGACCCTTCAGATCTCCTCGTTCTCTCCTGCCACGATCTCGGCTCTCGCCTCGGCACGCTCCGGCGTTCCTCTGGGCCTGCTGGTCGCCCCCGCGCTCAGCTCCCACGACGCCCTGGTCGGGGCGACGCGACTCGGGTGCAGCACCCTCAACGTGTTCCATTCGCAGGTCACGGCCGATCTCGTGGCGACGGCGCGCGACCAGGGCATCGGCGTCGTCGCATGGACTGTGAACGAGCGCGCGCAGGTGGCTTCGATGCTCGAGGCGGGGGTCGAGGCAGTCATCTCCGACGACGTGCCCGGCGCACTCGAGGTCATGAGAGCGGCCGGCTACAAAGGCGCGCCGAAAACGCCTGCACCAGATGGTGGGCCGGAGGGTGGATTGGTTCGCGACGGGTCTCCTCGGGGACAATCGATGGCATGAACGTAGTTGTCTGTGTCAAGCAGATCCCCGATCCCGCCGCTCCGGCGTCGCTCGACGCCTCGACGCGCAACCTGCTGCGAGAAGGCAAGTTGATCCTCGACGACTCCGACGCCTACGGCGTCGAGATGGGCCTGCAGCTCGCCGAGCAGGCCGGTGGCGGCGAGGTGACCCTCGTGTCGATGGCTCCTGGCGGCGAGACCTCCGGCCTGCGGACGGCGCTTGCGATGGGCGCCGCCAAGGCGATCCTGGTGAGCGACGACGCGCTGGTGGGATCCGACGCGCTGTCCACGGCGAAGGTGCTGGCGAAGGCCATCGAGCGGGCTCAACCCGACCTGATCCTCGCAGCCACCGAGTCCACGGACGGATACACCGGGACCATGCCCGTGCAGATGGCCGAGTTGCTCGGCCTGCCTTCGATCACCTTCGCGAAGAAGGTGTCCGTGAGCGAAGGCTCGGTTCGGGTCGAGAGGCAGACCGAGGCGGGCTTCGACGAAGTGCAGTGCTCGCTCCCGGCTGTGGTGACGGTCACCGCAGGAGTCGTCGAACCGCGGTACCCGTCCTTCAAGGGGATCATGGCCGCGAAGTCCAAGCCGCTCGAGCAGCTCACGGTCTCGGACCTCGGCCTGTCCGCAGATCAGGTCGGCACGGCCGGGGCCCGCCAGGAGGTGACCGACGTCTCGGATGCCGAGGAGCGAAAGGGAGGCGAGATCGTCGTCGACGAAGGCGATGCCCACGAGAACATCCTCCGCTTCCTCGAGCAGCTGAAGCTGATCTGATCCGGTCCACCCCGACCGATCCATCCGATCCGAACCAACAGGAGCACACGAAACGATGTCGATTGAGAAGATCTGGGTCCTTGCCGAGAGTGCCGACGGCGCGCCTCTGAGCACCAGCCTCGAGCTGCTGACGCAAGCTCGCTCGATGGCGCCGACGGTGGAGGCGGTCGCCTGGGGAGGCGGCGCGTCGGATATGGCGGCCGCCTTGGGGGACTACGGCGCCACCACCGTCTACGACGTGGGGGACCTCGGCGGCGCGCTCCCCGGCGTGCCGGTCGCCGCGGCGATTGCCGGTCTCGTAGCTTCGGGAAACAAGCCGGATGCGGTTCTCGTCCCTGCCACCTACGACGGCCGCGACATCGCAGGCAGATTGTCGGCCCGCCTGGACCTGCCGGTGATCACGAACGTCGTGGGCCTGAGCGCCGACGGAGAGGACTTGCTCTCCCAGCACGGGATCTTCGGCGGGTCCCAGGTCGCCACCGCCCGCTTCAGCGGTGAGAAGCCATGGTTGTTCGTGGTGCGCGCGAAGTCGTTCACTGCCGTGCCGGCCGGGTCCGGGTCCGCGCAGGTCCAAGCAGCCCCCGCGCCGTCAGATCTCGGATCCTCGAACTCGGCCAAAGTGCTCGACCACCACGTCGAGGAGCGCACGGGCCCCAAGCTCGACGAAGCAGAGGTAGTCGTTTCGGGCGGACGCGGCCTCGGGTCCGCCGAGAACTACGCGATGGTCGAGGAGCTGGCGAAGCTCCTGAAGGGCGCCGCGGGCGCGAGCCGCGCGATCGTCGACGCGGGATGGGTCCCGTACTCACACCAGGTCGGGCAGACCGGCAAGACCGTCAAACCCACCTTGTACCTGGCTTGCGGGATCTCCGGAGCCACCCAGCACCTCGTCGGGATGAAGGGGGCGAAGAACATCGTCGCCATCAACAAGGACCAGGACGCGCCGATCTTCTCCGTCGCGGATCTCGGCATAGTGGGCGACGTCCACAAGGTGATTCCGAAGTTGATCGAGGCCTTGAAGGCAAGGGCCTGAGCGAGCCCGTCATCGGGCGCGCCATTCGGGCCGGCCGAGCGACAGCGGCGGCCACCCGACAGCGGCGCATCGGACAATGAACAGCGGCCCCGTCTCCCGAAACGTGTGGGTGCTCCGCCACGCGAAGGCCGCGGCTGACTCGCCCGACGGCGACGACCACAGCCGGCCGCTCACGAAGAGAGGCCGGCGCCAGGCCGAGGCCGCCGCCGAATTCCTCTCCGACGTCGGCGCCGCCGGAGCCCCGCTGCCGTCGCTCGTGCTCTGCTCGACCGCGGCACGAGCGGTTCAGACCGCGGAGCTCGTATTGCCGGCACTCGGTTCGCAGGTGACCCTCGACCTCGAACGTGACCTGTACACCGCCGACGCAGACGACGTGATCGACCGTCTACGCCAACTCGACGACGACGTCAGCTCCGTCATGGTCGTCGGGCACAACCCGGCGCTCGGAGATCTCGTCCTGCTGCTCGTCTCGAACTCCGACGTCGCCGGGCGCCGGCAGCTCGAGGTGTACCCCACCTGCGCCCTCGCCCGGATCGCACTGGGCTCGGACAGCTGGGCGCGCCTGTCGGAGCATTGCGGGACGTTGGAGAACTTCTTCGCGCCCGAACGCTGAGATCACCAGGCGAAGAAGCGCCTCGCGAAGACCGAGAGCTCAGACGAGGGGCCAGGGATAGTGATGACGGTCGAGGTCGGGGACCGGGAACTCCCCGCTTACGTTCAACGAGTCTGCACGCAGGGCGACCTCCGAGATCTCGCGGGGGGAGAGAAGCCCTTCGAGGGGGCCGGGCAGCGCGCCCGAGAGCGCGGCGAGGTCCCGGCGCAGGTCCTCCGGCAGCGGCTCTCCGGCGAATTCCCAGATGACGGTGCGCAGCTTGGGCTCGCTGTGGAAGCACAGCCCGTTGTCGATCGCCCAGATGTCGCCGTCCTCGCCGAGGAGGCAGTGGCCGCTCTTGCGGTCCGCGTTGTTGGCGACGACGTCGAACGCGCAGATCGTCCTCAGCCTGTCGTGGTTCTCGGAATCCTCGACGAGCGTGAAGTGGTGCTGGGTGAAATCCGACGGTACGAAACGCTGCAGGGATCCGGGGCCGAACGGAGCGTCGTCACGCTCGAGGGTCTCGGGCACCACTCTCCAGCCGAGCATCTCGGAGAGCGCGTACGCCGCGACCTCACGCCGGTAGACCCCTTCTGGGAAGTCCCAGAGGCGACGTTCGCCCATTCCGGGTTTGTACACGGCGTGGAGCTCTTCTCCCGAGTGGCAGCACGACGCGAGGAACGTCCGGTTCGAGCTCCACGGGAGCCTCCCGATCACCTCGATCTCGCCGCGGGCGAGGATCCTCAGGTGACGGGCGGCCTGTGACCGTTGGTCCTCGGGCATTGGTGTCCGGACGGGTCGATCGGACCCCCGCACAAGGGGCATGGCGGCCTTCCTGCCTCGACGAGCGTCCTGGCTCGCGCGGTGAAGGACGCGGCCTGCGAGCGCGTGATCATGAAGCGAGCCATGTCACCGTCCTCGTCCTCACCCACGAGCTCCTCGGCCACGAGCACGATTCGGTCGAGAGCTTCGTCGTAGGTGACACCGAGCGTCCCGATCACCCAGTTCGGATCGGTCGGCTCGACGAGGTCCGGAGCCTCGGGCGTCTCGGCGGGGGACTCGAGGTCCGCGAGCAGGCGGCCCAGGTACTCGGCCAGCACCGACACCTGTTGCTTCTCCGCCTTGAGCGTGAGCGTCGAGTTGCTGCTGTGGCACTGCAGGAGGAACACGCGCTGTCCTACGGGGCCTTCGGTCCCTACCGTGAAGCGGTCGAGATCGCCGAGGTCGAGCGCAGGGCTCATCGTCGCTCCGCGCTCACGACCAGGCCACCTCTTCGAGGCTGGACGTGGAATTCATGCACAGGACTCGATAACCGGATTCGGCGCGCGAGATGACGGTCACCGAGCAAGGGGAGACGGCCAGCCTCTGGAAGAGGTCGAGAGGCACCCCCGCGGTGGCGGCGATCGCCGCTTTGATCGTGTCGGCATGGGACACCGCCACGAACGACTCGCCTGTGTGGCGCTCGCTCAAACGATCGAGGGTCTCTGTCATCCGGTTCTGCATCTGGGCGAAGGACTCGCCACCCGGGAACGTGAACGCGCTCGGCAGGTTCACGACGGTTCTCCATTCACGTCTGCGCCTCAACCTTCCCAGCTGAGCGCCGGTCCAGGACCCGTAGTCGCATTCGACGAGGCCGCGGTCGGTCCGCACTCGCAGCCCCAGCCGCGAGGCGATCGGCTTTGCGGTCTCCATGGCCCGCTCTAGCGGAGAGGAGTAGACCGCCACGGGCGCTCGTGTCAGCTTGGCTATGCGCTCGGCCGCTGTCTCGGCCTGCTTTCGTCCTACGTCCGAGAGGTGCAGGCCCGGGGCACGGCCTGGCAGCACGGCACCGGTCGTAGGGGTACGACCGTGACGGACGAGGATCGCGATGGCAGGTCCGGATGGACGGCGCGGCGGCACGTCGAGCCATCGTACGCTCTCGCTTCGTGGTGCCCACCCCGCCGGCGAGGCGCGGTGCTCCGGATTCGCTGTCGAGGCGGCCTGCGCGCGCGTCCCGGAGCCGGGAGCTGTCCCGCCTCTCAGAAGAGATCACCTCTTGCCGCCTCTGTCCGCGACTGGTGGCCTGGCGCGAGCAGGTCGCTCGCGAGCGTCGCGCCGCGTTCGCGCAGGAGGAGTACTGGGGCAGGCCGATCCCGGGATTCGGCGACCCGGGCGCGCGCGTGTGCGTCGTTGGGCTGGCCCCGGCTGCCCACGGTGGCAATCGCACGGGCCGGATCTTCACCGGTGACCGTTCGGGCGACTGGCTGTTCGGCGCGATGTGGCGTGCGGGTTTCGCCAACCAGCCGACCAGCGTGTCGGTTTCCGACGGGCTCGAGCTGAGCGGCGCGTACGTGCTCGCGGCGGTGCGTTGCGCCCCCCCGGCCAACAAGCCGACTGTCGAAGAGCGCGACACCTGCGCCCCTTACATGCGCCGTGAGCTCGACCTCCTCGAGGAGGTGCGAGTGCTCGTGGTCCTGGGTTCCTTCGCTTACGAGACGACTGCGCGAATGCTCGGGCTACGACCGAGGCCGCGATTCGGGCACGGTGTCGAAGCAGAGGTGAGCGACGGGCGGGTGTTGTTGTGCTCGTATCACCCGAGCCAGCAGAACACCTTCACGGGGAAGCTCACCGAGGAGATGCTCGACGAAGTCTTCACCCGGGCCCGCGAGCTCGCAGGACTCTGAGCGAGGGCGATCGTCGCGTCAACTCGGAGCGGGAACGGACCCCGGCTCCGAGACAGCGCTCGAGGGCCAGCGCCGCCTGCTGGAGCGTGCGAGCTTGCGCATCAGCTCTATCGCCCCGGGGTCGTCGTCGCCGGGCCGGGTCTCGATTGCCCCGTCGGCGGCCATCCCCGAGATCACCGATCGACCCTGGTCTGTTCGAACGACCGTGAGCGTCCAGTCGGCGAACGCCCCGATACCGCCGGTCGAGATGTCGGCGTGCTCGGCCGCGAAGTCGGGACACATCTTGCAACCCTCCCGGGTCCACTCGTGGCCCTCTTTCAAAGGGACCTCGTGATATGCACCGTCGTTCGTCCAGACCTGGAAGACACCCTTGATGTTGATCTTCTTTATGTCGCGTCGCGCCAGCCCGTAGCGCGCCTCGAACAGCTCCTCGAAGATGGCGTCGTCGAAGGTCTTCGAGCACAGCAAGCCGATCGATAGCACGAGCCGCCTGGCGATCTTTCCGGTCTTGCGGGCTGTCATGACAGGGGGCACCGAGGCCTGGCAGCTCATCCCGACGAGGGCGATGCGCTCGGCGCCTGCCTCGATCGCGCGAGGGTACGCGAGGGTGTTGGCCGAGTACGTGTAGCGGGACCCGGCCGTGGCGAGGACGTCCTCTCGTGTGCGGGCCACGGCAGGAACCGCCTTCCAGGAGCCCGCGCCGTCAGCGTCGCCGTCGGTCGCCGAGACGAGCGCGGCGTCGATCACGTCGTGGTCGAGCGCCCAGATCAAGATGGCCGATACCAGGCCACCGTCCTGTCCGGCGGCGAGGACCTCCGGGTCCGTCGCACGTGCGAGCACGATGTCCCCGCTGATCCCGGCCACCTCATCGGTAGTGCGGGATCGTCCGAAGAGGAAGTTGTCGATCTCGGGCTCCCAGTTCCGAAATCGCGGGCACGCCCTGGTGCACATCGTGCAGCCACGGACACCGTGGGTGCAGTCGGTCGGTCCTCCGTCCTCGTCGACCTTCCAGGGCCTGTACACACCATCGGAGTCGTTGTACTTGAGCACGTCGTGGGGGCAGGCGATTATGCAGCCGGCGCAGCCGGTGCACAGTCCCGAGGTGACCACCTCGGTGTACAGATCCGCCCAGTGCGGCTTCTCGGGGGGCACCGGCCAACCATATCCCCACCTGCGCGAGAGGCGACTCTGCGACCGGCCGCTCCACTGCGCGAGACTCGACACGACGGGGGCTCGGAGGTACCGGGCTGAGAGGGCGCCTACCGGCGCCGACCGCTGAACCTGATCCGGGTAATTCCGGCGGAGGGAGGATGCCATGACCGTCACATCCGAGGGCATCACAGAGAGCACCACCCGCAGAAGCAAGGTCTACGTCGACGGTCCGCCAGGTGTGCGCGTGCCGTTCACCGAGGTTCGCCTCGCCGACTCCCCGGGGCCGGCTGGTCCGCAGAGAAACGACCCGGTCCGCATATACGACACCTCCGGGCCCGGTTCGGACCCCCACCTCGGACTGCCGCCACTTCGCGCGGGTTGGATCGGCGGACGAGGAGACGCGTGCGAATACCAGGGACGCCTTGGCTCGGTCCGCGACGACGGCCGGCGTGCCGTTCGCCTCGGGGATGCGCCCGAGGCGTTCCCGGGCCCGAAGCGCTCGCCCCTTCGGGCGCGCGCCGGATCTCGTGTCACTCAACTCCACTACGCGAGGCGCGGCGAGATCACCTCGGAGATGGAGTTCGTCGCCGTTCGTGAGGGCACCGACGCCGAGACCGTGCGATCCGAGATCGCGAGCGGCAGGGCGATCCTGCCCTCGAACGTCAACCATCCCGAGTCCGAGCCGATGGCGATCGGACGGCGGTTCCTAGTGAAGGTCAACGCCAACATCGGCAACTCGTCGGTGAGCTCCTCGGTGGCACAAGAGGTGGAGAAGCTCACGTGGGCCACCCGATGGGGGGCTGACACGGTCATGGACCTCTCGACCGGTCCCCACATACACACCACGCGCGAGTGGATCATCCGCAACTCGCCGGTCCCCATCGGCACCGTCCCGATATACCAAGCCCTCGAGAAGGTCGACGGGCGCCCCGAGCAGCTCAGTTGGGAGACGTATCGCGACACGGTGATCGAACAGGCCGAGCAAGGCGTCGACTACTTCACCGTGCACGCGGGCGTGCTGCTGCGCTACGTGCCTCTGACGGTGTCGCGCGTGACGGGAATCGTCAGCCGCGGCGGCTCGATCATGGCAGCGTGGTGCTTGGCGCATCACGAGGAGAACTTCCTCTACACGCACTTCGACGAGCTCTGCGAGATCATGGCCGCGTACGACGTCGCGTTCTCCCTCGGCGACGGCCTTCGCCCGGGTTCGGTCGCCGACGCCAACGACGAAGCTCAGTTCGCAGAGCTTCGCACTCTCGGCGAGCTCACGAAGAGAGCCTGGGACCACGACGTGCAGGTGATGATCGAAGGTCCGGGACATGTCCCGCTGCACCGAATCGCGGAGAACGTCGCGTTGGAACAGGAAGTGTGCAGCTCGGCCCCGTTCTACACGCTCGGTCCTCTTACCACGGACGTAGCTCCCGGATACGACCACATAACCTCTGCGATCGGCGCGGCGGTGATAGCGATGCACGGCACCGCCATGCTCTGCTACGTCACGCCCAAAGAGCACCTAGGTCTTCCCGACCGCGAAGACGTGAAGCAGGGCATGATCGCCTACAAGATCGCCGCGCACGCAGCCGACGTCGCAAAGGGGCACCCCCATGCGCGCGCGTGGGACGACGCGTTGTCGAAAGCGCGCTTCGAGTTCCGCTGGGAGGACCAATTCGCCTTGGCCCTCGATCCCGGCACCGCGCGCTCGTATCACGACGAGACCCTCCCCGCCGAGCCCGCGAAGACGGCTCACTTCTGCTCGATGTGCGGGCCGAAGTTCTGCTCGATGCGGATAAGCCAGGATCTGAGGAACCTCGCCGCTTCGGCCGGTGCTTCTCCCGAGGAGCTGCTCGAGGCCAAGATGCGTGAGAAGTCGCTCGAGTTCCGCTCCTCGGGCTCCGAGTTGTACCGCTCGCCTTCCTGAGCTGCGCCAGAGCCCGCTCCCCTCACCGGCACCGGCGCGACCGGCGAGGTCCGCCGCGCGAACAGCCCGATCGCGGCGCGAGCCTGGTAGCCTTGGCTTCGTGCAAAGCGGCAAGGGGCCGCTTGCGCGGGGTCTTCCTCACCTGTTCTTCGTGTCCGTGCCAGTGCGGGCCTTGCAGATCACCGAGGCGGGCCCGCACCAGGCGGCCGGGTGGCCGCCGTGCTCGATGCGCCTCGGCGACCGAGCAGCGAAGCGGCGTAGATGCCGCCCGACGAAGAGCGAAAGCGAGAAAGACATATGACCACGACAGCCGAACGGCCGTCGCGCGTCTCAGCGGACAACGAGAAATTCCACCGGCTCGGGGTGTCCCCCGAGCTGACCGCAGTACTCAGTTCCCAGGGCATCTCCGCACCGTTCCCGGTCCAGGAGCTCACGATCCCGGACGGCATCGCAGGACGCGACGTGTGCGGCAAGGCCAAGACCGGATCCGGAAAGACACTTGCGTTCGGCTTGCCGCTTTTGATGCGCGTCAGCCGCGGATCCGAGCACCGGCCGAGGGGCCTGGTGCTCGTGCCCACGAGAGAGCTCGCCACGCAGGTCGGCGAGGTCCTAAGGCCTCTCGCCTCGTCGGTCGATCGCAGAGTCGTCATCGTGTACGGCGGGTCCGACATCGACAAGCAGGTGAAGAAGCTCCGCAAGGGTGTCGACGTCGTGATCGCGACCCCGGGCCGGCTGATCGACCTCCACGAGCGCGGAGAGGTGTCTGTGCGCGACGTCGAAGTCGTCGTTCTCGACGAGGCCGACCGCATGGCCGACATGGGCTTCCTTCCGCAGGTCGACTGGTTGCTGCGGCGCATCGAGCGCGAGCACCAGACGATGTTGTTCTCGGCGACCCTCGACGGCGACGTGCACCGCCTGGTGCGCAGGCACTTGAAGGACCCGGTGCGCCACGAGGTCGTATCGGAAGCCCCGACCGTCGAGTCGATGGAGCACCGATTCCTTCAGGTCCACCAGCTCGACAAGGTGAAGGTCGCCGCGGCCATCTGCGCGGGCGCGTCCAAGGTGCTCGTCTTCGTTCGTACCAAGCGCGGCGCGGACCGACTGGTGCTCCAGCTCGAACGAGAGCGCGTCTCGGCACGTGCAATCCACGGGGACCTGGCCCAGTCAGCACGAGAGAAGGCCCTAGACGGGTTCACGCGTGGGCACACCTCGGTTCTCGTGGCGACCGACGTGGCGGCACGCGGTCTCGACATCTCAGACGTAGACGTGGTCGTACACTACGACCCGCCCGAGGACCACAAGGCTTATTTGCATCGTTCGGGACGCACGGCGCGAGCCGGAGGCAGCGGGGTCGTGGCGACGTTGGTGCTGTGGGACCAGGTGCTTGAGGTCGAGCGGATCCAGAAGCGCCTCGGTCTCGACCTTCCCATCGTGGAGGTCTTCTCCAACGATCCGCGCCTCGCCGACCTTGCGGGCTGGGTCGAGGGAGCCGCCTGAGAAACCGGCAAGCTGCGTGAGCGCTGCCGTGTGAACCGGCGCCCGGCGCCGGTAGCATCGCCCTTCATGGCCGACGGGAACGCAGAGCCCGCCGTCACGACCGACGACATGGCGGAAGTGCGTCGTGTCCTCGTGGTCACGGCCCATCCTGACGACGTCGACTTCGGAGCGGCGGGCTCGGTCGCGACCTGGGTCAAAGCCGGCATCGAAGTCGCCTATTGCGTGGTTACCGACGGGGATGCAGGTGGATCGGACCTCACCGTGTCGCGCGCCGACATGGCGACATTGCGGCGCGAGGAGCAGCGCGCCGCCGCGGCGGTCGTCGGGGTTACGAACGTCACGTTCCTCGGGTACCCCGACGGGCGGCTCACCGCGAGCTTCGAGCTGCGCCGAGACCTGAGCCGCGTCATTCGCCAGCAGCGTCCCGACAGGCTCGTGTGCCAGTCGCCTGAGCGCAACTGGCAGCGCATCGGCGCCAGCCACCCCGACCATCTTGCAGCCGGTGAGGCCGCCGTGTGTGCTGCGTACCCCGACGCGCGAAACCCGTTCGCCCACCCGGAGCTACTCGAGGATGGCCTCGAGCCGTTCTCGGTCAAGGAGTTGTGGATGATGGCAGCGGCACACGCCAACAGGGCGGTGGACATGACGGACGTGTTCGAGCTGAAGCTCGCGGCGCTTCGCTGTCACCGCAGTCAGGTGGGCGAGGGTGAGTGGCTCGACGAGCGCCTGCGGGGCTGGTTCAAAGAGGGCGCCGCTCTAGCCGGGCTACCCGAAGACCGGCTCGCCGAGACGTTCCAGGCCGTGGCGATGCCTTGGGTCGGCACCTCCTGAGGGTCCCAGACCGAGCGCGCCGGACCTCGGCCCTGCTTTCAGAGGTTCAGAGCCACTGGAGGTCGTCGTCGACCCGGTCCGTCACGCGCTCGCAGGTGGGGCAGTACCACCTGGCCTCGAGCGGCGTCCCGCACGCCCGGTGACGAGGGCCTTCGACCTCGCCCCCCGATGAGCTCGCGCCCCAGCGGGCGAGGAGTCGCAGAGCGCCGGCCAGATCCCGACCCGACTCGCTGACGCGGTACTCGAGCCGGGGCGGGCGGTCGGAATAGGGCATCGCCGTCACGAGGCCCTGCGCTTCGAGCCTGCGAAGGCGGGCGGACAAGACGTTGGGGGCGAGACCCGGGATCGCCTCTTGGAGGTCCGAGAACCGTCTCGGGCCCTCGAGCAGGGCGTCGATCACGAGGAGCGTCCAGCGGTCGCCGACCTGCGCCATCGCGAGGTCGAGCCCGGTGTTGGCATCGCCCGAGTCTTCTCCTGCTCCCCCGGCATGCGCCGAACCCCGCCTGCCTGGGCCCGGCTCCGGCGCCGGGAGCGGATTCGCCGAGTTGACATCCTCCCCCGACTGAAGTCGTGGGATTCCCGGGGCGGTCGTGGCTTTCATGCCGCGACCTCCTCAGAGGTTCGCGCTGCCGGCAGAACCGGGCTTACGCGCGCAGATGCCCCGTGCCCCGGGGCAGGCGCGAGGACCTCGAGCCCCCGGGCCAAGATGTTCTGTGCCGCATTGAAGTCGGCGTGGTTCCTGTGGCCACATGCGACGCAGCTGAACACCGCTTGGCTCTTGCGGTTCTCCGCTGAGACGTGCCCACAGCCCTTGCATGTCTGGGAGGTGTAGCGGGCGTCTACCAACACGACCGTGACCGAAGAAGCTGCCGCTTTCTCCTGGAGACGGCGCAGGAAGAGGCCCCAGGCGGATCCCAGGATGACGCGGTTCAGCCCTGCCTTGGCCGAGGTGCCGTTTGGGAGGAACTCGCCTGGACGTCCGGGGTCGGGCTTCGGCTCCGGACGCCGGACCATGTTGGATACCTCGAGGCGCTCCAAGAAGATCACGTCGTAGTCGCAGACGAGTCTTGTGGTGAGCTTCTCGATCCAGACTGTTCGGCGGTCGGTGATCCTCGCCCAGGTCCGGCTGATCTCGGCCTTCGTGCGCCGTATGCGCTTGGAGCCCTTCTGCTGGCGGGCGAGGCGCCTCTGGAGACGGCCGATCCTTGCGGTGGACTTAGCCGGGCTCGGGATCCGATACATCGCCTTCTCGCTCGTGGCGATGGTGGTCGCCACTCCCCGGTCTATGCCGATCTCCCTGCCTGTTCGCTCGCGGTCGATGGAGGGCTGGGGGGCGGCGAAGCTCACGTGCCATCGCCCTGCGGCATCCAAGGTTACCCGGCCCATGCCGTAACTCTTCGGGAGAGGGCGGCTCAGGCGGAACCGGACCTCGCCGCACTTGGGGACCACGACGCTCGCCCACTTGCGGTTGAGCACTCGGACCTTCACATCACGGATGCAGAAACCCTCGTCTCTTCCCTTCTTCCACCACGTGGGACGCCTGTGGGTGCCGGCGAAGAACCCCGCCATCGCCCGGTCGAAGTCTCGCAGCGCCTGCTGCTGGACTGAAGAGGAGCCTTCGGCCAGCCACGGGTTTGCCTGGCGTGCCTCTGCGAGCTGGCGCTGGCGCTCTGCGGGTGAAGGAGAAGGCCCTCTGCCGGCCCGGAAGTAGTTTGCCTGTTCAAGCGCGAGGTTCTTCACGAACCGTGCGTCTGCGCAGTGGCGTTCGAGCACGGGCACCTCGCGTGTCCTGGAGCAGAGGCGGTAACGATGGGCCACTCGATCAGCCTCTCACCCGGCTGTATCGCTTCTTTGGCTCGCTCGACCCACGGCTGAATCCGTGGGTCTGGGCTTTCGCCGAGGTCACGCCCTCAATCCTCGCACGGGCGGGGCCGGCGGCGTCTTTCCATGGGATCCGAGTCTATAGTGACTTCTAACTTGCAAGTGACTATCAGGCTCGACGGACGAGCCACGGAGCAGGAGGGATGAGCAGATGGGATCGGTGTTCGAGGATCTGTCGAAAGCAGTGGCTGAGGTGGTTCGAGCGGTGTCGCCGGCTGTCGTAGGAGTCGGGGCAGGCGGGAGCGGGGTCGTCGTGGCTGACGGGGTCGTGGCAACCAACGCGCACAATTTGCGAGGCGAGGAAGTCATCGTCACGTTCTCCGACGGGAGGCGTGAGGCCGCAGCGGTTGCCGGGGTCGACGCGGAAGGGGACCTCGCGGTCCTGTCGGTAGACACGGGTGGCGCCGAAGCACCGCAATGGGCCGGCGGCCCCCCGGCTCTCGGCGAAGCGGTGCTGGCGCTCGCCAATCCTGGCGGGCGCGGGTCGCGGGTGGGGGTCGGCTTCGTCTCTTCCTTGGACGTGGCGTTTCGCGGCCCTGGGGGCCGCCGGATCACCGGTGCGATCGAGCACACCGCGCCGTTGCCGCGAGGCTCCTCGGGAGGACCGCTCGTCGACGGCGACGGCAAGCTCTTGGGGATCGACACCCACCGCGCGGGAGACGGTCTGTACCTCGCCGTGCCGACGGGCGACGAGTTGAGACAACGCATCGACGCCCTGGCACGCGGTGAGTCCCCGCGCCGGGCGCGACTCGGGGTCGCGCTCGCACCGCCTCGCGTGGCGCGGCGCCTGCGGCGCGCCGTAGGGCTGCCAGAGCGAGAGGGCCTGTTGGTTCACGCCGTCGAGACAGGTGGACCGGCCGATCGCGCCGGGATCCAGCGAGGTGATCTGATCGTCTCGGTCGGCGGGTCGCCCGTCGGGAGTGTCGACGACCTCGCGGTATCCCTCGAGGAGCGCGAGGAGGGAGGTTCGATCGACCTCGGGATCGTGCGCGGCGTGGGGGAGCTGTCGGTCGCGGTCGACCTCGAAGGCACCGGCACCACGGACGAGGGTCAAGTGTGACAGCGGCCGTCGGTTTCGCGGATCAACCCGACCTGGCCGACCAGGTGCTGCTCGATGCCTACTCGCGGACGGTGACAGCGGTGGCAGAGCGGCTTCTGCGCTCCGTCGCGTCGCTCCGGGTGGGCAGCTCGGGCCGGCCGTCGGGGTCGGGATCCGCGGTCGTGATCTCGGCGGACGGGCTTCTGGTCACCTCGGCCCATGTCGTTCGCGGCGCGAGCAAGGGCACGGCGAGCTTCGCCTCGGGAGAGGAGGTAGCGATCGAGGTCGTGGGCACCGACGGGCTGAGCGACCTGGCCGTGGTGCGTGCCGCGGGCGACGGTTACGAACCTGCGCTGCTTGGTGACGCGGATGCGTTACGAGTGGGACAGCTCGTCGTCGCGATCGGCAACCCGTTCGGGTTCGCGGGCTCCGTCAGCGCGGGCGTCGTGAGCGCCCTCGGCCGCTCGCTTCTCGCATCGGCGGGCCAGTCCACGCGTCTCGTCGGAGACGTGATCCAGACGGACGCAGCGCTGCACCCCGGCAACTCCGGTGGAGCGCTCGCGATCGGCACCTCGGAGGTCGTGGGGATCAACACGGCGGTCATCGGGCCGGGGATCGGCCAGGGACTCGGCTTGGCGGTTCCCGTCAACGCGAGCACGAGGGCGATCATCGGGGCCCTCGCGTCCGGTCGTCGGATAAGGCGCGCCCACCTGGGAATCGGCGGCGGCTCCCGGCCGCTGCCCCAGGCGGTCGCGCGGGCGACCGGCCACGAACGCGGGATCGAGGTCGTCTCGGTCGTCGCCGGGAGCCCCGCGGATCGCGCAGGGTTGCGGCCGCGCGACGTGCTCTTGAGCATCGACGGCACGCCGGTCGACGACGTGCGCGCCCTGCAGCGCCTGCTCGACGAGGACTATGTGGGAAAGAGAAGCTCGGTCGGATTCGTCCGCGACGGGCGACAGCGCGAGTGCGAGGTGACGTTCACCGAGCTGCCCGCCTGAGATTCGGAGCAGCGCCGAGGCGAGACGTCGGTTCGCGCCCTAGCCGTTCCCCCCGTCCTTTCCAGCCCCGTGGCCGGGAGGGTTGGCGCCCCCCGGTCCGGACGCCGGCCCGGAGATGGTCGTCGTCGTGGAGACGCCGAGTGCTCCCGCAAGCGCCGCCACGTCCGCGCTCAACGTCGACGCCTCTGCGGGCGTGATCTTCCCCGACGAGGCACCGTTTCCGATCGACGCCTCGAGGTTCCCGAGCGCGCTGGAGGTTTTCGAGCTGTTTTCTGAGTCGGAGGCCTCCAGGACCTGGTTGAGCGCCTGGAGGATCGAGTTTCCCGTGACCTGGTCGATCGAGCCAGCGGCGACTCCGGCTTGAACGTCACGAAGGAGAGTCGCCGCCGTGTCGCCGACGCTCGGGAGAGTCGTCGAAGTGGACGTGGTCGTAGTGCTCGACGTGGTGGTGGATGCAGAGCCGTGTCGTGGGGGAGTGTGAGCCGCAACGTTCGAGCTCGTGACCTCCCAAGCGGTCAGACCGCCCACGAGAGCGAGAATCGCCGACAGCGCGGCGATGACGTAGCGCCGCCGCCGTGCACCCCTACGATTTCCCGCTGGATCGCGCCGAAGAGCAGTGGGCGCCACGAGGGTGGGATCGGGCTTGTCGACCACTGTCCTCTGTGAGTCGGGCGGCTCGGCGTCTTGCGGACCGCCGGCGTCGAGCGGTTCGGTCGGTGCGCCGGTCGTCGGGCGCCACGCAGCGGAGAAGGCAGGCGCAGAGAGCATCCCTGCGACTTCGCCGGCTCCGGGCCGGCGGCCGACGTCGTGATCCAGCATCGCTTCGAGCAACAGTCGCCATGGAGCGGGCAAGTCCCCGGGCAAGGTCACCGGACCGGCGAGCCGCCGGGTTACGACCTCTGACGGCGTTCCGCTGAAGGTGCGCTTCCCAGTCAAAGACTCGAGCAGGACGAGCCCGAGTGACCAGACGTCGGCCTCGGTGCCGACCGAGTGTTCCTCGATCTGCTCGGGCGCCATGTAAGCGGCCGTCCCGAGCGTCGAGCCGGTGACGGTGAACGACGAGGCGTCGAGCAATCGGGCGATGCCGAAGTCGGCCAGGCGCACGCGCGGTCCTGGGCCCAGAAGGACGTTCGCGGGTTTGAGGTCCCGGTGCACGATCCCGCGCTCGTGCACGTAGGCGAGCGCGTCTGCGAGGACCGAACCGAGGCCGGCAGTGCGCGCCGGCCCGAGAGGTCCTCGGCGCAAGCGCGCGGCGAGGGTGGGACCTTCCACGAGCTCCATGACCAAGTAGGCACGTTGTGCGTGGACCCCCGAGGCCAGCAGACGAACCAGTCCCGGGTGGTCGAACCCCTCCAGTGCCTTCGCCTCCTGTGCGAGGCGGCGTGCAAGGCCGGGATCGGCCGACCTGACGAGCTTGACAGCCACGGCCTCGCCGCTCTGCTCGTCGACCGCGCGGTAGACGTCGGACATGCCGCCTTGACCAATCAGGTGATCGAGGCGCCACCGTCCGTGCACGAGCGGATCCACCTGGATCTTCGAATCCGGCACCGCGAAGGTCATACCCCTCTGGCTGAATCGTGGCAACCTCGGGCATGGTCAAGCTCACTTGTCTCCTGCGCCGCAAACCCGGGATGTCGCCCGAAGAATTCCACACCTACTGGCGGGAGCGTCACGGTCCTCTCGTGGCGTCCACCCGAAGCGGATCTCACGTGCTTCGTTATGAGCAGCATCACAGGGCGCTGAGCGACTACGGAACAGAAGATGCCGCAGCGGCGCGCTCGGCGAGCCCCGACGACTACGACGGCGTCACCGAGCAGTGGTTCGCTTCGATGGACGATTACCGCGCCCACATTGCCGAGGACGACTTCGGCGAAGTATGGCAGGACCTGCAGAACTTCCTCGACACCGACCGGCTCGAGTTCGTCCTTACCGAGGAGGACGAGACCGTGGTGGTCATCGCGGGCCCGGGTACCTAGCACCGCGCGCCGGCGTCTAGTCGGCCAGCTGGCGCAAGACGTAGGGGAGGATGCCTCCGTGGCGGAAGTACTCCGCTTCCATCGGGGTGTCGATGCGGACGCGGGTCTCGAACTCCGCGTCGCCCGCCCGTATGGCTATCTGTTTCGGGACCTCGCCCTCGCCGAACGCGTCGAGCCCGCGCACCTCGAATAGCTCCTCTCCGGTCAGCCCCAGAGAGGACATCGACTGACCTTCCACGAATTGCAGCGGGAGGATGCCCATGCCGACGAGGTTCGAACGATGGATGCGCTCGAAGCTCTCGGCGATCACGGCCCTCACCCCGAGGAGGGAAGGTCCTTTGGCCGCCCAGTCGCGCGACGAGCCCGATCCGTACTCCGCTCCCGCCAGGACTACGAGCGGGACACCCTCGACCCGATATCGCATGGCGGCTTCGTAGATGGTCATCTGCTCGCCGTCGGGAAGGTGTCGGGTGACGCCCCCTTCGGTTCCGGGTGCGAGCAGGTTGCGCAGGCGGACGTTCGCGAAGGTGCCGCGCATCATGACCTCGTGGTTGCCACGCCGAGCCCCGTAGGAGTTGAAGTCGCGCGCTTCGACCCCGTGGTCGGTCAGATAGGTCCCCGCTGGAGAGGTCGGTCGTATCGATCCCGCGGGCGAGATGTGGTCGGTGGTGACGCTGTTCCCGAGCACCGCCAAGACCCGCGCCCCGACGATGTCCTCCACCCGCGCGGGCTCGCGCTCGAGGCCCTCGAAGAACGGCGGGAGCAGCACGTAGGTGGACTCGGGGTTCCAAGCGAACGTGGCGTCTCCGCCGACGTCCATCTGCTTCCAGCGATCGTCGCCGGCGAACACCGACCCGTATCGCGTCCGGAACATGTCGGACGTGACCGCGTCGCGCACGGCGTCGGACACCTCCTGCTGGGAGGGCCAGATGTCGCTCAGGTAGACCGGCCGGCCCGACGGATCGTTACCGAGGGGTTCGGTCGTGAGGTCGAGGTCCATGGTGCCTGCGAGCGCGTAGGCGACGACGAGCGGCGGTGAAGCGAGGTAGTTCAGCCGGACGTCGGGGTGGATACGGCCCTCGAAGTTGCGGTTGCCCGAGAGCACCGCGGCGACCGACAGGTCTCCGGCGTTCACCGCCTCCGTCACACCCTCGAGCAGAGGACCCGAGTTCCCGATACAGGTCGTGCAACCGAAACCGACCAGGTTGAACCCGAGCTTCTCGAGGAACAGAACGAGGCCAGCGCGCTCGTAGTAGTCCATGACGACGCGCGAGCCCGGAGCGAGCGACGTCTTCACCCAAGGCTTCTTCTCGAGGCCCTTCTCGACCGCCTTCTTGGCGAGCAGTCCCGCCGCGAGCATCACTTGAGGGTTCGAGGTGTTGGTGCAGCTCGTTATCGCCGCGATCACGACGTGGCCGTCGGAGATCTCGGCCCTCGTGCCGCCGACGAGTGTGGCCGTCGCATTTCGCGTCGCAGCGACAGCGCCGGACGCGCCCTCGTCGCGTCGTTCGGCTTCCGACATCGCCTTTCGGAACCCGGCCTTGGCCTTCGAGAGAGCGACCCGGTCCTGGGGACGCGCGGGGCCTGCCAGGCTCGGCTCGACCGTGGCCAGGTCGAGCTCCACCGACTCCGAAAACACCGGCTCCGGATCCTCGGGATGGTGGAACATCCCTTGCTCCTTCGCGTAGGCCTCGACCAAGGCCACGTGGTCGTCGTCGCGGCCGGTGAAGCGCAGGTAGTCGATGGTCACGCCGTCGATGGGGAAGATGACGCACGTGGCGCCGTACTCGGGCGCCATGTTGCCGATGGTTGCGCGGCTCTCGAGCGGGAGTTGGGAGAGACCCGGGCCGTGGACCTCGACGAACTTCCCGACGACCCCGTGGTGGCGCAGTAGCTCCGCGATGGTGAGCACGAGGTCGGTGGCCGTCGTGCCCGTCGGGAGCTC
>DAIQQK010000213.1:0-4583 GCA_036786835.1 Acidimicrobiales bacterium | reverse complement strand
TTGGTGCAAATAGGGGCTGGAGGCGTGCGGAGGAGACCGGCGTCATCATGTTCCCGTTCTGGCCGCCGTTCCACAGCGAGGTCCTGCACCAGGTGGGTCTGAGTGAGGATGTTCATCCTGGTGTGCGACAGGGTACGCCTTTTGCGTTTCTCCGCGAGATCCTCCTCGAATGGGAGGAGCCGCTGGCTGCCCGTTTTGTCGTCCTACTCGCAGAGCATGTAATGATCGCAAGCCTGGCTCGTTATCGTTATGATGAGCCCGTCCTGATGAGAAGTGACATAGATAGATACATCAGAGCGACGTCTGATTTCTGGAACGGCTTCAAGCACCCATAGTCATTATCCCGGTCCGGGAGTGTGCCGCGGCCGGGAGTGTCTGGCCCCGACTGCTGGCGCGCTGAGCGCACTCATTGCTCGCCCGCACCGTGGCGGCTCCTCCAGCCGAGTGGCCGAAGATCCCCACCCGGTGAGGTCCGTTCACGGGTCCCTCGACATATCCACCTGGATAGCTAAAGAGCGCGGCGCGACCCTGGCGAGAACGCTTCGTGAGACCATGAGGCCCATGCAGGCTTGGCGACACATCGCGTGCATCACTGCCTGCCTGGTCGCGACTGCGTGCGGTACTGCGCAGGTGACGCCTGCGACCACGCTCAGTGGAACCCCGTCGTCCAGTGCGGCCTCTCCCACGTCTTGTCAGGAGGCTGCGCACGTCGACCGCCTTGTCATTCGCCGGAACGATCCGTTCCCGCAGAACCAGATTCGCTTCTCCTTCCCGGCCGTGGTCACCGTGACCGAAGCGGCATCGGTCCGAAACACTTTAGAGGCGCTGTGTGCGCTGCCCGTGATGCCGCACGGTACGTACAACTGTCCAGCCGACTTCGGTGTCACCTACGACCTCAGATACTCTGCGGGTCGGCCATTGGCGGCCGTCAGCATCGAGACTTCAGGCTGTGAGGTGGTCCATGGTCTCGGTGCAACTCGCTGGACCATCGGGACTCCGGGCTTCTGGCACGTGCTCGGGGAGGCGATGGGGTTGCCAGCGCCAACCTTGGGTACTTTTGCCGGGACCCTGCCGAGCGCTCCTCTCTTGTGCGCGGCGTCGATGGTTCGTATCGCTGCCCTCACGAATCGACGTTCGTATGGTCCAGGCGAGACCGTGGTGCTGACATCGTCGATCACGAATACGTCGAAGAGCACATGCACGATCTTGCTCGGCGGCTCCTCGCCTTCCCTCATCGTCACGAGCAGCAAGGGGGTCGAGGTGTGGGACCGGTGCTGGTTCAACGACGAACCGGGAGCATGCAGCATGATCCTCGTCGCGCACCGGCTCGATCCCGGTCAGACCTATACCGAGAGGGCACGCTGGGATCAGCGCTCCGGGACGCCGAGCAAGCGACCGGTTCGAGTGTCCCCTGGCACCTACCACCTCTCAACTCACTACGAGGGAATCGCGGGCACTGCGTCGGTCAGATTCGTGCTCCGGCCGAGATAACAGCCGATGCCCGGTCGGGAGGCGCCCACATGGCCGAGCCGAGCGGTTGCGGCGTTGACTAGCCACCAGCAGCGTCGGCGAGCTCGAGCGGCACTAGCTGGAGCTTTCCGCCACTTGGCGTGGTCGTGCTTCTGGGGATCGGTGTGATCCATCCGACATTCACGGTCGCAGTCCTGTTTGCGATCGGGCTGCTGCTGATCGACACGAGGGCATTGCGAATCGTCTCTCGGATGTTCGACCTGGAGCGCCTCGTGACGGGTGCCAAAGCTGCTCGATCCTGAATGACCGACGGATCGCCACAGCTTCGGCCAGCTGATCACCAGGCATTCGTCGCTGAGACCAGCTTGACCGATGGCGCGAGAGGAACTGCCCCCGAATAACGGACCACCACCGCCTGCAAACTTCCCGTATGCCGTAGGCGGTTGCCTCGTGAGCAACGCCTGACTGTCACTCATTGGACCAGGGAGGCGTCGAGCGTGATCCCGGGAACGCTGGCCAATGCCTTGCTCACAGGGCATCCTGCTTTGGCGGCCATCGCGTGATCCGCGAAAGCCGCCTCATCGAGACCAGGGACCCGCGCGACAGTAACCAGGGCGATCTTGGTGATGGTAGGGGCTCCATCAACAGCTCTGAGAGTGACCGTGGCATCGGTCTGCACCGATTCGGGTGGGTTGCCAGTTTCGGCAAGGGCGTTGGCGAGGGCCATCGAAAAGCACGCAGCGTGAGCTGCCGCAATCAGCTGCTCGGGGTTGGAACCCGGACCGTCCTCGAAGCGAGATCTATACGTGTATCCCCCGCTGATGGTCTCACCAGCAGTGAACGTGCCGGTGCCGGTCCGAAGATCGCCTTTCTATTTCGCACTCCCTGTTGCCGGCATCATGGCCTCCTTGCTCTGTGTGTCTTCTGCTCGCTTCTCGCTGACCCGCCCGCCATCAGATGGGGCCGAACTAGGCTTCGAATCGAGATCATCGTCAGCGAAACTAACTCCGGCGCTGGCATGAGAACGCGCTCTCGTTTCGATCCGGTTTGTCAGCAACTGCTCCGACGGGCCCGGCGGGGAAGTCATCGGTCCTCCGAAGATGATTCGCTGTCACCGAGGGGAACGCCGCCACCAACTAGCCCGCCCCTTTGGTCCTCACGGGCAACGTGCTCCGGAGGGGGTCGATGAGATCGCTGGCTTTCGCCCGTCCACCATGTAGTGGCTGGGCTCCAGTTGTGGTGCCGGGTATTGGTCGTCGGACCTAACAGTGCCGAGCTGGCGCGCCGCGTGCTGGAAGGACCGGGCGACCCAGACTTCAGGGCAGTAGATTGCGTCGCCCGCCTGGCTCTGCTGGCTGGGCGCGTCGGGGGTCACATCGTCCTCGCCGACGTCTCACCAATGTTTCGAGCGCTACTCGAGCTGGTCGGCCTACGCGTCGAGGTGGAGGGGCAGGCCGAACTCGGGGAACAGTCGCTCGGGGTCCAAGAAGGCCAAGAAGAAGGTCATCCCGGTGATCTTCCCTGCTGAGAACTCGAGCACTTGCAGCGCCCAGGGCGCGTGGCCGCCGACCGGGTCCGGCCGGTACTGCCCGAAGGCCGGACAGCCATTGGCGACAGTGGGCACGAGGCGCGAGCCTTGACAGCCGCTCGGCCCGGGCTCGACCATCCAGCGACCTATGTCGGTTGCCCCACGGATCCACATGGCAAATGGCGGCATCGATTGCACCGCGTCGTCGTGCAGCAGCGTCACGAGGCGATCGATGTCGTATCGCTCGAAGGCATCCACGTAGCGCTTAAGTAGCTCGGTATCGACGTTATCCAGGGCCTCGAGTCGAGCTTCGGACGGAAGAGCACCGAGTGTGGTCCGCGCCCGCTGGAGAGCGCTGTTGACCGCGGGCACGCTCGTGTTGAGGAGCTCGGCCACCTCAGCTACCTGCCAGCGCAGCACCTCGCAGAGGATCAGTGCGGCACGCTGGCGGGCCGGAAGGTGCTGAAGGGCGGTGACAAAGGCGAGACGGATCGACTCGCGGTAGGCGGCGATCTCGGCGGGATCCGCGCCTTCAGGCGCGACGCGGGCGTCGGGGACCGGGGTGATCCAGGTCGCCTCCGGGAGCATCGGCCCGAGTAGAGATTCCTCAGGAGGCGAGGCTGGTCCCATGTCCATGGGCCGGGCCCGGCGCTGGACGTGACGGTGCATGTCGATGCACACGTTGGTGGCGATGCGGTAAAGCCACGAGCGCACGCTTGAGCGTCCCTCGAACCCGTCCGCGTTCCGCCAGGCTCGAAGCATCGTCTCCTGGACGGCGTCCTCGGCCTCGAAGCCTGAGCCGAGCATTCGATAGCAATAGCCGGTCAGCTCCCGGCGAAAGGGCTCCAGGTCGAGTTGGGCCAAGGAGGCCTCGTGCACGGCCACAGCACTTGATGTTACCAATCCCAACTCGAGCACGGCGTCTGCCATCGATGTTTGGACGGAGCGGTCGAGCGGTATTCATCGGTGCCTTCGGCAAGTTCTTTGGAGCATTGCCACAGGAGCCGGCCCTCCACGAGATCATCGATGAGGAGCCACCCTGAGCTTGAGGGGGTCGGTCGCCGGTAACGCCGACCGACCCCCTCAGTTGCTTAACTAACGAAGCCGATCCACGAGGTCGTCGAAGTCGGCGTCGTGCGAACGGAGGATTCCTCGCGTCCTGGCCCGAGCCTGGACCCGAGGGGTTGGAGTATCGTCGAGCGGAGCCCGCGCGGTTCCACGACGAAGGCCTGGCATGACGACATCGATGGGCAGCAGCTCCGGGATCGCTGGCCCGGGACTTCTCGGTCCGAGAATCACCCGTGGCCTGCTGGACCGGTTGGCGGGCCGCGTCCTGACCACAGTGCGCAGAGAGCCGCTGCCGATCGAGATGCCGGCGACGGGCGGCATCCTCGGCCACGTACCTCACAGCACGGCGGAGGACGTCGCGGCGGCGGCCGAGGCGGCACGCAGGGCACAGCGCGACTGGCAGCATGTGTCAGCCACCGATCGAACGAAGGTGCTGTTCCGCTTTGCCGAGCTTGTGCTCGACAGGCAGGACGAAGCGCTCGACTTGATCCAGCTCGAGAATGGCAAGGCACGCCAG
>DAIQQK010000212.1:0-4597 GCA_036786835.1 Acidimicrobiales bacterium | reverse complement strand
ACGGTGTCATGGATCTCCTTCGACGGGGACGCCTATTGGGTCCGGCTCTCAGCTGTCCAGGGCTGGCCGCGTTCGATTCGGGTGACCCAGAGCGATGTGGACGGAGCGAGGGATTAGCAACTCGGGCGGATGACATCGGTCATCGGTACCCCAAGATGAGAACAGCAGCATCGCTGACAGGTCTCACTGAACCGGCGATCTGGGATGCTGTCGCCTACCTCGGGTGTGCCGTACCGAAAAGAAACCATCGGGTCGCCTTGATGTCAGCCATCCAACCGAGGTCGGTCAGTTGCACAGCAAGCTCGTCCGGCTCGTACATCACCTTCACCACGTTGTACTCACGACCATCGTCGAGTCGTCGTACGTGTCTGTCCGGCTCGTACTGGAGGACATAGGGATCCTTGAAGTCCCTCTCCGGGATATCCGGATCACTGTGATTGTCGACAAAGAACACGCGGCCACCCGGTAAGAGGCACGACCGAACCATCGACCAGAAGGCTGCACACCGCTGACGCGGAACGTGGGACAGCCAAAACGAGAAGAAGACCACGTCGTAGCTGCTCTCTGGCATCCAGGCGAAGAGGTCGGCCACTACGTATTCGACATCAGCTCTGGCCGTTCGTATCCGGTTGATTTCGAGCACCTCAGGCGAGGAGTCGACGACGGTCAGATGATCGGCGGATTGTGCGAGTCGCTCAGTCCACCACCCCGTGCCACCCGCTAGCTCCAAGACGTTGCCACTCACCGAAAAGGCTCGAAGCGCCACCTCGACCTGATCGAGCTGGCGATCCCATTCCGCTGCCATCTCGGGACCCTTGTCATAGGCGCCACAGCGCTGCCACCATTCGTCATATATGGGTGCTCGTGCCCGGTAGTACGCCACCTGATCAGCGACCAGCTCTTCGTCCTCCACGAGCCCAGTTTCGCAGCTCCTCCAAGCGGCCACGATCCGGCGGACGGGGGCAGTCTCCTCCGAGCAGGATGGCGAGGATGAAGCGAGGCAAGATGGATTGATGGCTAACGACTGGCAAGTCGGGGGAACTGCGATCTACGAACGCCTTGCGGCAGTCGGGAATGCTGAGTCGCCCTCAGACGAGGGCATCGAGCTCCAGTGTCGCCACCTCCATCTCGCCCGGGAGCCCCTTGAGCTGGATTGTCCGTACCGCCCCGGTGGGAACATCCATTGTCGCAAGTGCCAAGGTCGAGGTGCTGGCGACGACATCTCCTCCGGCGCCTAGGGCCGAGATCCTCGCCGCCTCGTGTACGCCGCGGCCACTGATGCCTCCAGCATCTCGACTCGCCTCGGCAAAGTGAACCCCAATGCGGATCCTCACCTCGTCCATCGCTGCTTGGATAGCAATCGCGCACATGAGCGCGTTGTCGACCGAATGGAAGCCGACGAAGAACCCGTCTCCGGTGCCGGTGTAGACCTCGCCCCGATGCGTGGCGAACAGCGACCGCAAGGTGGCGTCGTGCCGGCGCAGCACCGCCAGCCACGCTTCATCGCCCATCGAGGCCAGCATCGCCGTCGAGCCCTCGATGTCCGTGAACATCATCGCCACAGCGATGCGTTCGTATGATTGCGCTCGACCGAGTTGACCGAGGAGCCTCTCGGTATCGATCGTCGCTCCAAGGCGCACGAACGCCTCGAGCGCCGTCTCGAGTTGGACGACCCGAGCTGCCGGAGCCTCGACTTCAGCTAGAGCCACGCGGGACACCGCCTCGTCATAGGGTGCGGGCACCTGGCGCCACCAGTCGACCGCAGAGCGGAGCAGATCGAGAGCCGCGCCCCGTTCGCCCCGAGCCGCGGCAACCACGCCAGCACTGGTGGCCGCCCTCGCCTGATGGATCGGCGTTTTCCACCGGTCGGCCAACGCCGCGAGTTCAGCGGCTGCCGCTCCGGCTTCGTCCACCTGCCCTGCCGCCAGCTGCGCCTCGACCGCCACGTGGAGCAGCCGAGAGCGATCGAATTGATCGCTCGTTGCCCCTAGTCCCTCTTCGAGCAGCGCCGCCGCAGTTTCGGGTTTCCCCCTCGTCAGCTCGAGCGAGGCAAGCCCCGGCAGCCCTCGGTGACCGAGTTCCCTGCACTTGGCGAACGCGTGCGCCGCTGCCTCGAGGTCGCCCCGGTGCAGGCTCACCTCGCCGAGCTCGTAAAAGGCCCCAGCGGTGTGCCCAACGTCCCACGTGCCGAGTTCCTCGCAGACCGAGGCCAGCTCCAGCTCGGCCTTCGCCCACTCACCGCGGATCCGCAACATCTCCGCTCGGTGCATCCTGCAGTCTCCGGGATACTCGGCAATTCCGCTGATGGAGCATCGACCGACCTCGTTGGTCCACTCCCAGGCCCGGTCGAGATCACCCGATGAGGCGCAGGTGCTGATCGTGCCGCAAAAGATGTAGGCGGAGGCGAGCTCACCGAGGCACCCGCTGACCGCGAGGGCCATTGCCGAGTCCACCAGGGGAGCGCCCTCTTCGACCCGGCCCTGCATGATCAGAATCTGACCCTTGAGGAGGGTGGCCAATGCTTTGGCATCGTCGGCGGCGCCGAGCCGCCGCGCCCGGATGATGATCTCCTCGGCCGCCTCCAGCGCCTGGTCCTCCTGTCCGGACCCGCTCGCCACCATGGCCTCGAGCAGCGAGAAGGTGATTGCCTCTTCGCATTCGCCCTGGTCGGCGAGGAGCTCCTTGGCTTGCTGCGCCCATCCCATTCCGACCGCGATCGAGTTGCGCGCGAGGTGCATCATCGCGCTCACGATGGCGAGCCAAGCCGCTCGGCGCGGCTGGTCGGCGCGCACCAGCGAGAATGCCCGCTGACGCGCCGCCGAGGCTTCATCAGGTCTGCCACTGAACGTCGCCGCCGACGCCAGGAGCTCGAGCTCGTCGGGAGCGAGCGGGTCTGCTCCATCCGCTTCCACGAGCGCCGTATACACATCCGGCCACCGACCCTCACTGGCCGCTGCACGAGCAGCGACGAGCAGGACCGGGCTATCAGTCACTGAGTGAGCACTACGAGGGGAAGTTCGATGGCCAGACCGTAGTCCGAGCCGCACACCCACCCCGCCGAAGCGGGGCCGCAATGCCCGCCTTGTGCGCCAAATCCCGGCAGCGAACGGAGACACCGCATTGACGGCAGCGTTGCGGGTCCCGTCCAATCGACGATGATCAGCCCGGCGGCCGTACGCCGGCGGAGCAGACCCTTGACGGCTGCGTCGGAAACCTCGCACCGGCGTGGCCACGCCGGCAGCCAACAGCCTTCCTTCCGTCGCTGTGTCCTAGGGTTGGCGCACATCATTGAGGATTGCAAGAGGAGGCACCATGCGTATTCCCCCCGAGGTACTCGACATGTTGGCCGCCCAACCGCTGTTCTCTGGACTCTCCCAGAAGGAGTTGCGGTCCATCGTGGCACTCGGTACCCCCGTGGACATCAAGACAGGGTACGTTTTGACCGAGGAGGGCGCCTACGGCCGGGACGCGTTTTGATCGTCTCTGGGACCGCGCGTTGCCTTGTGGGCGACAAGGAGGTGGCGGTCCTCGGTCCCGGTGACCTCTTTGGTGAGATGTCCCTCCTCGATCAGGCCCCCAGGAGCGCGACGGTGGTTGCCGACAGCGATATGAGAGTGACCGTGTTTGTGCGTTCTGAGTTTGTTCGCCTGATCGAAGCATCGCCGAAGATCGCTTTGAAACTGCTGGCGGCGATGGCCGCTCGACTACGTAGCGTTGACCAAGGATTTGTGTCGAGTCATGGATGACCCGCCATTGTGGAAATGAGACGAATAACGATATGACGGACGCTTACGCCCTGCGCAACATGGTCGCAGCCGAGCAGGCCGACCTCGCGGCCCTGCTTCAAGGGCTCACGCCCGAGCAATCGGAAGCACCGTCACTCTGTCGGGGCTGGTCGGTGCATGACGCCGTGATCCACATCGCGATCCACGCACATACCACACCCGTTCAGCGAATGACTCAACTGGCCCGCGCTGGGTTCTCCGAAGGCCGCCAAATGGAGCCCGAACGGACTCGCTCGACCGAAGAGCTCATTGACTGGCTCGCATCACCCGCGACACTGGCGGGACGGCTTGACATACTTACCCAGCTCTCCGAACTCGCACACGCTCGTGGAGACAGCCACCGCGTTGGGCGACATCACAGGACTCATCCACGCGGCAGGCGTCTCGCCCAGCCAGGCTTCCCCTACAACGATCCTCTCAGTCGACTTGTACGGTACGGCGCTCGTGCTCGAGGAGTTCGGAAACGTCATCGCACGTGGCGGTGCTGGGGTGCTCATCGCGTCGCAGTCCGGACACCGCCTCGGCGCCCTCAAGAAAGACCAGAATGCGGCACTGGCCACGACCCCAGCAGACGACTTGCTCAAGCTCCCCATGCTCCAACCTGATCAGGTGACGGATCCTCTCAACGCCTACCAACTCGCCAAGCGTGGGAACTCGCTGCGGGTGATGGCCGAGGCCGTTCGGTGGGGCAAGCGAGGTGCCCGGCTCAACACGATCAGCCCCGGTATCGTCTTCACCCCGCTGGCCGGGGACGAGTTGACCGGCCCTCGCGGTGAGGGATACCGACGCATGATCGAACTCTGCCCCGCCGG
>DAIQQK010000211.1:1601-4605 GCA_036786835.1 Acidimicrobiales bacterium | reverse complement strand
ATTCACGGTGCCAAAGCGACATGCGCCGTTCAAAGTAAACCTCGTAGGCGGCTACTACGTCATCCAAACAGAGCTGCAAAAACAGCCGTCAAGAGCGCTCCGGCGACTACCACGACACTTGCGACCCTGAAATACTTGATCCAACTCCCATACGTGGCGATGTAATTGGCGCGGACAACCCTGCCTGAAGTTGAGGAATCTTCCTGCCGAGTCGGAGGTGTTTCCGACGATACGAAGCCTCTGCGAATTCGGAGCTGAACTTCCAAAACCACCTCGACCCCAGCAGCGACCCCGGCAACAACAAGGGCGACGCCCGTTACGCTTGCACTTGTTCTCGCAGCTGTGACGAGCAAGGTACTCGCTAACACGTCGGCCGCAGTCCATCAGGCGTTGTGAGGCTCTGTGACGCGTCGACTTGCGCCCAGAACCATGACCAGAGATCGCCCCCAAATTGAACAACGTGTTGTGCCGAACCAAACGAGGCGAACCCCCCTGAAGCGTTGTACAAGAGGAGGCCTTCGTAGCAGTTCACTACGGCATTCGGTTGTCCCCGTCCGCTATAGAAAGTGTCAGCACAAGTAGTGACGGTGCTCACAGCCCCGGCTACTTCGGATACGCCTGCAGCAACGGGAGTCACGACTTCTCCCAAAATCGGAATCGGTGCCGCTGCTGCAGCGGCGGCGTCTGCGCCCAGCTGTACGTAACCGGCAACGCTGCTGACCTCTTGGAGCGCGCCGCTCCCGCGACAGCCACTATTCGGGTTGCTGTTCACATGGCCGAGCGGACACCATCCCAAGCCGTTCGGATCCACCGCATTCACCGGGTCTCCACCCGTATACGAATACGGAGTCCCGGTCTCATTAACGAGCGGGTCCACGCTTAGGAACTGCTCCGTCGCCTGGTCGTAGTAGCGGTGGACTAGGGAGCGAAACTCAGCCCTGAGACACAGTTCTCGGCCCTCCTCTGAGAGACGCCTTGGGCACCCCGTGCGGCGCCGCGGGGACTGAGTCCGTCCCTCACAAGCAAAGGCGACGGAGGGGTTCGCCGGGATGCAGTCGGGTTGGACGGTACCCACTCCTCCATCATGCTCCACAGCAACGTCCTACGGATTGCTTTGCATCGTGCTGAGGGCAAGGCTGGCCCGCAGGGAGAACGCCCAATCCGCGGTGGGCGTGCCGGCGGCGGGCTCCGTTCCCGCCAGGGTCTCCCGGTCGGCCGTCGTCAAGGAGATGGCCATGACCCCGATCGAGTCCGAGGCAGACGACTACCTGGAGTGGATGGAGATCCACAACTACGCCCGGCTGACCATCGAGTGCCGAGGTCGGTATCTCGACTACTTCATTGCCTTCGCCCGCAACCATGAGGTCGACGAGGCGAAGGAAGTGACGTTGGAGCTGCTCCTGTCCTATCAGCACGCTCTGTTCGCCCATCGCAAGCGTGACGGTCAGCCCCTGTCGTTCGGTACCCAGGCCCAACGTTTGATCCCGGTGGCCCAGTTCTTCTCGTGGCTGCGTCGCGAGCACCGAATCGTCGCCAACCCTGCTGCGGATCTCCTCATGCCCCGGCCCGACCGCCGCCTACCCGAGGCCACCCTGAGTGCCACCGAGATGGCCGGGCTCCTCGCCGCCCCCGATGTCTCTGTACCCCTGGGCCTGCGGGATCGCGCCGTGCTCGAGGTCTTCTACTCCTGCGGGCTGCGCCGGGGCGAACTCATTTCCTTGTGGCTCAGAGATATCGACTTCGACCGGGGGACGGTGTTCGTCCGCCGGGGAAAGGGGGCCAAGGACCGCTACGTACCCATCGGCGAGCGGGCCCTGTTCTGGGTTCGGCTCTACGGGGAGATCGTTCGACCTTGCTTCGTCACCGCCCGATTCCCCGACCATCTGTTTCTCTCCTCGTCTGGGACTCCGCTATGTCCGGACTGGCTATGTCGCCGGGTCCGGGGGTATCTGGCGGCTGCTGGCATCGACAAGCGCGGCAGCTGTCACTTGTTACGTCATACCGTGGCGACCTTGATGCTCGAGGGCGGAGCCGACATCCGCTACGTGGCTGAGATGCTCGGCCACTCGCGTCTTGAGACCACCCAGCGCTACACCCGGGTGAGCATCGATCGACTCCGGACCGTCCACGCCACCTGTCACCCCGCCGCCGGACTCTCCGTAGCCATGGCGTCCGAGCTCTGCACGGCCCTGCCAGGGGCTCGATGGGCAATTGCCATCTGCCAGACACCGCCGGCTATGCCCAGGGGGGAATGAAGGGCGCTGGAACGTCACCCCGCAACGTCACCCTCCCAGGTCGTGGCACTGATGCGCTCCGGCGGAGATTGTTATCGACGTGAACCGTGTTCGTTTCGAATCTGGGCTGCCATGCGACCTCGTCTCGGTCTTTCGCCGCGGGCCGCTAGTTGCACACGGCTTCGAGCAGTGCCTCTGTTGTGTCAGACCCATCCACCACGCTGAACACGATTGCAAGGGCCTGGCCTTGCCTGGCAGGCCTCGGGACGAGGTCCTCGCTGTGGCTGCAAAGCCACTTCGCCTTCTGGCGAGGCTTTGCTCACTCGCCTCGCTGCGTTTCACTCCCGCGGCGCAGGCGTCCCGTCTCGCCCGGCCTACGCCGGCCAGCCGGACGTCGAGTCCGGCTTGGCCAGCGATTCGAAGACAGATCGTCGGCTTCGCCAGCCCTGTACAAATACTCCACACACGTGCACCATCGATGCGAACGTCACCCTGACGGGCGTTGTGCCGCGCCACGTGGCGGTCGTGATGGCCCCGCGAAACGACCGTCGCGGCACCTGCCTTTCGGCAGGCACCACTTGGTGCACAGGTGTGGACTCGATGACCAGGTCTGGCGGAGCCGACGAGGGTGATTTCCAAACCGGCGGGCAAGGCGGGCTCGATGCCGGCTTGGACGCCGTTTTGTCGGGAGCACCGGCGGGAGTGCTCGAATGGCGGGTGCTCGGCAGGGGCGCGGAGGCGCCGCCATTGGGCGCTACGAGGTCCGCTGA
>DAIQQK010000211.1:0-1501 GCA_036786835.1 Acidimicrobiales bacterium | reverse complement strand
TTGCTGACCACGGGTGAGGCTGCGCACCTGCTCAACACGTCTCGCCAGCACGTCGTCGACCTCTGCAACATTGGGGACCTGCCCTTCGTAACAACCGGGCGGCACCGCCGCATTGCCCGCAAGGACCTCGAGGCGCTGCGCACCCGTACTCAGCGGCTCACCCGGGACCAGAAGCGCAGCCTGTGGCTGGGCTATGCCATCGCCGGAAAGCTGGCGCTCGACCCCGACCCCGTTATGGCGAAGGCCCGGGAGAACCTGGATCACCTCAAATCCGTCCACTCTCGGGGCCAGGCGGCGAGGTGGCTCTCCGAATGGGGCCGGCTCCTCGCCGGCCCGGTCGACGAGGTGCTAGCCGTGCTGACCTCGCCGACGCCTCGGGCCCGGGAATTGCGACAGAACTCGCCGTTCGCTGGCGTGCTCACCGACGAGGAACGTCTCGCCGCGCTCGAAGCCCAGCGTGGCTCGTCACGCACGTGAAGCAAGAGGACTTTGCCCACGTGCTTCGCGCCGCGGCCAATGCTGCTGAGGACAACAACATCATCGTGATCGGGAGCCAGGCGATTCTCGGAACTTACAGCGAGGATGAGCTTCCACCCGAGGCATGTCTGTCCATCGAGCTCGACATCGCGTTCCTCGACGACCCGGACGAGCTGAAGGCCACCAAGGTTGATGGCGCCATCGGTGAGGATTCGCGCTTCCACGAGACGTTCGGCATCTACGGCCAGGGCGTGGGTCTGGCGGTGGCCGATCTCCCCAGTGGGTGGCTCGAGCGCTGCGTCCCTGTCACGCTCCAAGCGGCATACCCCAGCACCGCGGTCTGTCTCGAGGCGCACGACATCGTCGTTGCCAAGCTGTCCGCCGGTCGTGAGAAGGACTACGACTACGCACGGGCGCTCATCAGAGCCGGCACGGTGTCGTGCGCCACCCTGCGAGAACGCGCGGCACTCCTCGACACCATCGAGGCCAAGCGCCGCCGGGTCGTGGAGGCGATCGACCGGTTCGAGTCGAGCTGATCGATCACCGTCGCCGAGTCACGTTGACCCTCGAAGCTCCTCAATGCTCGGGCGCTGTCCTCATGATCCCGACTTCGGACCAAGTCCTGGGGGGTGTCTCCACCTTGTCTCCACCTTGATTGTCTTGCTACTGAAATTGCTACTGAACTCCCGCCAACTCGGGCCGATTCGGTCGGTACCGGTCGGACGCCACCCCCACTGAACAGGACTGCAGCGGTTCCAGCCGACCCGAGAGAAGGGTCCGAACGCGCTCTCAAGGTGGAGACACGGGTTCGAATCCCGTTGGGGCTGCCAGGAAAATCGCAGGTAGATGGCCTAGTCCGCTTGTGACTTGGCAGCGGGCTTCAAACTTCGTCCGTCTTTTGTCCGTCTCAGCGGGACGACTTTCGCACGCGCCGCCAGCTTTCCGAGAGCGTTCGCGAGCGCGCGATCGTGTGGGTGCCGAAAATGTCATCCACCGGCCCTGAGCAGGAGAGTTGCGACGGCGA
>DAIQQK010000066.1:0-17357 GCA_036786835.1 Acidimicrobiales bacterium | reverse complement strand
GGCATCCCCCCCGACGAGCTCGCGAAATTCGGGGTGCAGGTCCTGTCCGGCAGCGCCTACCCGCCCGACGCCGCCCACGAGGTGATGCTCGGTTGGCGAGCGGCCCAGGACTTCGGCCTGCATATCGGCGACCAGTTCCACGCCAACGGCACACAGAACACGGTGGTCGGCATCTACTCGACGGGCAACTCGTTCGGCGACCTCGGCGCGATGTTCCCGCTGCCGGCTGTACAGGCCTACAACCGAGTGCCAGGCGCTGTGACGCTGGTCTTCGTCAAGGTGGCACATGGTTTCCGGGCCAACGCGGTGGCTGCTCGCATCTCCTACGAGCACCCAGAGCTCACGACGATCCGGACAGCCTCCGAGTTCGGACGCGCAGACCGGAACCTGGTCTTCATCCGTGCCGCTGCTACGGGGAGCACGATCCTCGCGGTGGCGATCGGAGCGATCCTTGTCGGCAACACGATGCTGCTGTCGCTCTTCGAAAGAACACGCGAGTTCGGTCTTCTGCGGGCCGTGGGATGGACACGCATTCGTGTCGTGTTCCTCGTCCTCGGCGAGGGGGTGGTGCTCGCAATCGCCGGAGCGGGTGTAGGAGTGGGCCTCTCGTTCCTCGTCACGACGATCTTGCAGTCGCTCCCCCAGCTCACCGGGATCCTCCAACCGAATTACACGCCCGGGGCGTTCCTACGCGGGCTGTACACAGGGCTTGGTATGACCGTCATCGGGACCCTCTACCCGGCCCTTCGCGCCGGATCCCTCGCTCCCCTCAAGGCGCTGAGCCATGAGTGACGAACGGCTCGGTCTTCCGGCGATCCAGGTGACGGGAGTCACCAAGGAATACGAAGGTGGAACGGTCAGAGCCCTGGACGGCGTGAACCTGATGGTTCAACGGGGCGAGTTCGTCGCGATCACCGGGCCGTCAGGTTGTGGGAAGTCCACGCTCCTCCATCTCATCGCCGCCCTGGACTCGCCCTCGTCGGGGGAAATCTGCGTGGAAGGACACGACCTCGCGCACTTGAAGGACCCGAGCCGCTACAGGCGCGAGACCATCGGACTCGTCTTCCAGCTCCACAATCTGCTTCCGAGGCTGTCTGCCCTTGCGAACGTCGAGGTGGCGATGATCGGGACGCACCGTTCTCGTGAGGAGCGCAGCACATGGGCGCGTCATGTGCTCTCCGAGCTCGACCTCGCCGGCCGGGAAAGGCGCCGTCCCCCCCAGCTCTCCGGAGGCGAGCGCCAGCGGGTCGCGATCGCCAGGGCCCTTGCGAACGACCCCCCCGTCCTCCTGGCGGACGAGCCGACGGGAAGTCTCGACTCCGCCGCCTCGGCGAGCGTCCTGGCCCTCTTCTCGCGCCTCCAGCAGGACCACGGCGCGACCACCCTGATGGTCACCCACGACCCTGCCGTCGCCGGCGCCGCCGGTCGGGTGGTTCAGATGAGGGACGGCCGGATGGTGGACGGGAGCGCTTAGCTGCAGGGACGGGACCTTTGGCACTTTTCAGGCTCCCTGTTCACGGGTGAGAATTTGCCAAATGGAAGCCACTTTCGAATCCGCAGTCGAAGGCCTCGATCAGATGGGAGCCAGCGTTCAGGAGCGCGGGCTCGTCGAGCTGCTGGCCCGCCACGGCCGAGAAGAGGGCTCGATGCTCGAGCAATACCAGCGTTTCGCGGAAGAAGCGTCCTCTCCGGCCGTGCGTTACCTGGTGAAGCTCATCCTGGACGAGGAGCGCAACCACCACCGCCTCCTCGCGGAGATGGCGAACACCATCGCCTGGGGGTGGAGCGCCAACAGCCCGGCTCCCGCCACGCCGGAGATATTCCCCCAGGAGGATGCTGGAGGACCCTTGGCCTCCGAGACCAAGGCGCTGCTCGCCGCCGAGGAAAAGGACAGGGCCGAGCTCCGGCGGCTGCGCAAGCAGCTGAAGCCCTTCGAGGAGACCACCTTGTGGGCTCTGATCGTCGATTTGGTTCTGCTGGACACCGAGAAGCACACGCGCATTCTGCGTTTCATCTCGGACCACATCGCCTGAGGAACCTCTCGCAGCCCTGGGCTACGGGGGTGGAGGTGTGCTCCCGTATGCCACCTCGAAGCCAGCCGATGTGTAGGAGGACGGTGTCGAGACCTGCTGGCCGCCCTGGTTCATGACTATCTCGGTCAGGGTCGACTGATTGCCCACCGTGCTCAAGCCGGTGAAGGAGACCGCGGGCGAATACGGCACAAGGTTCGTCTGAACGCCGCTTTGAGGAGCCTCGACGATCCACTCCGCGGACTCGAGTGGGCCGCTGTAGCCCTGGTCGGTCGTGAAGGTCTGGCCGTTCGTGTCGTCGGTGAGGGTGATCCCCCACTCGGTCCCGCTCACCTGGCCGATCGTGACGGTCACCGTGTCACCAGGGCTCAGGGTCATCGTGTCGATGGTGGTCTGGGGAGCGGGAAGGATCTCCCACCAAGCTTGGACGGCGTAGCCCGATGGGCTAACTGGGATCTCGTTGACGCCTGCCTGAATGAGAGAGTCGTTTCCCGAAGGAAACCCGTCGATTCCCACCCATTCGGTAGTTGCCGTATTTGGCACGTACGGAGGAACCAGTTGCGGGACGGTGAACGTCCCGGTGACTTGGGTGTAAGGACCGCTCGTGACCGCGTAGCCCGACCAGTTCACAGACGTGACCCTCTGGGTCTGTGACGAGCTGATCGAGATGGAGAGCGCCTGGGTCGCGCTCTGCGGGCTCGGGCTCGAGGAATCGGTGACCCGGACGGTGAAGCTCGAGGTGCCCTGACTTATCGGCGTGCCGGTTACAGCGCCCGCCGGAGAAAGGCTCACCCCGGGAGGCAAGGAACCCGCCGCGATCGTCCACGAGTAGGGCGTGTTCCCACCCGAGGCGGACAAGCTGGCCGAGTAGGGGGAATTGACGGTTCCGCCCGGCAGGGACGTCGTGATCACGGCAAGAGACGTTGAGGGTGGCGGTGCACCCTGAGGCGTCTCGAGCTCGGACTGCACGTCGTCGCCCACAGCGAGCGGCCCCCCGAAGAGGTAGCCCTGTACGAGGGTCGAGGCCACGCCTGCGAGGTAGTTGGCGATGGCCGACGGCAGGGGGCCGGAAGGCGCGACAAGGAGCATCGGGCCAATGGTCGCCGGCGCCCCGAGGAACACTCCTCCGGAAAGCGAATCGGGGAACGTTGCCCCGGTTGCCGCTCCGAAGGAGGTCGTGCCCGCAAAGAAGGTGCTCGCTACGGCCGCCGAGGTGCCGTATAGGTCCTGGCCGAAGACGGGGGTCGCCGAGGGATCGGCGCCGGACGCTGCGAAGGTTCCGCCGATCGCGTACCTCGTGTCGCCGGGATGCTGAGCCAGATACGTCGAGGTCTCGGGCGCCTGCTGACTGCCGTTCGTGAGCAGGATCGCCCCGTGATCCTTGATGGCGGCGGGAATAGCGGACAATGCATCCGCGAAATCGGTCCCCGTCGCCTCGAAGACTGTGGTGGGGTTGGCGAGCTGCTCGGCGACGTCGACGGCCGTCGCGAACTCGTTCGGCCCGGCTAAGCGCTGAGTGGCGTACCCGAGCCCTTGAAGAGTGGTGTCGATGCTCTGGCTCAGAGCGAGTGTGCCACCGAGGATGTAGACGACCCCGCCCGATGGCAGGACACGTTGGATCTCCGCCTGGACCCGCGGATCGAGAGTCGAGCTCTGCGACGCCCCCGGAGTGACGAGCAGCGGCCCTCCTGCCGCCGCCGCCAGCGGCCCTCCCGCCAGAGCGTCGGAGAAGAAGTCGGAACGAGCGAGGACCACCGCCTTCGCGGACCCCGCCGAGGGAAACTGCGCCTGAGAGACGGCGATGGACGTACCGATCGCGTCGCTCCCGTATATGCGGGACACCGGGACGCTCGACGGCGCCGCGATGAACGATCCCGAAGTGCTCCTTTCTCGTGCCATGGCTCGCACCTGGGTCCTATCGGAGCCCCGGAGCGCGCCTCGAGCACCCGACGTTGAAGGGGCCGTCGCCGCGATCAGCAAGGCAGCCCCGAGCAGCGTGGCCACAGGGACGACGGCCAGCCTCGGCAATAGCGGAGCCCCCGCCATGCCAGACGGCCGTCTTCTCTCCGCCTTGGGTCCCACTCGACTCCCGAATCTGCAAACCAGCACGGTCCCGAAGACGACCGGCGAGGTGGGACCCTAGACCGCAGAGGCCGATCATGTACGTCACCAACGAAATCGGGTCCCTGGCCTCTTCGGGTCAGGTCGGCCCTGGTGAGTGCGAGGTCGTGAGGCTAAAGATCGGCTCCCGACCTGCCGACATTGGGGGGCAGAACATCCCCCCTGTTGTTCGAGGTTTCACCGGTTGAGAATGACGACTCGAAGCGGATGGCGGCTAAGGGGGAGTCTGATGGTGGAGGGTGTTGCCGAACTGGCGATGGCACGCCGTACACGGTTGTGGACCACGATCCGGCGACTCGAAGACCATGATCTGCGCTCCCGAGTGGAGCGGTCGTATCGAAGCGATGAACCGTCCATCGAGGAGTGGCACGACTTCGTCGAGGGTGTCGATCTCACAAAGCGAGTCATGCGCGCCATGATGGACCGCCGCTGAAAGAGGAGGGCTGCTGGGTCGCAGGGAAGCGTGCGATCCGCTCGGAACGGCCCCTACGACGAGGGTGGAGGTGGTTGAGCTTCCGGAGCAGGGGCGATCGGCCCTGTCCCCGGATACGCCGGATAACCCAAGTTGGCTGAACGCTGCACGTACTCGGCCCAAGTCATGTCTCCTCGGGCATAGCGGATTCGCAACTCGGTTACGGCTGGGTCGACTCCTGGAGGGGGCATCGCCGCCGTGTGGGACCAGGATCCGTGGCCGCGTGGCGAACTCCAAAGCCGCACCAGGAGGACGATGCCGACGATCAACAGTGCGACGATGACGGCGAAGAACAGCCAGCCGAATACGCCTGGATGGTGAAACCCGCCTGGACCATGTCCGAACATGCCTTCTCCTTGAGGATGAGCTCAGGTACATCAAAGCAGGTCAACCTTTGCGTAGGCTGTGGGTTGGTCCTCTGCGCAGATTGCCTCGACAAAGTTGCGCGATGACCGGCGGCAGTCGCGGTGGACGCAGACCTCGCAGTTCCCGACTACGGGCCGGTACTCAGGAACCTTCAGGTGGTCAACGGCGAATCCCCGTGTGCCAACACGTCTTCGGCTCCTTCGCGGAATCCTTCCCAGTAAGGACCCTCAAATTCAGGGAGGCCTTCCAACCTCTTGTGCTCCGTCCCGTGGGCCCGCAAGAACCGGTCTATCTCGGATGCGCTATCCACGCTGGAACCGAAGTTCTCCACGAAGTCGCGCAACTGATCTGCGGGCGCGTAGTCGCGTGCCCATACGACCCCGTCTCCGTAGCCCCTGTCACGTTCCTCGGCCTCATGTTCGGCATCTGAGACATCCGGTCGAGAAGCCGCCCCATCGGTGTCTGTTACAACGACCTGTTTGATTGTCATTTGGCTCAGCTCCTCTTGGAATGATGACGGACGGGTCGGTGAGCTAGGAGAGCTCAGCCCGCATCGCTCCTTTGTCTACGAGTTGGTGTTGCAAGTATTCATGGATGGCTGTGGCTGCCTTGCGGCCGGCGCCCATTGCAAGGATCACGGTCGCTGCGCCGGTCACGATGTCGCCACCGGCGTACACGCCCTCGCGGCTTGTGGCGCCAGTCTCCGGGTCGGCGACGATGCATCCGTGAGAGTCGACTTCGAGTCCGTAGGTCGACTTCGGCACGAGTGGGTTCGGGTTGGTGCCAAGGGCTATGACGACGAGGTCGGCCTCGATGGCGAACTCTGAACCGGCAACGGGGAGAGGACGTCGGCGCCCCGACTCGTCATGTTCGCCGAGCTCCGTTCGGATGCACTCGAGGCCGCTGACCCATCTGTCCTCGTTACCCAGTAAGCGCTGGGGCAGTGTGAGCCAGTCGAAGATCACGCCCTCCTCGCGCGCCCGTTCGAAGTCCTCGGCTCGTGCGCCTTTCTCCTTCTCGGAGCGGCGGTACACGATGTGGACCTCCTCGGCGCCGAGGCGCACCGCACACCGCGCGCCGTCCATCGCAGTATCACCGGCTCCAATCACCGCTGCCCGCCTCGGACGACGAATGGGCGTGTCGTATTCGGGGAACAAGTACGCATGCATCAGGTTGACGCGCGTCAGGAACTCGTTGGCCGAATAGACCCCCTTTAGGCTCTCGCCTGGAATGTTCATGAAGATCGGCGAGCCGGCACCTGTACCTACGAACACCGCCTCGTAGCAGAACTCTTCGATGAGCTGATCGATGGTGACGGTCTTGCCGATGATCACGTCTCGCACGAACTCCACGCCGAGCGCCTTGAGGTGCGCGACGTCCTCGTCGACGATCTCCTTCGGTAGACGGTACTGGGGAATCCCGTAACGCAGGACACCGCCGAAGGCGTGGAGGGCCTCGAAGATCGAAACCGGGTAGCCCTGCTGAGCGAGGTCGCTGGCCACAGTCAGTCCGGCCGGGCCGGAACCGACGATCGCAACCTTCTGTTCCCGCCACAGATGCGGTGCGGCGGTCTCGCCATTGTCGCCGTGCTCACGGACCCAGTCGGCGGCAAACCGCTCCAGCCGTCCGATTCCCACCGGATCCTGATGGGGCGCCAGGGCGCATCTGGCCTCACACTGATGCTCGACCGGACACACACGTCCGCAGATCGCAGGGAGCAGGTTGCGGCGACGGATCGCGCGAGCGGCTCCTTCGAAGTCCCCGACGGCGATGCAGTGCACGAACTCTCTTATCGGAACATTCACGGGGCAGCCCAGCTCGCACACGGGGTCCTGGCAGCTGAGACAGCGCCGGGCCTCGGCGATGGCGCGCTCCACGGTGTAACCCTCGGCGACCTCGTCCCAATTCCTCCGCCGCTCTTCTGGGTTTCGGCACGGCATCGCTGTCTTATGCGGGTACACGATGGGCATATCGTCTACCTCCTGAGTCCCGCAGCTGCGCAGGCCACCGTCTCCTGCTCCTTGTAGGCCATCAAGCGGTCGTCAGCTTCGTCGAAGTCGACTTGGTGCGCGTCGAAGAAGGGACCGTCCACGCAGGCGAAGAGCGACTTGCCGCCGACGGTCACGCGACAACCTCCGCACAATCCAGTCCCGTCGATCATGAGGGGATCCAGCGAAACCATGGTGGGCAGCCCAAGCTCGTACGTGGTTTTCGCGACGGCGCGCATCATCGGCATCGGGCCGACGGCAAAACAGGACGTGAAACCCATGCCCGCGTCGAGCAGCTCCTCCAGGCAACCGGTGACGAAGCCGTGGTACCCGGTGGAACCATCATCCGTGCACACGTACAAGTCGTCGCTCTCCGTCGACAACAGCTCCGAGAGGACCACGAGAGCGTGCGTCCGAGCGCCGACGATGGATGAAACCCGCACCCCACGCCTGCGCAGCTCGCGCGCCAACGGGAACAGGGCCCCTGTGCCGAAACCGCCGCCGATGAGCACCGCGTGACCGTGATCGGGGAGTGACACTGCGACGCCGAGCGGGCCGGCGAAGTCCAGGAATTCTTCACCCACCCCCAACGCGTTGACGAGAGCGCTCGTACGACCGACCTCCTGGACGACGATCGTGACCGTGCCTGCGTCACGGTCGAAGTCGGCGAGGCTTATAGGGATACGCTCGCCAGTCTCGCTAACTCGGAGGATCACGAACTGGCCCGGGCCAGCGTTTCTCGCCACGAGCGGAGCGTGCACGACGAACAGCTTTGTGATCTCTGTCAGGTCCTGCTTTTCGACAATTCGCGCATTTGTGTCCATGGTCAGTCCAGGGTCATAGAAGGGGGTGATCGTTCATGGCCTTGAGGCGCAGCCAGCGTCTCTGAACCTCGTCCTCGATCAATGCGAGGGTCGCCTCGGTGCCGGGCTGGCACAGGTGCTTCGTCTTCCCCATCAACTTCAGCCAATCGGCGACGGGCACCCGCCGCCCGATCGGCTCTGGGTCGTAGGTGATGTGTGTGATGCCGCGCTCCACCTCGTAGAGCGGGAAGAAACAGGAGTCCACGGCTGCTTGGACGATTTCAACACCTACCCGCTCTTCGGTCTTCCAATTGAGCGGGCAAGTGATCAACACCTTGCCGTAGACCGTGCCCTGATTCTGTGCGTACCACTGCGCCTTTGCGGCCTTCGCTACGAGGTCGTCGGGATAACCCTCCACCCCCGTGAAGACATACGGCATGTTCGTCGCCGCCATGATCTGTGCGGTGTCCTTGTGGTGGAAGGCCTTTCCGAGCTCGGCCGGACCGACATGGCTCGTCGAGGTCATGTGGCCGAGGGGTGTCGAGTAGCTGAGTTGGCTGCCCGTGTTCATGTAGCCCTGGTTGTCGTATTCGAGCATGATCATCCCGTGGACGCGAAGTGCCGCACCGATGGCCGACCCCATGCCGATGTCCATCCCTCCGTCCCCGGTCACCATCAAGAACGTGATGTCCGTACCAGCGGGCAGCTCACCTCGGCGCACTCGCTCGTGGAACACCTCCACGAGCCCACTCAGCGCGGCTGCGCCGTTCTGGAACAGGTTGTGCAGGTACGTGACCCGGTGTGACGAATAGGGATAGCCGGTGCTGACGACCATCGCGCAGCCTGTCTGATACAGGACGACGACGTCCCCCTCTATGCCGCGCAAGAATTGATCGAGTGCCGGAAAGATGCCGCACCCGGGGCATGCACCGTGACCTGGGGCGACTCGCTTGGGCTTTGTCGCAAGCTCCCAGTACGGTGGCGCCTCGACGTCGAGCCGGCCGTCCGGGCGCGGCCTGACCTTCACAAGCCCGGTCGTCATCTCCTCGCGGGTGAGCGGTGGCGTACCGCCTAGTGGCCGCAGCTTCTCGGGATCCCCCGCTTCCACGCCGTAGTAGTCGAACGGCACGTCGACGGTGTCACGCTGAGCCGCCTGCAGCGTCAGGCGGAAGAATTCCTCGGCGTCCTCCGGGTAGAAGTCACGGCCGCCGAGACCGTAGACGCGGCTCAGGCAGAGCGTGCGGTTCTCCGGGTCGTCCTTCAAGGCGGACTTCACTTCGTGCGTAAGAGTGGCGCCATGTGCCCCGTAGGAGCTGGAGCGCTCTCCGATGAGAACCGCACGCACACCGCGTAGGGCATCGCGGATTGCACCGGCCGGGAAGGGTCGGATCACATTTGGACTGAGCACACCGGCTCGGACTCCCTCGGCGCGCAGTCGGTCGACCACGTCCTTTGCGGTCTGCGCCGCCGAGTTGAGGAGGAAGACGGCGACCTCGGCGTCGTCCATGCGGTAAAGATCGACTGGGGGGTAACACCGGCCGCTCAACGCCTCGTATTCAGCGACGACGTCCGGGAACGCTGCCAGTGCGGCGTCCATCGCCCGCTCGAGTTGATACTTGTTGTTGATCAGGTCCGGGTCGTTCATGTACGGGCCGATCGTCACAGGATGTCGCGGGTCGAGTGCCTTCACCGGCTCGAGCACAGGCCCCAACCACTCCCTAACCGTGTCGTCCTCCGCAAAGGTTAAGACCCGGCGCTTCTGGTGGCTCGTGAAGAAGCCGTCGAACGCCACGATCGCCGGTAGGCGGACATCGGCTCGCTCTGCAACACGCAGGGCGATGAGGTTCAGGTCGTAGACTGCCTGCGGGTCTCTGGCCATGAAGATCAGCCAGCCTGTGTTCAGCGCGTAGTACACGTCGGAGTGATCGCCGCGGATATCGAGCGGACCGCTCACCGTCCGGGTCGCCAGGTCGAGCAACATCGGATAGCGCGTCCCGGACTGCACAGGTAGCTCTTCGAGCTGGTACAGCAACCCCTGCGAGCTCGTGGCGTTGAAGACGCGGCCGCCTCCCGCTGCGGCGCCGAAGCAGATTCCAGCTGCCGAGTGCTCGCCGTCGGCCGGCACCATGACGATGTTGTGCTCGCCGGCAGCCTTCATCTCGTCGACCAGTTCGGCGACTTCTGTCGAAGGGGTGATCGGGTAGTAGCCCATCACGTGGAAGTTGATCTGCTTGGCGGAGATCGCAGCCATCTCGTTGCCGGTCCGAAACCCGACAATCTGGTGTGGCCCTGTCCTCGGCTTCAGTCTTGCCGGAGCGACGACCATCAGGCCGCCCCCTTCGTGGGTTCGAGCCAGGGGAATAGCGGGACTCGATGCTCCTCGGCCCAGCCTTCCTCTTCGCGAAGCTCGGTGAGCGAGCCCGTCGGACAAGCGTCAACACACTTCAAACAGCCTTTGCAGTAGTGGTAGTCGATGCCGAGCAGTCGCACCGAGGGCTCGCTGCCGGCGTCATGGGACCATGCGAAACACAGATCGGGACAGACGATGTCGCAGATCCCGCAGTGAATACAGGTAGTCGGGTCGTAGGCCGGCAGGAAACCTTGTCGCGACGTGCTCAGGTTCTTGCGGATGCTGTTGCCCGCGTCCAGGATCGCGCCGCCGATCGGCGCGTCGAGGTAACCGAATGCAGGTGTGGCCCGCTGGATGGGCCGCCCCGGGTCACCGGGGGCCGACGGCCAGGTCATGCTCCGCAGTTCGCTGTAGCCCCGGTCGAAGGTGCGAAGGTTCGCGTCGACCAGGTTGGCGTATCGGACGGAGAAGCTTTGACGGATCGTCTCCTTCACAGCGTCGGGGTCGATGAAGGGGCAGGTTCGCGTGACGGCACCAAGCATCGCGGTGTTCACACGCGTCTTCTCCTCGAGCGCGATTCCAAGGGCGTCGACCACGGCTACCGTGCCGGAGCACAAGCCGAGCAGATCCCGAATCTCCTCCGGAGTCTTGCGAGTGTTCATGATCAGGGTGCCTGTGGCGCTCAGGCCGGCGGCAACGTCGAAGGAGTGCACGAGAGCTTCGTGGAAAACAGCGACCACCTGGGGGATCTCGATCGGGCTGCTAGTCCGCACCTCGCGGTCAGCCCGGCAGATGCGGACGAACGACTTCACAGGTGTGCCCTTCTTCTCCGAACCATACGAGGAGAAGTGCGCGCCGTTGAAGTCCTGCCGCAGGACACAGGATTCGGCGAGGATCTTACCGGCGAGATGTGCGCCGAGCCCGCCGATTGACTCGAAGCGGATGCCGAAGAAGCCGTCGCGGTCTACACCGGGAAACTCGTCCCGCGCAGCACCCGTTTGACCGGCTTCTAAGAGCGCAGACATCGAACGCCTCCCTGATCCGATCAACAACAGGTCTATGTCGTTCTTCGGACACCTCTCTGCTCGTGGTCACTTTGATGATGCGCTGAATTGATGACACTGCGTAGGGTCAAAGGTCACCGGACGTGCCTGAAGCCCGAGGGCCAGCCTCCACGGTGACCTTTGGCCCTACTAAGGACACAGGCAACGGTCGACAATCATGACGAGGGGGGCAGCGCTCGCGCACGGAGGAGCAAGTGACCGAACCACTTGGAGCAGATCCTCCGCGCGGTCCGGGCTGGTGAGAAGCATCGGAGCACAGGTGATATCCACCAGAACTCCACCCGAACTCTGGTCAGAACCTGACTTCCCCTAAGAGCGAAGCGACGAAACGACCCAAGGCCGATCACGTTGCTGAGAAGGGATTCGCCACGAGGTTCCTTCGTCGCCTGCTCGTCACACGCCCTACCTTGGCAACACCAGGGGCGCGAAACTCGGGAGCGTGAGGGGGCTTGCTGGTGTCGTTCGGTCGCGTGTCTACAGGATGCTTCTAGTCCCCGCGGCAACGGCTCTCCTCGGGTCCTGCAACTCCTCCCCTGTCCCACCGGGGGCAAGCCCCACGTCCACGCCTCCCACGACTTCGAGTACCTCTGTTACGACGACCACAGTCCTTAAGGGTCCGCCTTGTGGGGTGGTGCCGAATGCGGACATTGTCTTCACCTCTCGCACCGAACCCTGTGCCATAACCACTTACGTAGGTGTCACGATCCAAATCTCGCTGGACCCTGGGTTCGTCTGGAACGACCTCACGAGCGACTCCCAGATCATCCAGATGAGCAACATTCGGCGCCCCTCATCTGGTGACGGACTCACCGCAGACGTGCTCGCTGTGGCTGTCGGGCAGGCGACCATCACTTCGGCGGGCGGAATTGCCTGCCGTCCTGGCCAGCCATGTCCTGCACTCGCAAGGCTTTGGGAACTCCGCGTCACGGTCACCCAACAGTGAACTGTCGATCAATCAAGCGAATCAGGAAACGAGGGCTAATTACTTGCCCCTGAAAAAGTAGATGTGAAAAGTCGCCCGCTACCAGCGCGTCTGACGTGCTCGGGTGCTCGCGATTTGTCTCGCCATCAAGGATGATGGCCTCGACCCGTAGGACTAGTACGGATCGAGGCCACCATGTTGAGAACGGTAAACCCGCAGCCCACGCTGTGGGAAGCAATCCTCCCCGAGATGTGTCTGGGGATGCCGGCCGAGTTGGAGGCGGTCGATCGCCTGCTCGACGACCCGGCCTTCTTCGAGCCGTTCCGGGCCCACTTCCACGCCGTGCTGGGTCGGCCGTCGGTGCCCATCGAGACCTATCTCCGACTCATGTTCTTGAAGTACCGCTACCGGCTCGGATTCGAGCCGTTGTGCCGGGAGGTCGCCGACTCGATCTCGTGGCAGCGATTCTGTCGGATCCCGCTCGGTGAGAACACCCCACACCCGACAACGTTGATGAAGATCACCACGCGGTGCGGGTCGTCCGCCGTCGATGGCCTGAACGAGGCGCTACTGGCCAAGGCAGCGACCGCAAGGGTCTTGAAGACCAACCGCATCCGAGCCGACACGACCGTCGTCCCCGCCGACGTCGCCTATCCGACGGACTCGGGGTTGTTGGCCAAGGGCGTGGCCAAGATGGCCAAGGCCGTCGAGAAGCTCAAGGCCGGTGGCCTGGCCTCTCGGACCACGACCCGGGACCGGACGCGCATGGTGCGGTCTCGAGCCCGGTCCATCGGCGCCAACCTGCGTCGGCGCACCGACGAGGCAAAGACGATGTCCTGGCCATCAACGCCGACATGGTCCGCATCGCCGAGGCGGCTGTCGGCGAGGCCTTGCGCGTGGCGGTCAATGCCCGCCGGTCGCTGCGCCAGCTCGGCGGGGCGGCTCCGGCCAAGCTCGAGGCCGTCGCAGACGCCCTGGCGATCACCGCCCAGCGGGTGGCACAGATCGCGGAGCAGACCCGCCGCCGCCTCGGTGGCGATGTCCCCGATGGGGCAACCAGGCTGGTGTCGTTGCACGACCCCGACGCCCGCCCGATCCGCAAGGGCCGACTCGGCAAGCCCGTGGAGTTCGGCTACAAGGCCCAGGTCGTCGACAACGACGACGGCGTGGTCGTCGACCACAACATCGAGATCGGCAACCCACCCGACGCGCCGATGCTGGTCCCGGCCTTCGAACGTGTCGCCCGTCACGCCAGGCAGACACCCAAAGCAGTCACCGCTGACCGGGGTTACGGCGAGTCGGCCGTCGGCGACGCGCTCATCGCCCTCGGGGTGCGAACCGTCGCCCTCCCCACCAAGGGCAAACCGAGCGCGACACGACGAGCCGTCGAGCGCCGACCGCAGTTCCAACGGCTCATGAAATGGAGAACCGGAAGCGAAGGCCGGATCAGCTGCCTCAAACGCGACTTCGGGTGGAACCGGACACGAAACGACGGGCTCGAAGGCGTCCGCACCTGGTGCGGCCACGGCGTGTTCAACCACAACCTGGTCAAGATCGCTGCCTTGACGGCCACCGGATAGATCGCAACAGCAGGACCGAACCATCCCGGCCGAAATCGGAGACCGAACTCGGCGCTAGTGGACGGCCAGCCTCACCCGGACGGCCGTTGACTCAAATCGAGTTCTTCAGGGGCAAGTAATTAGGAGTTAGCCGTTACGACCACCTCACCCGACCAGGCTGGCATCATCACGTCGCTCGCCGGTGTGACAGTGGCTGACAGGTGGCTTTCACCGAGACTGACAGCCAGTAGGACCGCCCTCCTTCCGTGATCTGGAAGCAGGACCGAGCACTGTTCGCTCAGGACGCCCGGGTTCCCTACGTTCACGTCGGTGGCGTCCCCCCAGTGCCATCCCGGCACCGTCACTACAAGCTCACCACCGACCCGGACGGTGATCGTCGGCGTCGGCGACATATCGCTCAGTGTGATCGACGCCAAACCTGGTGTCGGCGAGCACGAGGTGGAGGTCGGGACAGCAGTAGTTGGAACAGTTGGAGCTGACGATAGGTGGCCTGGCGCGGTGAGAGCTGAGCCTGTCGCTGCTGCAGCGACGAGCACTGCCAGGACTAGGACGGTCGCCCAGGAGAGATGCTTTCCACGCACCGACATCTGATGAGCCACAAGCTACCCCCACGCAAAGTAGACACTCTTTGGACGATCGGTCATCTCAGATGGTTCCCGCCGACCTCGATAGATCGGCTCTGACTCAGTTGGGGGGGCAGAAGGTCTAGCTGCTTGACACCTCGATGGACGGCTCGCCGGGCGGGTCCAACGCTGAGACAAGTTGAGCCGTGGTCGCGGCCCCCAGGCCGAGAGCAGCGTTCAGAAACCGCACCGTCTCGGCCCGCAGAGCCACTGCCTCGGGCGACGAGCCGATGTACATCGACAGGTGGTCACCGCCCGCAACTTGCAGCATTACTTTCGCCGTCACCCGTGCAGTTGCGAACACCTGCGTGGACCTGGGCAGCAAGCCGTACTCGTCGTTCGTCCCCACGGTGACCAGCAGAGCGCCAGGAGCCGAGTCGCCCCACGTTCCGGCTACTCCCGAAGGGATCTCCCCCGATAGCGAGAGATATGCGCTCACCCTGTGATCGGCGTACAAAGGATTGAGGGCGAGCAGGGCCACATCTGTGCCGCCGTCAGAGTGACCGGCAACCGCGATGCGCGTAGGGTCGATTGGTCCAGCCAAACCGCCGAGCAGGGAGGTGATTACAAAGGAAAGGTCTATTGCTTGATCGGGGTAGTTGCTGATCGGTGAGCCGGGCAGAGTGTTCGCCGAGTCCGGGAACACCGGGGCAGCCACGAGATATCCGGCCTCGGCCCAAGCGTCAAGCAGCGGCTCGTAGACCGTCGGGTTGCTGTTCCATCCATGGGCGAAAACCACGAGCGGCATGGGTCCTGTCGGGCCCACGGGGCGGCGAATCGCAGTAACCAAGACGCGGCCTGACGCACCCGGCACGTTGCCCCTAGGAGGTGTGTTCCGGCTGGGGTCGACCAGTGTGATCGTCTCGTCCTCGATTGGATACGGGGGTACGGGAGGCGGTTGAGTTGTCGTCGCGCTGGGCATGGGGGTCGCGGGCGGTTTGGCTGCGCTCCTTGTACCAGCGTTCAAGCCACCAGTCGAGATGGAGACCACGGCCACAACTGCTGCAGAAACGACGCCGACATGCAGCAACGCGCGCCGAACAAGAAAGCGTGTCCGACTTCTAGCGCCCGTCCGAACGGATGGCGACCCGATGTCATGGGTGGTCGACGCCATTTCTATGCCCTAGATGTCGTCTTCGGATAGATCGAGTTGATGGGCGATGGCAACACGAAAGGGGTGTTCGGGAAGCACCCGTCGTCTCCTTAGGCGTTAAAGGTGACTTTGATTGAGCCTCCCCAGGGCCCCACAGCCAACGTTACAACCGCCGTCTTCGCCTTTAGGTTCAACTCCGAGCACGTGCCGGCCGGTCGAGGTCGCCTAGTCTGTCCACGTTCTACCTTCAGCACTCGCACTCGAAGCATGTGCACTCGTAGCGCCGCGCTGAGGGAAGAACGTGGGTCTGGACCGAGAAGCGCCAGGTCAGATCCAGAAGAGAACCGGGGAGTAGCGCAGCCTGGCAGCGCACCTGCTTTGGGAGCAGGAGGCCGCGGGTTCAAATCCCGCCTCCCCGACCGATCGGCCGCCTCGCGTCCCGCGTGCCTCGGCTTCGCCGTGGTTCGCTCGGGCTAGGAAGCTGCGAACTCTGCTATCAGCCGCGCAAGCTCCAGCGGGGCATCGCCTTGGACGCTGTGCCCTGCGTTCGTCACGTGCTCGACGCGGGCTTCGGGCTGGCGCTTCAACAGCTCCGCCTCGTCGTCGTCGTCGACGACCGACTGCGGGAGCATCCCGCGCACGAGCATGAGTGGAACCTTCAGGTTCGAGATGTCCTCCCACAACGTGGAATATCTGGAAAACGTACGCTCGGCGCTCGCGTCGCCTGCAGCAAAGCGTCGGTATCTCCACACCCAGGTACCGTCCGGCCGCTGAACTGCGTTGTGAAGCACGCCGCGTCGGAGCGAGGACTCACTGCGGGTCGGGTTGAACGCGACCGTGCGCTGAAGGATTTCTTCGAAGCTCGCGAAACTCTCGGGGCCTTGGATGAAGTCCCTGATCTGAGACGACTTCTTCTGGTTCACTCCCGGCGTCACGTCGACGAGGACGAGTCGACGAACGAGGCCGGGCGCAATCCGGCTGACCGCTATGGAGCTCAGGCCGCCGAGAGACATACCCACCACCACTCCGGCTTCGGGTGCGAGGGAACGGATGACGACTTCGATGTCACCGGCGTTGTCGACGGGTGCCATGGAGCCGTCGCGACCGGCGTCGGAGTGCCCGTGGCCAGGCATGTCCACAGCCAGCAACGGGCGCCCGAGGGCGAGAGCAACGGTGTCCCAGGTGTGGGCGTTCTGAGCGCCGCCGTGGATGAAGACTATCTCGGGAGGGTCCTCGCCCCAGACGAGGCTGCTCATGTGTCTTCCCTCTCCCACCTCTACGGCCTCGCGCCGCACCACGGGTGGTCCGTCGTACGGCAAGCCGACTTCCTCTGCGTTCTCGTGGAAAAGCGAGAACTCGTCGTAAGGGATCATGTCCACCGGCGCGACCCTAATCTGAGGAGCAAAACCTCTCAGCTGCCCGTGGCGAAGCTCTCCCTGGCTTCCTGACCTGCGAGTACCGGGCTGGAGGCGACGATCGCCTATTCTGCTGCGACTGCGAGAGATCACAAGCGCGGGCGTAGCTCAATGGCAGAGTCCCAGCCTTCCAAGCTGGTCATGCGGGTTCGATTCCCGTCGCCCGCTCCATGTTTTTCCTGGTCACGCTCTCTCAGGAGAATGCCAGCGGGAGCCATAGGGTGCCAATAAATGCGCGCGAAGGGGCACGCGGGGGGCACGACACATGCGGGCGCGAAACTCGGGAGAGTGAGGGGGCTTGCTGCTGTCGTTGGTAGGCGTCTCCCAAGGGTGCTTCTAGCCCCCATCGCAGTGGCTCTGCTCGCCTCGTGCAGCTCCTCCCCCGTCCCACCGGGGGCAAGCCCCACCTCCACGCCTCCCACGACTTCGAGCACCTCTGTTACGACGACTACCGCCCTTACCGGTCCGCCCTGTGGGGTGGTGCCGAATGCTGACATTGTCTTTACCTCTCGAACCGAGCCCTGCGCCAT
>DAIQQK010000065.1:0-17373 GCA_036786835.1 Acidimicrobiales bacterium | reverse complement strand
GTGGCCTGCCTGGTGGAGGGCATGAGCATCCGATCCACCGTCCGGGTGACCGGCGTAGCCAAGAACACCGTCACCAAGCTCCTCTTGGATCTTGGGGCCGCTTGCTCCGACTACCAGGATGAGATGCTGCGGAACCTGGACTGCGACCGCTTTGAGTGCGACGAGATTTGGAGCTTCGTCGGGGCCAAGGCCAAGAATGTGATGGAGCACCACCCGGACGACTACGGGGACGTGTGGACGTGGACGGCCATCGACGCCGATTCCAAGCTGGTCCCGAGCTGGCTGGTTGGGGAGCGGAACAGCCGGGATTGTTACTTCTTCCTGGCCGACCTGCGTTCCCGGCTGCGCCCTGGTAACCGCATTCAGCTCACCACGGACGGCCTCGGTTCCTACCTTCAGGTAATCGAGCCTCTATTCGGCGCTGACCGGGTGGACTTCGCTCAGCTCGTCAAGATGTACGGCCACGACGCCCGCGACGATGAAGCCAAGTACTCACCGGCAACCTGCACCGGCATTGACAAGCGGGTTGTCACTGGGGACCCTGACCGCTCGCTCATTTCCACCAGCTACGTGGAGCGTCAGAACCTCACCATGCGAATGGGGATGCGCCGGTTCACCCGGCTCACAAACGCGTTCTCCAAGAAGGTCGAGAATCACGCTGCGGCAGTCAGCCTCCACTTCATGCACTACAACTTCGGACGGCCCCACATCACCCTGACCAAGAAGGCCGGACGCCCCACCACCCCAGCCATGGCCGCGGGCGTTGCTCACTACCCGTGGTCAACGTTCCAGATCGCTCAGCTTCTCGACTGAAACTGACCCACTACCGCACGGCGGCCTGACCGGCCCACGAATCCCGCTCTTGGGCACGAAACTGTTGTCCGAAGACGGTTCCGGCCAAATTGGCCTAGACGAGGACAGCGAGCGTGTAGTCTTTGAGGATCGCATCGCTGAGACTGCGCGAGCGTTGCGTCATTGCAGGTTGCCTTTTGAGGTCTCCGCAAGCGATACAGCGTGGAGAAGAGAGGCAACACAAAATGGCCGAAGGCACCGTGAAGTGGTTCAACGCGACCAAGGGCTTCGGGTTCATCACTCCTGACGACGGAACACCTGATGTCTTTGCACATTTCTCGTCGATCGAGGGCTCCGGTTATCGCGAGCTGGTCGAAGGGCAGAAGGTGGAGTTCGACTCGGAGCAGGGTCCGAAGGGTCCCCAGGCAAAACGCGTTCGGGCTCTCTGAGCCCCGCATCTTCCGACGGCCCAGGGCGGCGGTGCCGTCCCGAGAAAGAAGGCCACCATGCCTGAAGATGTGACCAGTGACGATCGTGTCCTTACGCTTCGCGACGAAGGGCGTTCTTTCGTCGCCATCGCAAAGAAGCTCGAGCTTTCGAGCGCCGTGGACGCCATATCGGCGTTCAACAGAGCTCTCGAGCGCAGAGATCCGACCGACCAGCAGGCCCTGCGGACGCGGGAAGTTGCCCGTCTGGATGCTCTAGGCGAACGAGTCAAGGGTCGCAAGGACCTGAGCGACGAGGAGATCGACCGCAGGCTGAAGGGTCTAGTGCGCCTGCGCAAAGCGCTCCATATGGCTTGACCGACGCTGCGCACCTGTGTGCTTCTCACCTGAGGGAGACCTAGCCGGCGGCCTCATCGTGGGCGCGATCGGCGTCGACGCCTGTCGACACCTCCGTGGGCGAAACAGTCAGCTCCTCCTGGCTACGACGCCACTGCTGCTCGGGGTTCACCAGATCGACGAGTCGCTGGTCTGGTGGAGTCTCGACGGCGACCTGCCGCGAACTGTCGGCCGAATTGCGATGTGGATCTACCTCGTGATCGCTCTTGTGGTCGTGCCGATGTTGGTGCCCCTCGCCATCTTCAGGCTCGCACCCACACGTGGCCGACGATGGAAGCTCGCGCCATTCGTGGCGCTGGGTGTGGGCGTTGCAGCAGTGCTTCTTGTCACCATGCTCCGCGGTCCGGTAACCGTGCGAAGGGGCACGTTTCACCTCGCGTACAGCATCGGGTTGCAGCACGGGATCTTGATAGTGGGGCTCTACGTGGTGGCAACCTGTGGTTCTCTGCTCTTGTCGGGATACAAGCACATCGTCATCTTCGGCCTTGGCAACCTGGTGGCAGTCGTGGTCCTCGCCGTGCTCACCGCCGACGGCTTCGCGTCTCTGTGGTGCTTCTACGCCGCTGTGACCAGCGGCGCGATCTCACTTCACCTGCGCTACGCCAAGCCCCACAAGGATCGTCCCTACGCTCTCACGTGATCGCGCAGACGGCCCGCGCACTTCGGGAGCTTCCTAAGACAGCTTGGGCAGGATGGCCGTCGCCAGCTGCTCCTCGTCCGACAGCGAAGGCGCCCCGCCGGAGGGAGCAACTGCGATCCGTAGGTAATAGGAGCCTTTGAGAATGCTCAAAGACGCGTAGCCGTCGTAGTAGGCCTGGTCGCCATACCCTGAGACGGGCTGGGCGCTCACCTTGGACTTGTAGTCGTTGTACCAGGTCGATGCGTCCGAGCCCTTGACCACGACGACTCGGACGCTGTCAGGCTGAGCCGTGTTCGGTGTGGTGGGGGTGGGTGCAGAAGGCCCGTAGAAGACACAGGCGAGGCCTCCTTCGACCGTCGCGTTCCCGAGAACCCCCGCAGTCACCGATTGACCGAGGGCGCTGGCTGCCTCGGCCTGAGTGACCACCGAGCACGAGTCGAAATTCCCCGTTGTCGTAGCGGCGGTGGATGTGGTCGATGCCGACGCCGAAGCGCTTGTGCTCGGCGGGGAGGTCGGTTGCGTCGTCGGGGTCGATGGGGTCGAGCTGCACGACACCAGGAGCATTGCGACGGGAATGCCGAGAACGACTCCGAGGACGCCATTTCGCACGGAGCGGTGAAGTTTCATCGGATCCCTCGATTTCATCGGGAAGCGCTGAAGGCGATTTTGAGCGCTTGAGTTGCCGGGAGCGTACCCGGATTGCGGAGGCCTCGCACCAAGCACGCCTATCTCCCATTCGGCCTCTCGAGGCGTAGTCTCTTCGCGCCATGGCACTTCGCGTCCCGAGCGCGGTTTCCGATCCGTCGACGACGACACCAGCGCGGCGCGACGGATCCATGCGGCTCACGAGTCACGTCGACATCGAAACCCACGAGGGCGGTGGCCTGGTGCTCACCGGAGCCGCGCGGGAGCTTCGAACGGAGGGCAAATCGGGCCGGGTGGTCGGCAAAGCCAAGGTGAAGGCCGAGGTCGGACCTGACCGCATTCTGCGCAGGATCGAGGTTTCGCCCCAGAAGCGGACCACAGATGCGCTGATGGGACTGGCAGTCGGCTCGGGGTTCCGGGCAGCGGTGGATGCCGCATTCAGCGACGAGCCAGGTCCACCTGGACCGCTCCACCTCCTCCTCGACGATCTCCCGGTCGCCGTTCTGATCTCGGGCTACGCCGCGCTGTACAGCGGCAAGATGCAGATCGAGAGAAAACACCTGGACGCAGGGCTGCTTCAGGCCGACATCTGCTCGGGATGGCAGTGGGACGCCACGATGCTCGCCACGTTGAGGAAGGAGGGGCACCTCCCCGTCTCCTTGGGTCCACCGGCAGGAGACCTGAGTGCTCTCGACGACGACCTCGCATGGCACGAGATGCCTCGTCTGGGGCCAGGAGCGATGCGCCGTCGCCGGCTGATCGACGTTGTCCCGGGCGCCCCGATCCAGGTGTTCGCAATGTTCCGCGACACGCACCTCGACGCAGAGGGTGTCGAAGCAGTCCTGCACGAGTACTCACTGACCGCCGAGCTCGACAGTTCGGGTAAGGCGATCGCAAAGTGCGCCGCTCTGCCACGAGTGTTGCCTTGGCCCGAATGCCCGTTGGCCGCCGACAGCGCGCGAAGGCTCAACGGTGTCCAGCTGGAAGAGGTTAAGGCCGTCGTCGGGCGCGACCTGCGCGGGACGTCCACTTGCACGCACCTGAACGACCTACTGCGTTCGCTCGGTCGTGTTGCCTCCCTTTTACCCCATCTGAGTTGATCGTCTGACGCGCGGCGATTCCGTCGACCAGCTGCGCCGGAGAGCTGGTACCGTTCGAGCGCGTGAAGCCTCCCGGGCCTCTGCTCGCCTCGGGCCGCGATTCGGAGATCTTCGAATACGGGCCCGGGCTCGTCCTCCGTCGATCTCGCGCCGGACGTTCGATGGAGTCCGAAGCGAAGACGATGGCGTACGTGCGCGAACACGGCTTCCCGGTTCCTTTCGTGGAGGAGATCAGCGACGACGGATGCGATCTCGTGATGGAGCGGATCGAGGGACCGTCGATGGTCGAGGCGATCTCGAAGGCACCCTGGACCGTACGCCGCCAGGGAACGCTGCTCGCAGATCTGCACCGTCGGCTGCACGAAGTCACTCCTCCCGACTTCCTCCCTCCGGGCCCGATAGGCGCGGGAAGTGCCCTGCTGCACCTCGACCTTCATCCCTTGAACGTGATCATCGGACCGAGTGGCCCCGTGGTCATCGACTGGCCGAACGCGGCATTGGGCGACCCCGCGGTGGATGTGGCGCTCGCTTGGCTGTTGATGTCCGCCGGCGAGATACCCGGCGGGTCCATGAAGGTAAAGCTGCTCGGGTGGGGCCGCACGCTCCTTGTGAACGGGTTCATGGACCGCTTCGATCGGAAGCAGATCACGACCCAGCTGAGACCCGCCGTGGAGTGGAAGGCGAAGGACCCTCACATGAGCCCCAAGGAGATCGAGGCCATGTGGCATCTCGTTGAACGCGCAGAGGCCACCGAGATCCCGGGGCGGAGTCCGGGGCAGACCTAGGCGGAGTCCGGGGCAGACCTAGGCGGAGTCCGGGGCAGACCTAGGCGAGGGAATCGGGTGCTGCGGCACTCGAGTACTCGGGGACCCAAACAGCACTGTCCACCGCCGCCTCGACCTCTTCGGGTTCGACGCGTGCCACCCCCTGTCGACACGCCTCATGTCCCACCGCCACTGCGATCGTCCGCGATATACACCGAAGCTCGCTCAGGCGTGGGTAGATCACTCCTTGCTCGAGGCGCTCGCTGGAGACCGAGCCGGCAAGTGCCCGTGCAGCCACCAGGAACATGTGGTCGGTGATTTCACGCGTTCGTGAGGCAATGGCTCCCAAGCCGACACCGGGGAAGGTGAAGACGTTGTTCGCCTGACCTATCACCCTCGCAACGCCGTCGACCTCGACGGGATCGAATGGGCTTCCGGTCGCGACGATCGCGCGCCCGCCCGTCCATCGGAGCACGTCTTCAGGTGTCGCTTCCGAGTTGGCGGTCGGATTGGACAGCGGGAGGACGATCGGCCTGCGAACTCGATCGGCCATCTCCGAGATGGCTTTCTCCGTGAAGGATCCCGCCGTGCCGCTCGTGCCGACCAAGACGGTGGGTGAGAGCTGCCGAACGACGCCCTCGAGGTCGCGGACACCGGGTTCGATGCCGATACGAGCCAATTCCGTCTTCGACATCGCGAACGGAGCCTTGTCGTCGTCCAAGTGCTCACGCCCTTCGAAGAGCAGTCCCTTCGAGTCGAGCATCACGACAGACCTTCGGACGGCCCCTTCGTCGGCACCCTCTTTGCGCATGGCTGTCTGGAGGAGCCGCGCAATCCCGATTCCTGCTGCGCCGGCTCCGACGAACGCCACCCTCTGGTCGGCCAGGCGACCCCCTGTCAGGCGAAGCGCGGCCAGGATGCCCGCCACCACCACGGCAGCGGTGCCCTGGATGTCGTCGTTGAAGCTCGGTATGCGTTTCCTGTACCGGTCGAGCAACCTGATCGCGTTGTGCTGCTTGAAGTCCTCCCACTGCAGCACGACTTCGGGAAAGACACGAGCGGCAGCCTCGACGAACGCCTCCACGAACGCGTCGTAAGCCTCTCCGCGCAGCCTCGGCTTGGGATAGCCGAGGTACAGAGGGTCGTTCAACAGCTCGTCGTTGTCAGTGCCGCAGTCGAGAGACACCGGCAATGTCTTCGACGGGTGCAGTCCGGCGCCCGCCGTGTATAGGGCGAGCTTCCCGACGGGGATGCCCATCCCGCCGGCCCCTTGGTCCCCGAGACCCAGGATGCGCTCGTTGTCGGTCGCGACTATGAGGCGGACGTCGCGCTGTCCTGAGTTTCGCAGCAGCTCCGGAAGGCGGTCGATGTCGTCCGGCGTGATCCATACGCCTCGTGGACGGCGTACGACGTGACTGAACTCCCGACATGCACGTCCCACGGTAGGGGTATAGACGATGGGAGCGAGCTCTTCCAAATGGTCCATCAACAACCGGTAGAAGAGGGTCTCGTTGCGATCCTGCAGTGCGGCAAGCCCTATGTAGCGCTCCATGTCGTCGCCTTTGCGGCGTAGATGCTCGAGCTCCAGGGCCACCTGTTCCTCGATGGTGACCACGCGCCAGGGGAGAAGGCCGTGAAGACCGAGCAGTTCGCGCTCGCTCTGATCGAAGGCGGCATCCCTGTTCTGCGCTGGGTGCGTCAGGACGTCTCGTCCTCTTTGTGCCTCTTGTTTCGCCACTGGACCGGTGCAGTTATTGGCTGACGGTCGCGACTGCAGCGCCAGAAGGCTTGGCGGCCTCGACAGCCGTCGTCAGATCCTCTGCGTTCGCCGGGGAAGTCACGACCGTGTAGCGAGAGACCAATGCCGCGTGCTTCTTTGCGTCCGACCGACGAGCCTCGACGATCACCGTCGTCCGCGGGTGCAGATCCGCGAGCCTCGCCAGAACCTCGCGGCACGCGGCGTCGTCCAGACCCAGAGCCGATACCACGGCGTCCGAGCCTTCGACAAGATCACAGGGGTGACCGGACATGAGTGGGCACCAGACCGGTGGTGGCCCCTGCGGTCCTGGGCACCAGGAAACCTCGTAGCCCCGGTCGGTCAAGCAGCGCCAGAGACGTGCGCCGTCTGCCCCGTCAGGCGCCTCGAGCAGCACCCGCAGCGGGCGAGGTCCATCCGAACCGGATCCCCTGGGCCGGCGGCCGGAGTCCGCTGCCGTCCACCGCTCTGAGGGAAACTGGGTCCTGAGCTCTGGCTTTGTCACTTCGCTTGCCCCCGGGTCTGCTTGGGGAGGAACGCCGTCGAACTGCCCTCACATGAAGTGTCCCGCTAGCTCGAAGCCGATGAAAGGGCATTTAGTCCTGCGAGGTCAGCCGACGTCCTCCAGATCACAGGCACGAACACGCAGGAAACCGACCGGCGGTTCGAGGGGCGTGTGCGAGGGGCGGGTTCGACCGGCGGGTTCGACCGGCGGGTTCGAGGGAGAGGTGGAAGGGCCGGAGCCGTGAGACGAGTGTCAGCGCCTGTTGACCCTGTTGGCCGTCCCGGCTCCGACCAGCACTCGCAGCCGCTTTTCGAAATCGTCCGGCTCGATCCCGCTGAACTTGACGCGCTTGACCCTGGAAGTCTCACCAGAGGTGATCTCGAGGGTCGCAGCCTCCACGTCGAATTCGTGGGCCAGAAGCGAGAGCACGGCCTCGTTCGCTCGACCTGAGACCGGGGGCGCGACGACCCTGACCTTGAGAGCGTCCCCGTGAGTGCCGATGATCGCCTCTCGCCCGGCGCCGGGTTGCACGTGGACCCGAAGCACTATCCCGTCCTTGGCCTTGTCGAAGAGCGTCTTCATCTCGCACTGGCTCTAGTCGTGAACCGCCGACACAAGAGCGGAGCCAGCCTCCCTCCCACACTCTAGGGGTCGCGAAAGGGAAACAAGATGGCCGAGCGTCGCTAAGGCTGGATCATCACGTTGCCCAATGTCGTATAGCTGATGAACACGACGGGCAGGAGGCTCGCGAACACGATCACCAGTGCCTGCCAGGCCCGCCCTTTCAGCTCCACGGCTACTGCGACGAGAGCGGGAAAGACCCACGAGAGAAGTCGTGGCTTGAAGCCCAGGTTGTTGCTCACGAAGAGGACTACCAGAGCGGACGCACAGTAGGCGTTCACGAATCCGGGAACCTTTGCCCTCCAAAGCGCGAAACAGCCGCCCAGCACAGCTGCGATGCCGATCCATTCGAGCCACGCCTTACCCTGATAGCCGCCTTTCCAGAAGTGTGGAAGCAGCGCAAGGAGCGACTTTCCGAAGTCGACGTCCACTCCCCATGCCTGGCGCTGCAGGTGCCACCAGTAGAGAGCGTCGTGATAATGGGCGCCGAGCCAACCGGCATACGCGAGGAACCCGACGGGAACCATGAGCACCGTGAGCCCGGCGGCAGGGAGGCGACGCCTCATGATGTCCTTGATTGCCGGCACCGCAGCGGCGGGGGCGAGCGCCAACGCCATCGGGCTGGTGAGCGTGGCGAGAGCGCCCACGACGCCGGCCCAGAACCACTGCCTTCGGTACATGAGGAGAAGCGATCCCGCGACGAGCGCGAGTCCGACGGACTCGCAGTAGAGGAGGCCCCAGCTCAGCGCCATCCCGGGGAAGACGGCGAAGAGGACTGCGGCTCTCCATCCGACCTGGCCCCCTCCGATGAGCGAGCCGAGCCGCCAGACGAGTACGGTGCCGACGGCGCCTGCGACAATCGACACCACGAGCGCTCCTGCGAAGACCGATCCGAGGACCGTTCCGACCGCACGTGCGAGGAGCGGAAAGCCCGGCTCGAATCCTGCGGCGCTGTATGTCAGGTGCGCTCCGGCGGTAGCCGACGCAGACGGATACCCATGAGCGGCGATCTGCAGGTAGAAGCGGGCGTCCCACGATTGCATCGGGCCACCGAGGTCGCCGCGCCAATCGAGGTGTGCGACGAGCAGGTCTGCCACGAAGAGGCCGAATCTCACCAACGCGTACACGCCGAGCACCGGAAGTGCGGCGGCGACTGCGGCCTGCGAGCGCAGTGCGAAGCCGCGGCTCGTCTTCTCGTGAGGAAGGACCGCGGGTGCGCGCGGTGTGTCGACGACCGCCGTGTCGAGTGGCGCGGCCGGAATGTCGCCTGTGCTGGAGATGCCTTCCGACGTCACCTCTTGAGAGACGGGTGCTGACGAGCGATGATCGGCAGCAGGATCTCTCGAGGGGTCAGATAGGCGAGGTATGCGCCGATCCTGTTCGACAACCCCGGGAGGACCGCCGCGCGGCCGCGCTCGAGCCCTTCGACGGCTGCCGCTGCCACCGCAGGTGCGGGCAACCACATGATCTTCGGGAGGCTGCCTTCGGCCTCGGCCTCGTCGAACCCCGCCGCCTCCAAGAACTCCGTCTTGACCGGTCCCGGGCACAACGCAGTTACCGAGACCCCGGTGCCACGCAGCTCTGCGCGTACCGCCCGGCTGTAGGACAGCACGAAGGCTTTCGAGGCTCCATAAGCGGCTTGGCCGGGGAGTGGCTGGAAAGCAGCAGTGGAAGCGACGTTCAGCACCGCGCCGCGCCGGCGCTTCACCATTCCCGGCAGGAAGATGGTGCAAAGGTCTGCGACCGCCTCGACGTTGGTGCGGACCAACGCCACCTCGCGCTCGTGGTCGGCGCGATCTACCGGCCCTACGGTGCTGAAGCCGGCATTGTTGACGAGCACCTCGACATCGAGTCCTTTCCCTTCGATGGTCGGGCCGATCTCTTGGCGGGCCGAAGCATCGGTCAGATCGACCGACAGGATCTCGACTCGAATTCCGTGCGCGGAGTGCAGCTCGTCGGCCAGGGACTTCAGGCGGTCCTCACGCCGAGCGACGAGGGTGAGGCCATGACCGCGTTTGGCGAACTCTCGTGCGAGTTCGACTCCTATGCCCGAGGACGCGCCGGTGACCAGGCAGGTGGAGTTTTCTGAGGGTGCCGGAAGTGCCATCGCGCGATGGTAGGACTCGTCGCCGCCTGACGCAGATGCCCGAAGATCCGTCGAATCCGAGTTGAATCACTGCAGGATCGCCCGCGGGCCGTCAGATCCCCTGTAGCCAGCTCCGATCCAGGTCGGACACACCAGGGCATCCCAGCAACGACAATGTCCTGTTCATCTCCGTCCTCAAGAGATCGAGCATCCGGTCGACGCCCGCCTCACCCGCAGCGGCCAGGCAGTACAGATATGCCCGCCCGACGAGCACCGCGCGTGCCCCTAGGGCCAGGGCCTTCACGACGTCTGAGCCTCGACGTACGCCGCTGTCGACCAACACCTCGAGCCGGTCTCCGGCCGCGTCGACAACCTCCGGCAGGACGCGCATCGTCGCAGGAGCACCTTCGAGCTGGCGGCCCCCGTGGTTGGACACGATCACTGCGTCGGCTCCGGCGTCGGCGGCCACAACGGCGTCGTGGCCCGAAAGGATGCCTTTCACCACGAGCGGACCAGACCACTGACTACGCATCCATGAGACGTCGTCCCAGGTGAACGGCGAGGCGAGCATCGCGACGGCGCTCGCGGACGTCGCGGCTCTCTCGTGCGTCTGCTTTGGCTGGGCCGGCACCTTCTGAGGCTCGTCGTGCGAGTCCGAGACCGGCGTCCCAGGAGCGCGCCCCGCGAGCTGCACACCGTTGCGGAGCATGCGCAGACCCCAACCAGGGCGAGCAAGGATCTGTGGACCTAGTCGCATGGCCGTGCGGAGATCCAAGTGAATCGGGTTGTTGACGCCGTTTCGGACGTCGCGTTCGCGGTTTCCGAGTGCAGGCGTATCGACCGTTACGACTAGTCCTTCGAACCCTGCCGAGCGAGCCCGAGCCATCAGGTGCTCGGCCACGTCGCGGTCTGCTGCGTACAGCTGGAACCACCGGGGACCCTGCTCGCTTGCGAGCTCTTCGGGAGGTGTGCCCGCCACGGTGCTCAGAATCGAGATCGTGCCGGCTCGCTTGGCTGCCCTCGCCGCCCCGAGCGCCCCGTCGGGGTGCACCAATCGGATGAGACCGCAAGGCGCGAGCAGCACCGGCAAGGAGACGGGCGTCCCCAGGACCGTGGTCCCGAGTCTGGGACTCCCCACTCGGATCCCCATTCGGGGTCGGAACGCGATCTCCCGAAACGCCTGCACGTTCTCGCCCATCGTCACCTCGTCTTCGGCGCCGCCGTCGACGTAGTCGAAGACGACACGTGGCAGGCTTCGCCGGGCGAGTCGACGGGCGTCGGCGACATTGTGGATTCGAGTCGCGTTTGGCATCGGCGTGGCCACGATAGCCAAGGCGGCTCTAAGGCAATTCGAATCCAATCCGCGGGATCGAGGAACCGATGAGTCAGGCGTCAGGCAGCGGGCCCCGTCGCCAGTTGAGTCGTCGCCGTCTGCTGCTGACCGGAGGTGTCCGTCCAACCGATCTGAACCTCGTCTCCCGGGTGAAGGCCTTCCATCACGTTGGAGAGGGTCGTGGGGGAGTCGATCGTCTGTCCGTCCAGCGAGTCGATCAGGTCGCCCGAGACGAGGCCTGCTTGAGCAGCAGGAGATCCCGAGACGACGCCGACGACGGCCGCTCCGGATCCACTGGTTCCTGAGCTCGTCGCAGAGCCCGGCTCGACCTCGACTCCGAGGAAAGCGGCGGGACCGATGTGCACGGTGGAAGAGGCATCACCCGCCTCGATCTGCTTGGCGATCGACAGGGCGGTGTCGATCGGGATCGCGTAACTCTGAGTCGATCCGGCCGTGGATCCGCCCTGGAACTGAAAGCCACTCGATGCAGCCGTGTCTATGCCGAGGACGCTGCCAGAGGAGTCCGTCAGCGGTCCGCCGGAGTCCCCGGGTTGCAGGTTGGCGTTGGTCTCGATGAGACCGTTCAGCTGTTCGGAGGAACTCGAGATCTCGTCGCTCGCGGTGATCGACTGGTCCAGAGCGGTTATCGCACCGCTGGAGACGCTCGGAGTTCCTCCGACGCCGCCCGCGTTGCCGATTGCGACCACCGCTTCTCCGACGCGTGCGGAGGTGGAGTTACCGAGGTTCACCGTCGCAAGGCCCGAGGCACCGTTCAGCTTCAGCACGGCAATGTCCTCCGCTGCATCGGTCCCTACGACAGTGGCCGAGTAGGTGCGTCCGTTGCCGATGTCGGTGACGCTCACGCTCGTGGCCCCTTCCACCACGTGGTTGTTGGTGAGGACCTCACCTGAGGACGTGAGGACCATGCCGGTCCCGGCAGCGGCCCCTCCCTGATACCCGAGCTGGGTCTTCACGTCCACGAGACCCGGATCGACCTTCGACGCGGTCTGCGATGCGTTCGCAGAGGTTCCTGCACCTGCTGCAACGGAGCTCGAGGTGGCCGGCTGCCGATGGGCCGAGTGGGCCCCGATCGCCAGACCGACTCCCATCGCGGCGATCACCAGCGCGACCACGAAAGTCATGAGCGAAATGCGGCTGAGGGGATGAGGACGAGAAGGGATGGGCGGCGGCGGAGCCCAGCCGGGCGGGGCACCCCAGGGACCCCATCCGCCTCCCCCTGCGCCGGCCGCAGTCGGAGGAACCCAAGTACCGGTCTCGACACCGCCGGGGGCACTGGAGCCTTGTGCGCCAGGCTCGTCTCGTGGGGGAAGCAGGATCGTCGGTGCTCCACCTTCTGGTTGCTCACCGGAAGATCTATACGGCTCGTAGCTCTCGTCCATCGCCGACTCCTTTGCGAATGCGACTCCCGTGACGAATTGTCCTGTCGCTATTGGTTCCATTAGACGGCCCGGGACTTGGAGCACCGTATGGACGTGCTGTGCATTTGCTAAGAAGTGGGCCTTGTCTGAGACGCAGATGGACATCGAGCAGTTCTACGCGGCTGACGAGCGCCGGCGGCGATCCGAGGAGATCGAGCTGGGCACCGAGTGGAACGACTCCGACGGAGCTCGTTACGAGCTGTCGTGGGTCGCCGATACGGGCGAGCTCTACGTGATGCGCGAACCGGACGTCCCGATGACGACAGATCCTTTCGGGGACGTCTACCGCTCGAATGTCCCGACGGGCGAGATCACCGTGGCCGTGATCGGCTGGGTGCCCGAGCGCGACACGATGGAAGAAGTGCTCGAAGGTTGGGAAGCGGCGATGGGCGAGCCGAACAGCGTCGCGTGGCTGGCGGAGCGTCTTCGCGATCGAGGGATCCCGAGAGAGCACCCTCGCTGACCCGACCGGGCCAGCCCGGCCCGAGCGGCCGCCGACCAGCGCCCCCGGCCAGGCCCGACCCGCCGGCCGACCCATCCGGGCTCATTGGCCGCTGAGGGTTCTCAGCGCCCATACTCTGCGAATGCGCTCCCCCTCGGGAATCGTGGCGAACACCCTCGTCGGGATGCTGATGCTTCTCAGCGCGGGCGCGATCGCGCTGTCCCTGCTGACGGCGCCCCAGGTCGCCGAACAGCAGCTCAAGGTGGCCGCCACGAACACCGCGGGCGCTTCGAGCTTCGTCTTCGTCGACCAGGTGGCCATTCGTGAGCCCCAGCCGACAGCGGCCCTGGGCGGCAGGTCGTCTGCTACGACGACTCAGCGGGTGATCTACCAGGCTCCGGACCGTGTCGAGGTCTCTTCGAGCTCCGCCCCGGGGACGATGCTGCTGGTCATCGGCAACAACCGATACGAGAGGACCGGAAACGGCCCTTGGTCTCCTCTTCCTCCCGTCCAGACTTCCGGCATCTCGACGGGACAACGAGAGGCGAATCTGCTTCTTTTCCCCCTTCAGTCCCTGGCCGACTCCACTTCGGTGACGAGGCGGGGCTCCACCTACCGATTCGTCCCGGGAGCCAAGTCCTCGTTGCTCTCCAGCCTCTTTGGATCGCTTGCTTCCCAGCTCTCGACCATCAACTTCACAGCTGCCATAAACGGAGAGTTCGCGACCACCGAGCACGTCCTCGCGACTCGAGGCGGCGCACGTTTCGTCATCGACTTCAGCTATCTGTCGATCGGCAAGGTTCCGCCGATCCAGGCGCCTACGGGTTCCTAGAGTCCCCTCCTCCGAGGCCGACGCCGACTGTCGGCACAGGCCCCTTCCCGGGTACGATCGCCCAACAAGAACGAGTTCTAATCTTCAGGAGGGGACGTGAAGGCATACGACCGACTGTTCATCGGCGGTGACTGGGTGTCTCCGGCGTCCACCGGCGTCATCGACGTGATCAACCCCACGACCGAGGAAGTCGTAGGGCGAGTTCCCGACGCAGTCGACGCCGACATGGATCGAGCCGTCGCCTCCGCCCGCCAGGCTTTCGACTCCGGCCCGTGGCCGAGGATGTCACCTCCCGAGCGTGCTGCGATCCTCACGAAGGTGTCGGACGCGCTCAAAGGCGAGATGCAGTCCGTGGCAGAGCTCATCTCGACCGAGATGGGATCACCGGTTTCCTGGGGGCTGATGGCCCAGGTTCTCGCTCCGACGATGATCATGGACTACTACGTCGGGTTGGCCTCGACGTTCGCGTTCGACGAGGTTCGTGACGGCCTGATGGGCCAGGTCCTGGTGGCCAAGGAGCCGGTGGGGGTCGTCGCAGCGATCAGCCCGTGGAACGTCCCGCTGTTCATCGCCGCCGCGAAGCTCGCTCCCGCGCTCGTCGCGGGTTGCACGGTGGTCTTCAAGCCGGCGCCCGAGACACCGCTCGACGCCTTCCGCCTCGCGGAGATGTTCGAGCAGGCGGGCCTTCCCGAAGGCGTCCTGAGCGTCGTTCCCGCGGGCCGTGAAGTGGGCGAGCACCTCGTGCGCCATCCCGACGTGGACAAGGTCTCGTTCACGGGGTCGACCATCGCCGGCAAGAAGATCGGTGCCATTTGCGGCGAGCAGCTGAAGCGGTTCAGCCTCGAGCTCGGTGGTAAGTCGGCCGCGATCCTTCTGGACGACGTCGACCTGGAGCAATCGCTTCCCATGCTCCTGCCCAACGCGATCATGAACAACGGTGAGGCCTGCATCGCGCAGACCCGGATACTCGCACCGCGCGACCGGTACCAGGAGGTCGTGGACGCGGTGGTCGAGTCGGTGTCGAAGATGAAGGTCGGTGACGCGCTCGACCCCGAGGTCGAAGTGGGCCCGCTCGTCGCCGAGCGTCAGCGCGACCGGGTGGAGGGTTACATCAAGATCGGTCAGGAAGAGGGGGCCAAGGTCGCGACCGGCGGCGGGCGGCCTGCGGGGCTCGAAAAGGGCTGGTTCGTCGAGCCGACCGTCTTCGTCGACGTGGAGAACTCGATGCGGATCGCGCAAGAGGAGATTTTCGGCCCTGTCCTCGCGGTGATCCCCTACGACGGCGGCGACAAGGAAGCCGTGGCCATCGCCAACGACTCGAGCTATGGACTGTGCGGTTCGGTGTGGACGTCTGATCCCGCTCGCGGGCTCGAGGTTGCACGCTCGGTGCGCACCGGTACCTTCATGCTGAACAGCCCCATCCCCATCGACTTCTCCACTCCCTTCGGCGGCTACAAGGAGTCGGGGATAGGGCGAGAGTTCGGGCCCGACGGTCTCGAGCTGTTCCTCGAGAAGAAGTCGATCAACCTGCCTGCGGGGTTCACGCCCGCCGACTGACAGGCGACTCGATCAAGGCACGCCGTCGGCACGTTCCGCGCATACGTGCGGTCACGGGTGGCCGACGAGATGGACGACCTCGCCGGTGGAGCCGCGGGTCGCTGAGGGTGCCTGCTTTTTCACGACTTACGACCCGGTAGTCGTCGATGCGGCCTGTCCCCGGGCCTGATCGCCGCGCGTCGGGCGTTTTGGCGCAAACGCCGGCTGCGAAAGTCCCAACAGCCACTTCTGTCACAGGTATAGGTGGAAACACCTGCCATTTGCTAGGTGACGACACGGATTATTCGGGACCTCCGGCCCGTCGATGCCTTTCGTGGAGTTCTCCACGGGTTCGTGAGAGCTTCCGAGAAACCCGGGCGGGGGGCACAAGGCGGAGCGGTTGTCCTGGGGGGCGGCAGTGGGGTGGACAGGATCGGAGCCGAGGGTGGCGAGTTGCGAGGGGGGCGCCTCGCAGCCCTCGGCTCCACTGTTCAAGCGGTTCGGGCGGACCGAGGCCCCGCAGCGTGAGTGCGGCTTCTCCCTGATCGAGGTGCTGCTCGCGGGATCGCTGCTCCTCGGAGTCCTCGTCCCTTCTGCCGCTCTTCTAGGGACCTCCGACAACGTCCTCAGTCTGAACCGAGCCAAGGTCGTCGCCGCCAATCTCGCGGCGGGCCAGCTCGAAGCCGACAGGGCAGCAGCCGACAACGCAACATGGACCTCGAACGCGCCCCAGCTTCCAACGCCATCCTCGACGAGTGTCCCGAGCGGGGGGGAGCTGTACTCGGTGGCTCAGGGCGCCGGTTGGTGCGCGGAAAGCTCGAACGGCAGCGGTGACTGGACGAACTATTCGTCCCGGACAACGGCTGACCCGCCCGCCTACCTCGTCAACGTCACGGTCAGCTGGCTTGATGGACGTCAGAGCGTCTCCGCCTCTGAGACATTGACCACGCCTCTTTCCGTTACACCTCCCTCGACAGGATCATGTCCAGCTTGAGACCTGAGCGAGGCCAGGAGGGCTTCACGATGGTCGAGACTGCCGTCGCTTCGCTGGTCGCTCTGATCGTGCTTTCGATGATCTCGTTGTCGACGATCTCGTTGACGCGCGCATCTGTGGGAGCTGTCCAGAGAGGTAGCGCGACCGGTCCGGCCCTCTTGGCAGCGCAAGAAGTCCAGCAAATCATCTCGCGAGCCTGGGTCCCGAACGGCACGAGCGGTGTGACGTCGATGTGCTCGGGTAGCACGAACGGCCAGACTCCCTTCGGATCCATGGACGGCCCGTTCGTACCGCTTAGTGGCACTCCCGTAACGAGCACCGACGTCATGTTCTGCGCGGTCGATCTGAGTTCGACCACCACAGCCCATACTTATGAGCTTCACTTCACAAACTGCAACAGCTCCAATGTCTGCACGCTCGAACTCGACGAGGATCCGGCGTATCCCTGCACTCAGTCGTGCAACCCGAAGGTCGTGTGGACGACCAACGACGCTTCGGACTCGGGAACACCCTTCGATTACTACGAAGCGGCATCAGGCTGGACGACACCAGTTCCTCCCGCGCAGGTCGTCCCGAGCGAGATCCAAGCCATTCAAGTTACCTTGACGCTGGCGAGCCAGGCGTACGGCGGCAGCAGGTTCGAGAGTGTTCAGCGGATGATTCTGCTCCCGAACACCCTGCCGAGCGGCGGTAGCTGACATGGGGTGCTGGCCGAGAGTCGGTTCGAGAGACGAACCGAGGACCTCGAACGACGAGACCGGTCAGGCGATGGCTGTGGTGGTCGGCGCGTTGGCTTTGCTCTGCCTCATTCCAACGGCTGTCCAGACCCTTGCGGTTGGACAGTTGCCGGCCGCCCAAAGAGCGGTTTACGCGCAGCAGGCTCTCGAGGCCGCCCGAGCGGGACTCAGCGACTACGTCAATCATGTTCAGAGCTCCTCTTCTTACGTTGACTACTGCAGCACGGGTGCCACTTCGGGCACGCCTTCGTGGACATGCCCCAATGGATCGACTCCGGCCACTTACGCGAACACTGGAAACCGAGGCTT
>DAIQQK010000210.1:0-4616 GCA_036786835.1 Acidimicrobiales bacterium | reverse complement strand
CTCGCGAATTGGTGCTGCAGAGTTTGGCCGCGAGCCGGAAGTGATGCGGACCTCCTCAACCGAGGTGGTAGTTGATCCTCTCCCACAATCCCACTTCTCGCCTCACTTCGCCCGCCATGAGGGCTTGGCAAGATTCTTCGCCAACATCTTCACACCACGGATGCTTACGAAGCATGCACCATTCGTCGATTGAGTTCACCCGTGCCGTGGTCCACGAAGCGCTCAACATCCCACCGTGGTGGTGGCCAGCTACGTAGCACGGCTTGGTTAGATGGTCATTGCCGACAACGACCTTGTCGTATACGGACTCCGTGACGATTACCTGATGGCGGTCGGCTGCAGCGGAGCATTTGAACGCCCAGTTAACGGGTTTTCCGGCCCAAACGTTGTTTGAGGCACCTTGGACACCGAGGTGGCTGACGGCCACTGTGCCGTCGGTCACGCCGATCTTGAGCCCGGTGGCTGGACACCCCCTTCCGAGGAACTTCACCACACCTGGTTCGAGGATGTATTTGCTGAAGTGGGCCAGTGCCATGGCCGAGGCCATGGCACGCTCGTATGCGTCGGTTCCATGAAAGATCCCGAAGAAGCCGTCTCCTTGCACTTCGGAAAAGTTGGGTTCGAAGTGATCCATGATTCCGACGCCTCTGGTGGTGGCCGACCTGTAGATACGGACTGTGGTATTAACGTTCTTCCCCATTCCGAGCTTCGTCGAGTGTTTGAGGTCGGCGACGACGACAACCACTGGAGCGATTCGTTTCCAACGACGCCCATCAACGGAGAGGCGTGCAAGGTCGGGAAACTCGTCGACATCATCAACGAGGGCGGTTGTCGAGAGTTCCTTGTCGACCGCCGTCTTCTCGGTTTCCATCAACTCGTCAAACATCGTCGAGATCCCTTCGGTCGGCCACATTGATGAGCAACTTGCTCGGTCTGTATCGATTCCGCAGGACAGGGCGAATCCAACGCATGATCCGCGTCGGACGGCCTTGGAACTCAGGTGGTCCGAGGTCGGTGGACTTGATGCGTCCGCGATCATCCTCCCGACTGAATAGCCAGGCGGTGGCCACGGGGAGCCTCGTTGCTTGGGGACACACGACCACCATCAAGTACGAGTCGAACCCGAGTTCGGGATCGTCAACCAGGCTCTGAGCGGTCAAAACGTCCTTGAAGGAGGGCTCAAACGCCGAATCGGGGTGTGAGTGCCAGTCGCCAATCCATTCAACCGGGAGCATCTGCTGAAGGTCAGACAACTGCTCTTGGCACCACGCCGTATCTCGTTCGAATCTGACGTAGGTCCGAAGTGCTCGGGGGCCTGGTCCGATCGCGTGGGTGACAAGGATTGGATCCCTGGCGTGAGGTGGACCAAGCAAGATCCCACCGGTCTCGAGGCCGTCGCTGTCGGCGAGAGCCGTGAGGATCGCTTCCCTCGCGCTTGGTCGGAAGTTGACTGCCGTATGACCCGTCACGCTGGCCTCATGTCACGCTGTGATGCCAAGACGCTCTCGCATACGATCCCGGTCTCCCTCGGAGATGCGCGCGTTGCCGCACCGGCAGACGGCGCATGAGGCCTCGACCGGCAGCGGAACCCAGGTGGTCTGGTGGGGGAGGTCGAACTGGTACGGGGCATCAAGGTCGTCCTGGGCAATGGGACTCCACAGGGCGAGTGGAGCCTGCAGGCGGCCCGCACCCCGGATATCAGGAGCGAGTGTGCTCACGATCATTCCGGCTGCGAGAGACGACAATCCATAAATCGATGTGAGCAATCCGTTGCGGTAGGCGCTCGGAGTGCTTTCGACTTTCGTCTCGATTTCGACAGGCAGGATCACCCGGGAACAGTTCAGGCAGGGTCCGCCAGGCCTGACAAGAAGTGATTCTCCAATGGTCCCCGCCCGATAGAGGGCCGCAAAGAGGGTCGGCACGCCGAGGGACACCACGGTGTGATTGATCCAGGCCCGAGTTGTGGCGTCGTCCACGGCGACGATGACGAGGTCGGCATTGGCAATGATGTCTCGCGTTACCTGCGTCTGCTCCATGACGTCGAATCGCCATCCCGAAGCCGTTGTCCCGTTGACGCGTTCGAGATCCTTTGCCACCGCTTTCGCCTTCGTGGCCCCAACCCAGTGTGGATCGCATGCGTGTAGGGCGAGGTTCCCGGCTTCGAGCCAATCCCTGTCGACCAGAAGAAACCTGCGAAAGCCCCAGTCAGCCAGCGCTCGGGCCAGGTGCGAACCGAGCGAGCCGGTACCGATCATCACGACAGAGCGGCTGGCCAATCCACCGTCGCTGTCAGACACAGAGCGTGGACTGGGTTCCCTCATCTCGACGAAACTCTGGAACTGCCGGTCCTGGCGGGTGTTGTCAAAGATCAAAGCCGTCGACTTGATCCCCTCGAAAATGACGAGGACTCTCGACGCCGGACCCTCACCGATATCGAGACTGAGGTCGATCCCTTCGAGGCCGCGGTAGCCATTGTCCTTCCATCGGTCGAAGCCATCTGAGGCGATCGATCGCCAGGGCATCTCCATCGACTGGGCTCCAGCCGCCCATCCGGGCGCCGAGACGGGCTCCACGATCGAGATGCCCGCCTCGTTCGTGGCGCCGAGAACCAGTACTGCCCCATCGATTGAGGAACACAGGAGAATGCCCCCCGTCAGACCCGACGAAGCAAGGGCGGCCAGCGTGTCGCGTGACGCAAAAACTGGTGAACTCACGACGCGCGCGCACTCTCATCGGTCGGAATGCAGCGCCCGGATTCAGGCATCTCATCAATCACGCCGGCATCGAGCGCCAGATAATTGGTCAGCCAGTCGGCGACTTTGTCGAGCACTTCGACAAGCGTCATCTGAGCCGTCCACATCGACGGGTCACCGAAGCAGACGCTCCCACCGTGGTTGATGTGCCACCGATGGGTTCCAATCCTCTCGGGCGGGAACGTGATGTCAGGCAGGTACGCCGAGGGTGACTTAGCCGGGAAGGCATCGGGACACACGAGCTTCAGGCGGGTGGTGACCGTCTCCCCTGTAACGGAGACGGTCACCAGCTTCATCTCGATGACGACGAGATCTCGGACTACTGACGCTGCCAGCGCGGGGTCCCGCCCCTCCAACGCGTCAAGCTCGCTGTTGAGCCGGCATGGGTCGACATCGAACCACCGCACGGTCGACTCCTACGCGAAAGGGGCGTCGCGCAGAGGCCTGGTCGGTGTCGACTGGCGGGGCACAGTCGACACTTGTGCTGCGGCGGCCGACGCCGCCAACGTGAGAGAACGCACCAGGCCTTGGTGATCCGCGGTGTATGCCGAGAGGTACGTCTCCCAGTCGAAGAACCACCGTGGCTGACGGAACTGCTGGTTCTTGTACTGGAAGTCGTAGGACTTGGCCGGAATCTTCAGCTTGTCGGGAACGTAGGCGGCGATTCCCCGGCCCATCAGTGTCTCCCACGAATTGGTGTGCCCGCCGCTGGCGTTCTTCCCGGCCAAGAAGGTGACGCCCGAGACGGGCTTGACCTGACTGCAGGTGTCATCACCGAGGCGGGTCCACAGTACGTCGCCCGCCTCCATACCAACCGCGGCTCGCACAGTAGGGTCGTCACGCAGGCCCAAGTCTTCGTTCACCACCATCTGGATCCCACGCAGAAGGAAGGCCGAGGCCTCGAGCGAGCTCCACACGGCGCGCGCCAGATCGGGCGCCTCGAACACGGCCATGGCGCCGTCCGAGTAGTCTAGGATTTGCCCCCCGTAGCTACGGAAGTGGGCGTTGGTGGCCAAGATCACCGCGTTGAGCGTCCGCACGGTCATCTCCATCGGACTGGCCAGGGCGACCTTGGTGAAGCCGCGGATGTCGATGAAGGCGCAGACCAGCTTGGTGGCACGGGTCTCTCCAGGCGCAAGATCCTGATGGTCCGGAACGCCCACCTCCTGATAGGCCTCCGACGCACGTATCGACTTGCTTAGCGCCAAAGCCTCGGCGGGCTGGTCCCACATGGCCTTGCGGAACGTCTCGCGGAACACGGTGTCACTCATCGTCGTTACCTCCATTGAGGCCGGACCCGGCGATGCCGCTCAGCCTCTCTGGAACGAGTGAATGCGGAACAGCCATGAGGCCTCCTTGGTGATTGTCGGACACCACCAGAGGCCGCTAGGGTTCGAGCGCAAACTACGAACAGTGAGGCCTTCGGGGTCGATTCTGTTGTGTCGAGGGGCCGGCGATGCCGGCTCCTCGGCGCGTCCGGGGACACGCCTAACCATCATCGCGCGCAGGGCGGCTTCACCGCAAGGGACGGGGGCACCAACCGGTATATAAATGGGGTTAGCCTGTGGATAACCAGTGTTAATGCTTAATTTTCTCGACTATCCACCGAATATGCAGGTAAGGGGATTAGTCTTTCCTCTTAGAGTTGTCGCCTTCAAGGGGTGGCATATAGCGGGCAGCAACACCAGAACCAGCACAATGAGCGATCAAACAGACCTCCAGTTTGCTGCAGAAGTGGCGCCATTGGTGGATCCGGATCGCCTCAAACTCGCACGTGAGTTGAGGGGCTGGACCCAGGCCCAACTGGTGAGCGAAGCCAATGGCGCCTTCACCACTGCCGCACTCAGTCAGTTGGAGCGAGGC
>DAIQQK010000209.1:0-4626 GCA_036786835.1 Acidimicrobiales bacterium | reverse complement strand
GTACGCGGTACTCGGCGGGTTCGCCGACACTTCCGGGCCGTGTGACGAGATCTAGGAGCACCGAAGCAGCTCGTTCCGCGTCCTCGGGGTGGACGAAGTCGAGGATCTGCCGGCCCCGTTCTTCCTCGGGATCGAAGCCCAGGAGCTGCTTGGCGGTGGGGCTTGCATAGACGAGGCGCGCCTCGGAGTCGAGCACCACTATCAGGTCGGCGGAGCGTTGAACGAGCGCCTTGAAGCGTTCCTCGCTTCGAACCAGCGCCTGGTGCTCAGAGCTCAGGTCCCGGCCGATCGCGAAGACTCCGATCACGATTCCTTCCTCGTCGCGCACAGGAGAGATGATCAGAGAAACAGCGACCCGAGTCCCGTCCTTGTGCAGGCGGTGAGTCTCGTACAACCGGACCTGCTCGCCGGCGAGCGCTCGGGTGAGGTTCGCCGCTGTCTCGCCGGGTGACGAGGGCGGGTCGAGGATGGAGATGTTGCGCCCGATGACCTCGTGCGCGCTGTACCCGTAGGTCCGCTCGGCCCCCTCGTTCCACACCACGATCGAGCCGTCAGGGGTCACCCCAGTTATCGCGTCGCCCCCCGATTCGACGATCGCCCGGAGCCACAGGGGGTCTTCTCGTGGTGGCACCGAGCCGGCTGTATGCGCCTCGGGTGCCGACGGAGGTCGAGGCTTCGTCGCCTGCTCGGCCGGGTCCCCGATCCGAACCGACTCCGGCGCGCCCTCGAGTCCAGGTGCCGTGCGCGCTTCGCTGCTGTGGCCTCGGTCATGCTCGGGACCATCCACGTTCGCATTGTCGTCGTAGAGCGCTGATATACCCAGAGGAGGAGGGCTCAGGCTCGTAGGCCACAAGTCCTATTCGAGGGGCTTAAGGTCCTAATCCGTACTTAGGAGGACCGGTGACCAAATAGCGTCGCAAATAACCGCGTCACAAAAGTGCCTCAGTGACGCTCGCGCCTGCAAAGCACCACCCAGTGTTCAGGGCGAGGCTCGTGGTCAACGGGAAGCGCACAAAGTGCCGTTACGGCGCGCCCTGGTCCCTCGCCTCAGACCCGAGCTAGATGACCGGTATCGCCGGGCTCGGGCGTTACCGATTGGCCAGGACCGAGTCGCATCGGCGGACGACGTCGAAGAGCAGGTCCGGCGGCGCCCGTTTGGGGCACTACGCATCGAGCCTCGGCCAGAGGCGCTGTGACGGGGCGAAGGGCCAAGCTCCGCTACACGGTCCGTGGGTCGTGGGTCGTGGGTCGCGTCCGCGCGTAGTAGTTATTGGTTCGCGCGTCGCGCGTAATAGTTATTCTTTTAGCCGTTCGGCGAGATGGGGTTACGCTTCGCGTAACGCGGCGAAACTTTTGATGCCCTGTTCTTTTCGCCGTCCTCTAGCGCTTCGACTTACACCGCACGCAGTTCGCCTTAGTTTCGGGTTCTACGTGGCCATTCGTGCGAAGAGCGCGTAACGACCTAATCGAGTCCCCTTCCGTTTCGCAAGGCTTGACTACTGTGAAACTTGTGAGACTGGTTGGTCGTGGCGAGATCGCACTCCGGCTTGGAGTGACGAGGCAGCGCGTCCGTCAACTCGAAGAGCGGAGCGACTTTCCACGAGCCTTAGCGATGGTGGGACGGTCCTTGATCTGGGACGAGGCTGAGATCGAGGCCTGGATTCATCGGCATGGTCACCGGCGGCGGTCAGCGCGCCGGGACCTCGCTCGCTCGATGGCAACAAAGTACGCCGCCGACGTGAAGAGTGAGCCGATCCTGACGGTTGACCCAAGGAACTGACGGTTGACCCAAGGCCCCCCGTCTCACCCTTGGCCTACCGACTGACCCACGATCCTGACGGTTGACCCAAGGGCTTGTCGTTCACCCTTGGCCTGCTCTTGGACCCAAAAGACTCTGGTTAAAGGGTTAGCAATCAGGCCATGGGTGAAGAGCGATTCCTTGGGTTGCAGATCAGCCTATGGGTTAACCATCAGTTTTTATCATTGCGTGGCTGACTGCGACTGGCCTGGCCCGATTCCTTCTCGGCTTCGATGAGATCCGTCAACAATCGCACGAGGTCCGGTCGAACGTCAGCGGGTATGTGGCCGGTCTCGATGCGGATCCCGTATCTTTCCTGAGCTTCGTGCTTGAGCTTCGCCAAGACGCGCTCGACTTGCAGCTCACTCAGCTCGGACACCGCGATGAGTCGGGGAACCGTTTCAGCGGGATCGTCGGCGCCGGAGTCCGGGGCGTCTGAGGCGCCCTCTTCTGCGGTGTCGTCGTCGAGATCGGGTCCCACTGATCCCTTCGGGTCATTGACCAGTTGGCGCCAACCGTTCGACCAGCCGTGGTCATCGTGTCCTGGTACCCACATGCTTGCCTGGATCCACTCGATCGCCCGCTCAGGAGCCATTGGCATGCATTCCTGAGGCGGCGCCGAGCCAGGAAACGGCTTGTCGGCGATTATGTACACGCGGCCCTCAACCGTGCGGTACCAGAACATCTCGATCCCGTGGTCCTTACGGCGCGTCGAGAGGCGACTGAACAGCTTGGGATCCGACGCCACCTCCGCGCTGAAGACCTCCTCAAGGTCTCCGATGCATCGCTTGACTTGCGCCAGAAGCTCTTCTGCGTTCGTCGGGCCGCAATCGCGACAGCACCAGGTTCCACATGGCCTCTCGAACCCGAAGCGCTGAAACCGCTCGGTCTCCACGAATCGAAACCTGAACGGACACATCGGCTCTAGGCCATCGAGAGCAGCCTCGATGACCTCGTGGCGTACCTCGATACCGGCATCGCTGAATGAGAAATCGCCCACAGCTTTGCCAGCGAGGATCCGGCGCCGACGGAGTTCATGGACTATGCGGTTCCATGGCTTGTAGCCGTACCATTCGACGGCACGTCGAAGCTGAGCCTTGGACGGTCCTTTGCCCTTGTCGATGTTCCAGAGTTCGAGTTCCATCTCTTCGACGAAATCGACGATGTCCGAAAGCGGAGCGTCGAGAACTGGCTCAACTTCAAATGGCGTATCCCATGTTATACTCATGGTGGATTCCTTAATCTGTTGGAGACGGGTCATCCCTGCGGCGGGTGGCCCGTTTTCGTCTCTTACGACACTTTTGCTTCTACTCGGCTGCGGCTGATGAAGTCATCGACGTTTTGCGGAGTGAACCTCACGAGACGCGGTCCCAGACGGTGGTGACCGATAAGTCCTGTATCTACCCATCTCCAGATCGTGTTCTCGGAGACGTCGAGAAACTTCGCAAGGTCACCGACGTCGATAGTTGGTGCCTCATGAGTATCTGTGTTGAGTTGTGAACGCGTCATGGGCTCATGGTGACCTATTTAGGGGAGGTCTAGGGGGACTGCTCCTTGCGGGTCACAGGGCTACCTCAGGCGTCCCGATCCGCTATCCCTGGAGTGCTTCCGAGAATCGGCTTCACCACGGACATCGAGCCACTTCTCAACGTCGCGGCGGCGGAATCTGACGTGTTTTCCCAGCTTGATCCCAGGTGGCCCTTCACCCCGGCAGCGCCAGGCATAAATAGTTTGCCGGGGGACCTGGAGGAACGTCGCGAGTTGGCCGAGCGTCAGTAGATCCTCGTCGTTCATCGGCCCTCCCTACTCGGCAATCGCACTTGTCACCTTGACCAGGCTATGATCCTATAGGCTACAGAGATCGGTATTTTCCAGCAACTCAAGATACCTGAGAAAGGGGACCCATGCCAGCCCGGAGCCGGACTAGCCCACCTCCAGAAATCCAGCCGTACCTAACCCAGATCGGTGACGCTTTGACTGGAATGGCCAAGGGAGAAGACCACCAGGGCGCTCTCTACGGCGCATTAGACCGTGCGATGAGGGCGGCTGCGAGCCTGGCCAACCCGGTGGCCGGAATGAGCCGCTGGACGACCTTTGAGGCGAGCTTCGGTCAGATCATCGGCGAGAACGTCAAGGCCCTCCGAGAGGAAGCTGGATGGACTCAGGCGCAACTTGCCGAAGCAATGACGAGGTTGGGCTTCGACTGGAAGCGCATCACCATGGCCGAGGCCGAGGCTGCTTCACGTCGAGTCACCTACGAGGAGCTGGTGGGACTCGCTGTGCTCTTCGGAGTGCCTGTCGTGGAGCTACTTATCCCTTCCGAGGCACCTAACGATACGACCCTTCTCGCTTGGAACACCGGCGACCTGACCGCATCGACTGTGCTGGAGCTTCTGATTGGAAGCGGCGGCGCCTTAGGCCGAGGAGGTCTCGCCTGGCGGGCAGCAGCGCGGGCTGCGGGTAGGCCGAGGGGGATGAAGGACTGGCGTCCCGCTGCTGACCTGTGGCGAACACGGAGGTCGTCATCGGGAGCACAGTACGGAACCGATGCTCCGGGGAAGGAGAGTTAGCAATGGCGCATGTTGAGAAGCGGCAGCAGAAACGCAGCGATGGGTCTCTCGGCGCCACCGTCTATCGAGTTCGATACCGAGACCCCAGCGGGCACGAACGCTCAAAGACGTTTAAGAGAGCGACCGATGCCGACAGGTTCAAGAAGAATGTGGACGCCGATCTGGTCCGCGGAGAGTGGCACGACCCTGCTCGTGGAAAGAAAGGGTCTGCCCCAGCTTCGGTTGACTCCTAACCTTGCGAGCATTGGCTCGCTGGAA
>DAIQQK010000006.1:0-66772 GCA_036786835.1 Acidimicrobiales bacterium | reverse complement strand
CCCCCCCCCCCAGCTCCAGCTTGGACAGGTCGATACCGGTGCCCGTCGTCACGTGCTCCCAAGGGCCCATCATCAGCTGGTATCTCGGTGTCACCGGTTGGCTCGCCGTCATCGGCGCGAGAAGTGGACGCCCGAAGTAGGCGTTCTGCAGACCGGTGTAATTGAGCAACTCGCCTCGCTCGAAGAGGTCGTTCCATCCGCCGACCAGGAACGCCGGGACCTGTTCGGAGACGACCTTCTGAAGCATGTTGATCGGGTTCCGCTGCACCCAGTAGCTCTGGTCGTATGCCTCGTCCCCGTTCGTCTCGAAGCCGAGAACGCTGGGTAGGTCGTACTGGAGCAGCGAGCTGCTGTGCGCGAGCTCGACGGGTGCGAGGGGAGCGAGATCGCCCGTCGCAGATGCCGAGGAACCCTTGCCGAGGTCCTCGAGGGGACTGAGGACGGGGTTTGCCGCGTTCAGGCCGCCGACCAGGGCCAAATAGAAGGACGAGAATTCCGCGTCGAGGATCCCCCCTTGGGTGACCGTGTCCCGGTAAAGGTCGTTGCCGGAGATGATGGGGAACATCGCCTTGAGCGGCGAGCCGGCGTTCAATGCTCCTGCGGTCAGGAATTGGTTGATCCCCATGTAGGACTCTCCGAAGAGTCCGACCCTGCCGTCGGAGTGCGCGAGGTGCGCCGCCCATTCGACCAGGGTCGCTCCGTCGGTGGCCTGCACGGGATCGAACAACCCCCACGTACCCCCGGAGTCGCCGGTTCCACGCACGTCGGAGATCACGACGATGTAACCGTGGTCCACGAGGTACGGGGCATCGGTGTTGGCGATCACGGTGGCTGCCGAAGTGGTGATGTTCTGCTTGCCGTAGGGCGTCTGTTGGAGCAGCACCGGGAACGTTCCGCTCGCCGGCTGGCCGGTCTTCTGATCGGTCGGGAAGTAGACGTCCGCGCGCAGCACGGTTCCGTCGGACATGGTCACGGGTTGATCCAGGTTGCTGCCTTCGGAGTACTGGGCCGGCTGCGGCACCCAACTCGCGCCGTTCGGGTTCGGCGGTGAGGTGGCCGCGCCGGCAGGCAATGGAAGCAGAGCAAATGCACCCAGTGAGAAGACGACGATGCCCAGAAGGATCGCCGGGCGGGTGAGGGAGCAAGTCGGACGGGCTGAGTTGAACCTGTAGCGCAAGGATCCTCCAGTTCGGCGAGTTCCACGTTCCTGGGTGCGCACGAGATGCACGCGCGCCACCTGGAACTCGATTTCACGAACCGGCCCCGCCCCCTCGAGCCGCTCCGACAGTTTCCCACACGCGCAGCAGAGTCCTCTCGGCCCGGCAAGACCGGTGACTCGTTGGCAGCGGCCATCGGTGGGTTCATCGGCGCCGGCGCCCTCGGAAACTTCAGCAGCTGAGCTCGGGGCGCGACCTCAGGAGCCCGGTGCCGAGGCGAAGTTCAACGTGAAGGGTGCGCTGCTGGGCGCGAAGAGCCATCCGGTGACCGTCTTGCCGCCTATCTGGACCCCGACGACCACCGCGCTCGCGCCGAGCTGGATCGAGATCTGGCCGCCCGAGGGTGTCAGGACCTGGGTCTGACCGGCCTGCATCACGTCCTCGTAGACAGGGGTCGAATTGTTCGGCACCGTTGCGTCGACCCAGCAGGAGTCCTGGGCGAGCACGACGACCTGGTAGCTCCTCGCCCGGACCGTCACCGAGGCCGAGTCCGTCGAGTCGGAAGGCTGGGTGACCACGAGGGGGCGTGAGGAGCCTCCCGCTCGAGAAGACGAGCCCGTGCCAGGTGAAGCGCTTCCATGGGTGGAGGGCGCTGCAGCCGTCGGAACGCCGACGCTCTCGCGCGTCACGTGGATGTCCTTCAGCCACTGGGGCTTGTAGTGGTGAACGACCATCCCGGCGCCCGCGATCACGAGCAGAACTGCAACGACGGCATCGCTGATGAGGAGCCAGCGCGGTACCGGTCGTGCACCGCCGCCGAAGCGTCTCGTGACGGGGACCTCTCCGGTGTCCGCGAAGTGGAGCGACAGACCTGCGCCCCTCGCGATCCCCGGCACTTCCGCTGTCTGCGTGAACGACTTCTGGCTCGACCGCGTGCCCGATTCGGAGGTTCCTAGGAAAGCGTCAGCAGCGCCGCCGGCGTCGGTGTTTGCAGTTGCCGCACCGGACGCGACCTTGGTGCTTCCGGAGCGCTTGGATTTGCCGGTTCCATTGCCCGAGCCGGAGCTCTGGCGTCGCCTCGAGCGGCTAGACGCCGGAGGGGTTCGGGAGGGGGTCACCGGTGTGACCGCGGTCTGGTCGGGAGGCGGGGAGGTGCCGGTGGCCGAAGGAGTCGGGCCGATCTGGCGGGCCTGGGTCCAGTGGACGTCCTGCCAGACCCGCAGTGCGGTTCCGCAAACCTCGGACGGATCGAGACCCACGACCTCGGAATAGCGCCTTGCCGCGGTCACGACCGTGCGCTGATCGGGCAGACGGGCAAGGTCCATGGCTTCGAGCGCCTCGAGGTGCTGCCACGGGATGCCGGTGCGGTCGCGGACCTCGCCCAGGCTGACGCCGAGCCGCTCGCGCGCGTCACGAAGAGCAGCGCCGACGTCCGACGGTGTGCCCGCCGAACTCCGTCGGTCGGCGCCGCGACGTGCCAGCTTGCCGGTGCCTACAGTCGCCACGCGATCCTCCTGCTCCCTGCAACGAAATGCTACAGCGCCCGACAACCGCCCAACCCGAGAACGACAAAAGCTCCACAAGCCAACGCGTCGAATTGCCCGCGGGAGTGTGCGCCGGCCTTCTATGACGCCGCCGTCAGGTCGACCTGAGTACCTGGATCGTCAGTCCAGGTCGCGGCATCGAGAAGTCCTGGCGAGGAGCCGAAAGTTTCCATCTCATCAGGCGTTCCTCAAGAGCCTGCGGGTATATCGGCAGGGTCGGCATCCGGGAGGCGAAGGGGGCACCCCGGGGAGGGTGGGACGGTGGCCGAGGGCAATTTCTTCAAGGCGCCGCTTTGCCGAGGAGGGTCAGTGCGGAGGGGGAAGGACCGGATTTCAGGGAACGGAATTGTCCTGCGCGGCTCGCGGTGGCGGACGACTCTCGTGCTCGTGCCGGTGGTGGCGTTGATGGCAAGCTGCGGCGCGCGCGTCGGACCGTACCTGGGCACCGACACGGGTGTCGGCCAGAGTGGATCTGCGACCGGCGCTGGCGCAGCCGGGGGCGGGGCCGGTGCCGGAACGAGCTCGGCCACCGGAGGACTCGGGTCGACCGGCTCGGGCGGCCCTGGCGCCGCCGGCGGGACGGGATCAGCGTCGGGCTCTGCGGGTGCGGCCACGGCGGGGAGCTCCGGAGTCGCGGTGCCACCTCCGTCCCAGTTCAACTTCGACCCGAAGTCCGAGGCGAGCGCATGCCCGAACTCGGCGGGCAACACCGCATCGGCGCCCGGGGTCACGCCGACCTCGATCACGTTCGGGAACGTGAGCGGACTCACAGGCCCGCTGTCTGGCAGCTTCCCCCAGGGTCCCCAGGGGGTCGAAGCTCTCTTCGGTGCGGTGAACGCAGCTGGCGGCATATGCGGGCGCAAGCTGAACCTCGACGTCGAGGACGACCAACAAGACTCCTCGACGAACGCCTCCGACGTCGCCGACCTCATCCCCAAGGTGCTCGGTTTCGCGGGCTCGACATCCGACTCGGACAACGGAGGAGTGCCCGAGATGGTGCAGGCAGGCACGCCCGACTTCGGCTTTGCCATCAACTGCAACCGAAGCGAGTCGGCCACTTACTGGTCGGCCGCAGGCGGTAGCTGCGACCAGCCCCAGGGGCCGAACGGCCCGTACTTCATCGGCGACACGGCGTTCGCGCTTGCCAAGGCACAGGGATACTTCCCGACGAAGATGGCATTCCTGTCCTACTCGATCTCCATAAGCGCTCAGGCGGCGCAGCAGTTCGAATACGTGTACCAGCACTTCGGCGGCGGGAGCGTGTGCTACACGGACTTCTCGATATCGCCGGCGACGGCCTCGTTGGAGAGCGATGTGGCCCAGATGCGCAATGCCGGTTGTAACGGCGTCATCACGACATTGGACGTAACCGGCAACGCCAAGCTCCTGCAGGCCATGCAGCAGCAGTCGTTCACGATGCCCTACACCGACACGACCTTCGACGGTTACACGCCCGACCAGATATCCACTGCAGGTGAGAGTGCCGCCCAGGGGCTCATAGTGGGGCTTCCGTTCATTCCCCTGAACGAGCCCAACCCCACGGTGCAGCTCTACCAGCAGGAGCTCAGCACCTACGAGCCGGGCCAGCAGCCGAGCGGGTTCGGCTTCCTCGCCTGGGAGGCGGGTCAGCTGCTCATCTACTCACTCATAGCGAGTGGGCACAATCCCACGCGGGCATCGCTCACGAAGGTGGTGGGCGCCATCCAGAACTGGACGGGCGGTGGCGCGCTCGGTGCCATAACGCCGGCGAATCACAACGACATCACCTGTCAGGTGGACACGGTCGTGAAGGGCAACGGCTTCGTGCGCAAGTCCCCGTCTTCGGGTCTGTTCTGTGGCGGGCAGCTCGTGCAGGCGTCGTCGTAGGAGATGTGGGGCACCGGCGATGAGACCCGGGGGGGTTGACCGGCGGTGAGCACGCTGTGGCCGTTCATCGTCATCGGGGTCTTCACCGGAAGCATCTACGGCCTGGCCGCCATGGGTGTGGTGCTCACTTACAAGACCACCGGCATCTTCAACTTCGCCTACGGCGCGGTGGCGATGTTCAGCGCGTTCACCTACTGGCAGCTTCACGATTCCTGGCACGTCACGGCATGGGTGGCCCTGCCGGTCCTGCTGCTCGTGGTTGCTCCGCTCTTCGGGATCGCGTTCGAGGGGCTGTTCCGCTTCTTCTCCGGTGCTTCGGCGGAGATCCCGATGGTCGCCACCCTGGCCGTGCTCTCCGTGCTGCAGGTGACGGCGGTTCTCATCTGGGGCGGACAGGCACGCCAGCTCCAGAGCATCTTCCCCCGATCCACCTTCCTTTTGGGCGGGAACTTGCACGTGGGCTGGGACCAGCTCGCGACGCTGCTCGTCTCGCTCGCAATGGGCGGAGCCTTGTGGTTCCTGCTCCGACACACCCGGTTCGGTACCGCGACGAGAGCCGTCGTCGACAACGGCGACCTCGCCGGGATCATCGGCGTGAATGCCGGCAGCATCAGGCGCGGCGCGTGGATCGTGTCCTCGATGTTCGGCGTCCTCGTGGGCATCCTCCTGAGCCCCACTCAAGGGCTGGACGTGAACCAGCTCGTCCTCGTGGTTCTCTACGCCTTTGCTCCTGCCGTGCTCGGCTTCGTCTTCGGCATGCCCTGGGCGTTCGCAGGGGCACTCGGCCTCGGGATCCTCCAGAGCGTGCTCTCGAGGTGGTCGAGCTCGGGGACCGTCGCCGACCTCGAGGCCTGCATTCCGTACCTGGCTCTCTTCGTACTCCTCGTCGTCCTCGGCAACCGCCTCAAAGAGGCCGGAGTGGCGGTCAGGCCGATGGCGGCAGCGGCCTCGGACCCCTCGTCCTCGCGCGCCTCGCCTTCCGCAGTGTCCTCTGCGTTCTCGGGGCCTCAGAGGGCCGTGCGCCGCCGCAGTCAGCGGCCACTCACCATCGGCACGACCTTGTTCGTCTTGGCGCTGCTGGTTCCGGTCGTGCTGAGCGGGCCGAAGCTCGACGACTTCACCGTCGCCGTGACCTGGGCGATGATCGCCCTCACCCTCGTCGTCCTCATGGGGTGGGCGGGACAGATATCACTGGCCCAGTTCAGCTTCGTGGGTGTGGGCGCATTCTGCGTCGGCCACTTCGCGGGCGCGCACGGCCATCATTTCCTCCTGGCGACTCTCATCGGGATGGCCATCTCGGTGCCCCTGGGTCTGCTGCTCGGCCTGCCGTCGCTCCGTCTCTCGGGGCTCTACTTCATGCTCGCGACGTTGGCGTTCGCCTTGATCATGGACACTCTGGTCTTCAACAGACCCGACGTGAGCGGTGGCCTCACAGGGATCACAGACGCGCGCCCGAACATCTTCGGCCTCTCCTTCACCGGCCGAGTCGGCTTCTACGAGCTCGTCCTCGTGGTGTTCGGGGTGCTGGCGCTCGCCGCGTACGTGGTCAACCGCGGCCCGGTGGGCAGGCGGCTCAACATCCTTCGCGACTCCCCTCTGGCGGCCTCCACGCTGGGCGTGAACCTCACGGTGACCAAGCTCGTCACCTTCGCGATATGCGCAGCGGTCGCCTCGCTCGGCGGCTCGCTCTACGGCAGCTACCTGCAGGCGATCAACCCGCAGGGCTTTTCCTGGAACTGGTCGCTCGAGCTGCTGCTGCTCGTCGTGCTCGGCGCCAGGACGATGATCACCGGCGCCGTCCTCGCAGGGGCGGTGGTCGGCATCCAGCACCTGGTGGCGTCGACCGACCCGAACATCGTGAACTACATAGCGCTCACCGTCGCCATCGGGGTGATCGGGCTCGCCCGCCAACCCGAAGGCACGGTGGCCATTTCGGTGGCGGAAGCGCGCCGCTGCATGTCCGTGCTGCGCCCGCGTCCGCGCAGGCAGCTGGTCCTCGAGACGTTGTTCGCGACGCCCGAGAGAATGGAGGTGGGCAGTGGACGCTGACGGCGTCGGTGTCGCCAACCCACCGCTTCTCAACGCCGCAGGGATCTCGGTGCGCTTCGGAGGCCTGCAGGCTCTCGACGTCGTTGACCTCGAGGTCCCCGCGGGTCAGATCACCGGGTTGATCGGTCCGAACGGCGCGGGCAAGACCACCCTGTTCAACGTGCTCACGGGTCTGATCACGCCACGCGCCGGTCATGTCTCCTTGGACGGCCGCGACATCAACGGCTGGCCACCGCACCGCCGCGGCCGCGCGGGCATCGCGCGCACATTCCAGCGGCTCGAGCTGTTCGTGCGCATGAGCGTCGAGGACAACCTCGTAGCCGCGTGGGAGGCCTGCCACCCCGGAGCAGTGCTCGGACGCGGGCGATCCGAGCGGCGACGCCGGGTCGCGGAAGTGATGGACCTGCTCGACCTGTGGCGGATCGCGGACGTCCCGGCGGGCGCTCTGCCCACCGGCCAGGGGCGCATGATCGAGCTCGGGCGCGCCCTGTGCACCGACCCGCGGGTGCTCCTCCTCGACGAGCCGAGCTCGGGGCTAGACGCATCGGAGACCGCACGTTTCTGCGAGGTGCTTCGCGCCGTCGTCGGTCGCAGCTCCTCCGGTGAGCCTGCGGTCCTGCTCGTGGAGCACGACATGGCCCTCGTCATGGACGTCTGTGAGTGCATAACGGTCCTGGACTTCGGTCGGCGGATCGCGTGCGGGTCCCCGGCCCAGATCCGCTCGGACTCTGCCGTGCGTTCGGCGTACCTCGGAGAGACGGAGGTCGCCTGAGATGAGCGATCTCCACGACATCACCATGCAGGGATCGGCTGCGACCCTGGCACCGCCGGTGCTCGAGCTGGACGACGTCTGGGTCTCGTACGGCTCGATGCGCGCTCTATCGGGGATCTCGCTCGTCGTTCCCGAAGGCTCGGTGGTGGCGCTTCTCGGCCCTAACGGGGCAGGGAAGAGCACGACCCTCCGTGCGATCTCGGGCCTCGTACGTCCGGAGGCTGGGCGCGTGCTGGTATCGGGCATCCGCGTCGAGCGGCGGCCCACGCACGCGATCGCGCGCCTCGGTGTGGTCCACGTGCCGGAAGGGAGGGGCATCTTCCCCAGCCTCACTGTGCTCGAGAACTTGGAGATGGTGCGCTACGCGCTGGGTGAGGAGATCGATCCGGTGGCCGAGGCCGCGAGGATCTTCCCGCCGCTCGGCACGAGGCTCAAGCAGCTGGCGGGAACTCTCTCGGGCGGAGAGCAGCAGATGCTCTCACTAGCCCGCGCGCTGCTGTCGGATCCACGCCTCTTGATGGTCGACGAGATATCGATGGGGCTCGCCCCGATCGTCGTCGGTCAGCTCTTCGACGCTCTTCGCGAACGCGCGGAGTCAGGGACGAGCATCCTCCTCGTGGAGCAGTACGTCGACGCGGCGCTACAGCTGGCTGACTACGTCTACGTGATGGACAAGGGCCGCGTTGTCGACGTGGGCGAGCCGGAGGACGTGCGCGAGGGCGCGCTCGTCTCCGCCTACCTGGGAAGTTGAAAGGAGGCCGAACGATGGGACCCACGAGCTCGACACTTCGAAGGCTTGCAGCCTCGGCGGCCTTGTGCACCGGCGCGATCGCGGGCACGGGTGTCGCTTTCGCGCCTGCGGCCCACGCCGATTCAGGCGACGGTTCGTCGAGCAGCACCATCACGGGCTACACCGCCAACGTCGAAGGGCTCGCGGTGCAGTTCGCCTTCAACGTTCCGGGTGTCCTCCCGCTCCCAGGAGACAACATCCTCGAAGCCGACGTTCCCTTTGCGCGCACGAGCGTCAGCAACGGCCCCGTTATCACCGCGCAAGGCACCCCGTTCTGGCCCGGCGACATCCTCGGCAACTTCGGCAGCCTCATCTCGCTGTTCGAGCCTTCTGCACCTCCTATTCCGAACGACCCGCTTCAAGCCGAGGCGCAATACCCTCCTTCTCCGAGCCATGGCCAGAGCTCCAGCTTCGGCGGGACTCCGCCCGCCGGAGTCCCGTTCGCCCCGAACGTGTTCAGCGCGACCGCGCACGCAGATGCCTCGGGGGCGAATGTCACCGCGACGCTGACGGACCTGCAGTTCGCACCCCCCTCGGCCCCCTCGGCGGGGGTGGTGCACCTCGGCCCCTCGAGCCCCTCGGTGCTCGGTGCTCTGGGCGCCGTCGCCGGACCGGCCATCGACATCGGACAGGTTCAATCGACCAACCAGGTGGCGATTGCAGACTCGGCGGTCACGGGGACGGCGACGACGATCCTGAAGGCGATCGACATAGCGGGGGTGCTGAACATAAGCCAGATCACCTCCAATGCCTCGTCGCAGTCCGACGGCAACGCCGGAACCCCTACCGCTTCGCTGCACATGCTCGGTGTCACTGTCGAGGGTCTGCCGGCGTACATCGACAGCCAGGGAGTCCACGTTTCGGGAAGCAGTACCTCGTCGATCGGCATCACGCCCGCGCAAGCGCAGAACACTCTCGACGCGACGTTTGCCCAGGACGGGATCAATGTCCGGCTGCTCGATCCGGCGACGACTTCGAACGGGGCCGAGGGCGACGCCGATGCCGGCGGTCTGGTGGTCAGCCTGAGCCACAAGTTCGCCGTCCCGTACATACCCGGGGAGCCGACGATTCCATTACCGGCGCTCGGCAACGTCGGGCTTCCCGCCGGGACCTACGAAATGACCACGTCGGTAACCCTGGGCGCGGCCACGAGCGACGTCCAAGCCGCGTTGGCCCCGGCCTTCTCGGGATCGGGTTCGGGGTCGGGCGTGTCGATCGGACTCGGCGGCGACTCGGGACTCGGCCTCGAGCTCGGCGGTCTCGGTAGCGACCTCGGAATCCCTTCGGGCTCCTTCGGTTCGGTCCCCGGCACTTCCGGTCCCGCTACGAGCGCGTCGGGCTCGCCCAGCTCGCTCGGCGCGAGGGCGTCCAACCGACTGCCCTTCGGCATCCCGGCGCCCCTCGGCTGGTTGATCGTCTTGCTCTTGCTTTGTGTGGTCATGGCCTATCCGATGCTGCTGGCAGCTCGCTGGCAGTTCCTCTCTGGGGGGAGATGAAGAAGATGGTGAGGGTGCTCCCTGAAACCGAAGGACAGCCGGTCGAGACCTGGCCCGAGACGTCCGCCCCGGGCGGCGGGATCGGCTCGAGCTCGTGGGGTTTCGAGGCATCGAGAGCGGCTTCGTCGCCAGACGAAGCGGGCGCGCCGCCGGGTGAGAAGTCATCGGACTCCTCGGGAGGTGGACGCTTCTGGAGACGCCTGCTCCCACGCCGGCCGGGAGGCGAGGGGAGCGGAGTCGATCTGCGCAACACGTGGCAGGTGGTCGCCGGATCGATCCTCGTCCCGCTCGGCGTGGTGCTGATTCTGATCGCATGGTACGGAGCTGCGCACACCGCATACGTGCAGCAGCAGATCCCCTATCTCGTGAGCGGGTCGTTCGCCGGGCTGGGCTGCATCGTTCTCGGTGGCCTCTTCTATTGGGCGCACTGGCTCTACCGCCTCTACGACCAGGCGGACCACCACCACGAGGAGCAGCTCCAGGCCATGCAGATGACTCTCAGGGCCATCGCCGACCGCCTTCCCGGCGGGAACGGTTGGGTCTCACCCCATGTCGCCGGCCCCGAGGGCGGCCCGTTCCAGGGCCAGGCACAACCGCAGCCCCAGCCCCAGGGGTACCCACCGGCCCCGGGACGCCCCGAAGCAGGTGCAGCGCACGACGCCTCCTCCTCGGCCGGGCCGGTGAGCGCCACGTACGTCGTCACCTCGGCGGGGACCGTCTATCACCTCCCGAGCTGCCCGATCATCGCCCACCACACGGAGGGCCTGCGGGTGCTCGGGGCGGGCGCAGTGGTCGAGATGGAGCCGTGCCGGATCTGCATGTCGGGACAGGGGGTCTGACCCGCAGCTGACTCCTGGTAGGCACCTGACGCCGACGGCGTCTCGTGTCAGGTGACGCCCGTGTCAGACCTGACATCGGCGTCAGAAAACGCTAGCCTTTTTCTCCTCGGGGGCGGATTTCGGGCGACCTCTCGTGGAGTGCGATCCGGCAACGGACTTGCGGCGCCGGGGAAGCGAACCGCAGAGCCCGAGAGCGAAAGGTAAGGCCGATCGATGAACCCCAGTGACGACTCGAAAGGGCCGTCGGCTGCGACAGTTGCCGACCTCGCCTCGTCCGACGACCCGCGCGCGATCGCGCGCCAGTTACGCGAGGAGCCTGTTCACCGGATCGGTGACATGTTCACGCTCGTGACGCGCCGTGAGCACGTGGAGGAAGCGCTGCGTCGCACGGCGAATTTCTGCTGGAGCGAAGTGCCGATGGATCTCGGCAACGTGCGGCCGCTGATACCGCTTCAGATCGACCCACCCCAGCACGTCAAGTACCGCCGGATCCTCGACCCGCTGTTCGCTCCGAAGAAGATGGCGCTCTTGGAGGACGAGGTCGTCTCGCTCGTGACCAAGCTCATGGGGGGGTTTGCATCACGTGGCTCTTGCGACCTCCACGAGGAGTTCGCGGTGCCTCTGCCCTGCACCGTGTTCTTGCGGCTCATGGGTCTGCCCTACGAGGACCTCGACATGTTCCTCGAGTTCAAGGACGCGATAATCCGCCCGCCCGGGATCACCCTCGACGAGCAGGCGCCGCACAGGAAGAAAGCCGGCGACGCCGTGTACATCTACTTCCAAGAGATCCTCGAGAAACGCCGCCACAATCCGACCGACGACCTGCTGGGGCAGATCATCTCCAGCGAGGTGGACTCCGAGCGGCTGACGGACGAAGAGGTCATGGACATCTGCTTCCTCTTCATCATCGCCGGTCTCGACACCGTCACCGACTCGCTCGACTGCTTCTTCGCCTATCTGGCCCAGGAGCCCGACCAGCGCAAGCTTCTGGTCGACGACCCGTCGGCGATCCCCTCTGCGGTGGAGGAGCTGCTTCGCTGGGAGAGCCCCGTGCCCGCGGTCCCGCGGGTTGCGACCGAGGATGTGGACTTCGGAGGTTGCCCCGTCAAGAAGGGTGAGCAGGTCATGCTGCTGCTCGGGTCGGCCAACACCGACGACTCCGCCCACCCTGGCCTCGACACCGTCGACCTGCGGCGAAACCCGAACCCCCATCTGGCGTTCGGCGGCGGAGTTCACCGTTGCCTCGGTTCGCACCTCGCCCGCTTGGAGCTGCGCGTGGCGCTTCGCGAATTCCACAAACGCATCCCCGACTACTGGCTGGCACCGGGAACTGTTCTCGAGTACACGCCCGGGTTGCGCTCCCTGCACACCCTCCCTCTCGAGTTCACTCCCACCAGCTGATCGCTCGATGCGGATCAGGCTCGATCCCGAGCTCTGCCAGGGTCACGGTCGCTGTTACGCACTCGCGCCCGCGATATTCGATTCCGACGACTACGGGCATTGCGTCCTTCTGGCAGAGGATGTGCCCGGCGGAAGCGAGAGCATGGCGAGAGACGCCGTCGAGAATTGTCCCGAGCAAGCTCTGGTCATCGACGGCTGAGGCTCACCCCGACGACGGACTGACCTAGGCCCGCCCGTGTCAGACCTGGGAGCCGAGATCGTTCAGCCCCGGCATCTCGCACCCGAGCCCAGCCAGCCGCGCACACGTCTCCCGAAAAGACGGGAGTTCGACGCTGCACATGCCAGGGCCCCAGTAAGCGCGACGGCTCCGCCTACCGTCGAACCAGGGACCTCGCTATGCACCTCCGCTGACGATGTTTCCCTCCGCGCCGGCGTACACGACGACCTTCGAGCCCACCCCATTGCCATTGCTTTCATCGCTTTGGGCGCCGCCGACGTCTCCGACGTCGCCGACGCCTCCGACGTCGCCGACGCCTCCGACGTCGCCGACGCCTCCGACGTCGCCGACGCCTCCGACGAGGAGTGCGGTGAGAGGCTCGTCTGCGCGGGCCACGGTGCGTCTTCCGTCGACGTCGACGAGCACTACGGCGGGTTCGGGAGCACCTTCTCGTGTGAACGGCGCCGTGTACGCGACGACTGTCCCCGGTCCTTGTGCCGACGCGTCGACGCGAACGGCCTGGCCCTGCTCGTCGGCAAGCTCTTGGATCCCGTCGACCGGTTGAGGCTGGTCCAGCGGAGGCCTTCTCGTATAGACGCCGACCGAGTGCTTGGTCAGGTAGTAGCCGTTCCCGTGCACGAGCACCGAGTCTCCGGACCCGGACCTGAGCCACTCGAGCGTGTTGGCGATCGCGTGGGTGACGTAATTGCTCCCGGGACCGCCGTGGTACGGCAGGCCACCAGTCAGCGTGAGAGGACGATGATCCTGAGGCGCGATACCGATGCAGTCGCGCGCGACCTCTATGGAGCTCGGGAAGCACGAGTACAGGTCGAACGCCGAGACGTCCCCGACGTCGATCGCGGCTGCCCCGATCGCCGCTCGTGCGCAGACCGCCAGCGCCTCCGAGCGCTCCACCCGCGGCCGCTCCGACAGGTACCAGATGTCGTGGGCGTCGGCCCACCCCGCCACGTAGGCGACCTCGTCAGGGGCGAGCCCCCAGTCGCGCGCCGTGGCTGCGTCGGTGACGATCACCGCCGCAGACATGTCCACGTCCATGACGGCGTTCAAGTATTTCGGATACGGGTAATAGATCATCCGGTTCTCGGGTGTCACCGTCGTCAGCTCGTCGGCACCACGGGCCGTTGCGAACCACGAGAAGGGGTTGCGGGCTGCGACCTCGTTGAAGCTCGCCATGAGCTCACCCATCGCACGTGTGTGCGCGGCTCTGCCCTCACCTCCCGCATTGGACAAGGCGCTCTCCACGAGCGCGTACATGGCCGTCGCCTGCTCGAGGCCGTGGGAGCGTTCGACCTCGTGGACCCCCAGGTCAGGCTCGATGGGAGGCCACGTGTCGGGGAAGCCGGGCGTGGCCGGCCAGTCCAGGCGCAGACCCGCCCGCTTGGCGCGTCTGCGGGTCGCCAGGGCCTCGGCGCCCACGATCAACAATTGCGGCCGGCCGCCTTCGCAGACCAGCTCCGCGGCGCGGTCGACGAGCCACTGCGGGACGGAGCCGCCCATGCCCGAGCAGCGCGCCTGCGCACCGGCCGCCCCGATTCGATCTGCCAGCGCTCGGGCCGGGTCACCGTGTCGCAGCGAGAGAGAGTGCACCATCCAAAGGTGCGTCAGAGTGTTCGGTATCCCGGCCTGTCCTGCCGAGGTCGCCGCGAGGCCCGCAGCTTCGTGCATCAAGTCGAACGGATCAGGAGCCGAGAGCGGGTCCTCTTCGCGATTGGTCAGCTGCCCCGCGCCGACGACTACCGGGACCCGCGCCCAGTCAGTCATCTGGTACCCCGGAGCCTGGACGCGCCGGGCAGCTCACAACGCTTCTCGTCGAGGAGCACAGGTCGGTCGCTGGTAATCCGTACGTGCCGGCTAACCGAGCCGGGTCACGACCGGCGCTCGGCGATCGCACCCAGGTCGGCGGCCAGGGTCTTGTGCTTCTGTCCCGAAGCCCGCCTGGGCCGCAGGGACACGTCGACATCGGTCGCCTCTGCCCGAAGTGCTCCGACCGTGCATTTCTCTCTCGGTCGTACCGAGAAGGGGTCGTAGTGGAAGAGGCGCATGGCGTTGGCGTGAGTGATCTTGTTCACCTCGTCGTCCGGCACGTCGCTGAGGTACTTCATCGCGATCTCGGGGGCGTTCGGCCAGGTCGAATCCGAATGGGGGTAGTCGCACTCCCAGCACACGTTGTCGAGCTCGAGGTGCCTGCGGTTCTCAACGCCGAAGGCGTCGTCGATGAAGCAGGTGATGATCCGCTCTTTGAAGACCTGGCTCGGAAGCCTGTCCCCGAAGTCCTGCCCGGTCCACAAGTGATGGTGCTGGTAGACGTAGTCGACCCGCTCCAAGAAGTACGGGATCCAGCCGATCCCACCTTCACTGAGAGCTATGCGCAGGTCGGGGTACTTGCGCAGAACGGGTGAGAAGAGAAGGTCCGCGGCGCACTGGATGATGTTCACCGGCTGCAATGCGATCAGCACGTCGAAAGGCGCGTCCGGGGCGGTGATCGCGAGAGTCGAGGACGAGCCGATGTGCAGGCAGATGACCGTGCCTTCGTCGGCGCAGGCCGAGAAGAAAGGATCCCAGTGCGAGTCGTGGAAGCTCGGCCACCCGAGCTTCGAGGGGTTCTCGGAGAAGGTGACGGCGTGACAGCCCTTGGCTGCGAGCCGCCGCACTTCGTCGGCCATGAGCTCCGGGTCCCAGATCGGAGGGATCGAGAGTGGGATGAAGCGCCCCGGAGCGGCGCCGCACCACGACTCGACGTGCCAGTCGTTGTACGCGTGGACCATGGCGAGCGCGAGCTCCTTGTCCTCGGTTCGCGCGAAAAGTTGACCGCAGAACTGCACGAACGAGGGAAAGCACATCGAGCCCAGCACGCCGTTCACGTTCATGTCGCGCACCCTCTCGCGGATGTCGTAACAGCCCGGGCGCATTTCCGCGAAAGAGGTGGGCTCTATCCCGTACTCCTCGGGAGGGGTGCCGACGACCGCGTTCAGGCCGACATTTGGGATCTCGTTGCCCTCGTAGGACCACACGTCCGTGCCGTCGTCCTTGTGCACCACGCGAGGAGCTCGGTCCACCCACTTCGACGCCACCCGCCCGTCGAACATGTCGGGTGGCTCGACGACGTGGTCGTCGACGCTCACGAGGATGAGGTCCTCTGTTTGCAAGGCGCGTCCTCCCTGGTTGCCGCTGGTCCTTCCGCTCCCGGCGGCCCGACCCGCTCGAAGCGGCCGAAGCCGAATAGCCAAAGCCGGAAAACGATCCTGAAACGCTTGGGCCGCCGGCCGATCCTATACCTGACGCCCGTGTCAGGCACCTTCGGTCGGTCGGGCCTAGGATGCCGCCCGAATGGTGGGCATTGAGGGCACTGCGGGCGCTGAGGCTACCGGCGAGCCGAGGAAGCCGAGCGAGCCGGCGGCGCCAAGGGGCCTAGCCGCGGTCGCGAGCGCCGACCCGAACCGCGTGGCGATCGTCTGCGGCGAAAGGCGCACGACCTTCGCGGAGCTGGACCGCATGGCGAACTCCTTCGCCCACGCGATCGCACCGAGCGTCCATGCGCCCGGGGACCGCGTGGCGATCATGATGCACAACTCCACCGAGGGTTTCGGCGCGTGGCATGGCGTGGCTCGTCTGGGCGCGCTGGTCGTGCCCGTGTCCACGCGTCTCACTGCTCCCGAAGCGGTCTACATGCTGCGCGACTCGGGCTCGGTGACCCTCGTACACGACGGGTCTCCCGTCGCACTCGACTCCGCCGCGGGCGCAGGGGTGCGAGCCCTGGATGTCTCGGAGGTGATCGAAGCAGGAGGAACCGACGAGCCCCCCACCGACGACTGGATCGCCACACCGGTCACCACGATGCAGTACACCTCCGGGACGACGGGTCGCCCGAAAGGGATCGTGCGGCCGCCACCTCTCCCAGCCAAGCAGGCACCACCAAATCCGTTCGCGACGTTCTGGGGCTTCCTCCCGTCGGACGTGCATCTCATGTGCGGACCGATGTACCACACGGCCCCAAGCGCGTACTCGCTCATGAGCTTGACCGAGGGCGGGACGATCGTCGTCATGCCGCGCTGGGATGCAAACGATGCCCTGCTCCTGATGGAGACCGAGCGCGTGACCACCTCTCAGATGGTCCCGGCCAACTTCATCAGGGTCCTCGAGGCGGATTGGAAGAGCTTCGACCTCTCGAGCGTGCGCAGGATCCTCCACGCGGCGGCTCCTTGTCCGGTCGATGTGAAGCGGCGGATCCTCGAGGTGTTCCCCCCGGGAACCGTGTGGGAGTACTACGGCTCGAGCGAAGGCATTGCGACGGTGATCTCCCCGGAGGAGTGGCTCGACAAGCCGGGAAGCGTGGGACGTCCGTTCCCAGGTTTGTCTGTCCATATCAGGGGCACCGACGGCGAGGAGCTCGAGCCCGGCGAGATCGGAGAGGTCTACGTAACCCCCGCGGGCAGACACCGCTTCGAATACCACAACGCGCCGGAGAAGACGCAGAAGGCCTGGAGCGGCGGACTGTTCACCGTCGGGGACCTCGGCTACCTCGACGAGGACGGGTACCTGTTCCTGGCCGACCGGCGCACCGACCTCATAATCAGCGGCGGGGTCAACATCTACCCCGCGGAGGTGGAGGCTGCGCTCGTAGAGGACGACGAGGTGGTCGACGCAGCTGTGATCGGGTTGCCCGACGAACGCATGGGCCAGCGTGTCCACGCGGTGGTGGAGCTCCGACCCGGCACCCTCCCCGACGCCGAGGCGCTCGTCTCGAGAGTGGCGGTGAGGCTTGCAAACTTCAAGCTGCCGCGGACGGTCGAGTTCGTGGACGTCCTGCCACGAGAGCCGAACGGGAAGATCCTGAAGAACAGGCTCCGCGAGGAGCGCGCGAACAACCCTCAGCCGCATCACGAAGTGCCACGCCAGACCGTAACGGGGAGAGGAACAGACCACTGAGGAGAGGGGTCAGCGACGACCCCCAACCCTCACGCGATCGGCGACTGTCCTGGTTCCGCGGTCTCCTAGGACGAGCGAGTAGTGGTTGACGTCCTCCACCAGCTCCGACGACAAATTGGGAAGCCGCTGCTCCCAATCGCGCGCGACCTCGTCGGGTATCAAGGGGGTCGGCTGGTTCAGGAGGTTTCGAGGCGCCCTGAGAAGCGAGATGGGGCATTCGATGCGCTCGACCGAGTCGGTGATGATCTCAGGATCGACGAGTTGCTCGGTGGCGTCGACGCGCACGGCCTCCTCCTTCACCCTTGACCGGAACCCCCCTTCGACCGGCTCGAGGTCGTACTCGAGGTATGCCTCGACGTCTTCGTTCCAGTCTTCGGAGAAAGCAGGGTGCGCCCTCCAGAAGTCGAAGTACTCATCCAGTGAGCCGAACACCATCTGCAACCTCGCAAGCGCGGGTCCGAGTACGAGCTCGGTGACCTGGTCGGGAGTGAGGTCGTCAGGCAGTCCCGCGGGCAAGGGAATCGGGAGTCCCCCGTCTGCCAGCACGAGACGATCGACGAGATCGGGACGTGACGCCGCGAGCACCACCGCTACGTACGCGCCCATCGACACTCCGAGCACGACGACCGGACCGTTCGCACACGAGCGGATTACCGCGGCGCAGTCTTCCGCGTGGGCGCGCATCCCGTAAGGGGCTCCGAGGTGCGCCGACCTGCCGCGCCCGCGCAGGTCGGGGGCGCACGTCGAGATCTCGGGCCCGAGAAGCCGCGCCACTGGTGCGAGCGAGACCGGCGAAGCGGTGATCCCGTGGATCCCGAGCACGGAGCAGTGCTCCGTACCCCACTTCGCGACGTGCATGTCTCCGCCGGCGACGGGTACCTCGAATGTCGAGAGACCCGGTTCGGGATCGGGTCCTCCGGCTGGTCGCACCTGCGCCTCTGGGAGTCTTGGCTATGAGCTCGCGATCAGGAGGCAGCGCGCTCGAGAACGTGCACCGCGCACGCCGAGCCGAGCCCGATCACGTGGGTGAGCCCGACCTTCGCTCCCTCGATCTGCCGGTCACCCGCTTCGCCGCGCAAGTGCGTGGTCACCTCGTAGAGGTTGGCTGCACCCGTGGCGCCGATGGGGTGGCCCTTGGAGATGAGTCCGCCCGAGACGTTCACAGGGATCTCGCCGTCGCGCCAAGGGGCACGCCGGTCGATGAAGTCGCCTGCGCCTCCGGGTTCGCACAGCGAGAGGTTCTCGTAGTGGACGAGCTCGGCCGTCGCGAAGCAGTCGTGCAGCTCGACGAGGTCGAGGTCGCGCGGAGACACTCCCGACTGCTCGTACGCCTTGTCTGCAGCGAGCTTGGTCAGCGTGTTCACGTCCGGTTGAGCCGTGTCGGACTCGACGTACGGATCTGAGGTGAGCACCGAGGCGGAGATCTTCACCGCCCGCCTGCGCTGTGTAGCATCGAGCGTCTTCAGCTTGGACTCAGAGCACAGCACGATCGCGGCCGCTCCGTCGCCGGTGGGGCAGCACATGAGAAGAGTGTTGGGGTAGGCGATCATCTCTGCAGCCATCACCTCGTCCAGCGAGAAGGCCTTGCGGTACTGGGCGAGTGGGTTGAGCGTCGAGTGCGCGTGGTTCTTCTCCGCCACCTTGGCGAACTGCTCGAAGCCGACACCATGATGGCGCGAGGCGTACTCCATTCCTGCCTGTGCAAAGACTCCCGGCATCAATTGGGTCCCGAGCACTCCCTCGACCGGCATCACCGATCCGTAGCGCCCCGAAGGCTCGAAGGTGTTCGGCCCGCTGCGCTCGCGCCCCGCCGGCCCGAGCAGGCCCATCTTCCCCATCTTCTCGACCCCGACGGCGAGAGCCATGTCGGCCTCTCCGGCCTTTATCGCCAAAAGAGCCGTGCGCACCGCCGTGGCACCGGTCGCGCACGCGTTGGCGACGTTGTAGACGCCGACACCGGTCTGGCCGATCTGCTTCTGGAGTCGCTGCCCGACCATCGCGTTGGCCTCGGACAGGCACCCGACGGCGAGCACGCCCATCTCGGCCATCGTCGCGCCGGCGTCATCGAGCGCGCCGAGTGCGGCTTCGCTCGCCAAGTCGATGGTGTCGTGCTCGGGGTAACGGCCGAAGCGCGTCATCGACGCGCCGAGGATCCAAACGTTGTCTGTCATTGGCCCTCCTAGACAGCTCAGGTGGGGGTGAATCCGAAGGCGATCGCTTCGGTCCCCGCTCCGTCGACTCCGCAGGCGAAGGTCGTGAGCCGAACCGGCATCCCGAGCTCGATCTTCTCGGGGTCAGTCCCGCCGTCGACGAGGTTCGCCTTCACGACACCGCCTCCGTCGAGCTCGACGACGGTGGAGACGTAGGGCACCGGCACGCCGGGTGCGGCCCGGTGGACGATGCTGTACGAACGAAGGACGCCGGTCTTAGCGAGCGCCCGCCGCTCGAAGGACCTCCCGCTGCAACGGGCGCAAGCATTGCGGCGGTCGAAGTAGACGGCGCCGCAGCTGCTACAGGAGTTGGACTCGAGGTGGGGGTCATCCCCGAGCACGAGGTAGTCGACGACCGGGATCTGTCTCTTCTCGTCTGCCACGGTTGGCGAGCGTAAACCCACCGGACGCGGACACGCACGTCAGGATCGGACGCAGGCGCCGCAAGGAGCAGCCGGCATCATCCTGGCGAGGTCCCGAGCCGTTCATAAACCCGGGCGTCCCAGGCCTGGCGGAGGCCCGACGAGGGCCCACGTTGACGCCGGAGCTCTCTGGCACTAGCAAACCAAGTCATGACAGACGAGGAGAAGCCGCTCGAAGAGCAGGTCCTCCACCGGGTCGAGGACCAGGTCGCATGGATCACGCTCAACCGGCCCGAGGTGCGAAACGCCATAACGCCCGACCAGCGCAACCGGGTCATCGATCTCCTCGAGGAGGCGAGCGCCTCACTCGAGGTGAGAGCGGTGGTGCTGGGCGCGACCGGGGAGGGGTTCTGCACGGGTGCAGACCTGCGCGCCGCACGCCAAGACGCGCCGGCGCGCCCGGCTGACGCCCCCGAGCGCGTATTGGGCGAGGCGTCGCGCATGATCCGCCTCGGTGCACAGCGGCTCGTCTCGGCGATCCTCGACTGCGAGAAGCCGGTCCTTGCGGCGGTCAACGGCACCGCTGCCGGCATCGGCGCTCACATGGCGTTCGCCTGTGACTTGGTCGTCGCCGCGCGCAGTGCGCGCTTCATAGAGGTCTTCGTCCGGCGTGGGATCTCGCCCGACGGGGGAGGTGCGTACCTCCTGCCGCGCCTGGTCGGCCTGCAGAAGGCGAAGGAGCTGATCTTCTTCGGGGACGACCTCGCCGCCGAGGACGCCGAAAGGCTCGGCCTCGTGAACCGCGTGGTGGAACGAGAGCAGCTGGACCAGGTTGCAGGTGAGCTCGCGCGCCGGCTGGCTTCGGGGCCGACGAAGGCCATCTCAATGGCCAAGTGGCTGCTCAACCGCTCGCTCGACTCCGACCGGCGCACCGCGTTCGACGAGGAGGCATGGGCTCAGGAGATCGTGGTCTCGACGGCGGACGCGGCAGAAGGCCTTCGGGCTTTCGCCGAGCGGCGCGATCCTCAGTTCAGGGGCTTCTGACCCGGCACCCCGGCGACGCTCCGCCGCGACGGCACACGATGCCGGAAGATGCCGGAACATGAAGGTCCATTTCCCGGCTCGAGAGACCCCCAAGTAGGCTGACACGAGAGTCATAGAACTGTGGTGGGTGGGCCCGAAGCAGGAGGGGGCGATCGTGCGCGAGGTGGGCTCATTGCTGCGGACGGCCGGGAAGCGCTGATGGATCTCGAGCTTTCGGAGGACCAGCGTCAACTGGCGGAGTCGGTGCGCGACTTCTTGGAAGCCGAGTGTTCCGTGGCGCTGGTTCGCCAGGTAGTCGAGGACTCGAAGGGCTCGGAAGAGCTGTGGGAGAAGATGGTCGAGCTCGATTGGCCTGCGTTGGCCGTAGCCGAGTCCGAAGGTGGGTTGGGGCTGGGTTTCGTCGAGCTTGCCGTCGTCTCGGAGGAGCTCGGACGTGCGATCGCACCCGGACCCTTCTTCTCCACGGCCGCCCAGTTCGCCTCGGCGCTGCGTCTCGCGGGCTCATCGGACCAAAGGCGCACGTTCCTCGGACCAGTGGTCCGTGAGGGAATGGTCGGGACTCTGGCGGTTGCCGAGGCGTCGGGGAGCTTCGATACAAGGGCGATCGAGGCAGTGGCCGATGCGGACGGCCCGGACTTCGTCCTGCGCGGCACGAAGCACTTCGTGACCGACGGTGCTCGCGCCGACGAGCTCGTGGTCGCGGCGCGACTCCCCGGAACCAGCGGAGACGACGGGATCTGCCTGTTCGTCGTCCCACGCGAGTCGGTTCGCTCCGCTCCGATTAGAAATATCGACGCGTCGAGGCAGTACGCGACGGTCGAGCTCGACGGTGCACAGGTGGGACCAGACCGCGTTCTGGGGTCGCCAGGCGACTGTGCACGCATTCTTCGCGCAATCCTCGAGGAGGCCGCTGCCGCACTGAGCGCCGAGCTCGTGGGAACCTGCCAGGCGATGTTCGACATCGTCCACGCCTACGTAGGCCAACGCGAGCAGTTCGGGGTGAAGATCGGGTCGTTCCAAGCGATCAAGCACAAGCTCGCCGACATGTACGTGGCCCTCGAGTCCGCCCGCGCAACCGCTTATTTTGCCGCTCTCTGCATCGCCGAGGAGGACGAGCGGCGCTCGCTTGCAGTGTCGATGGCGAAGTCGAGCGCAGGCGACTGCCAGAAGCTCCTCGCCCAGCACGCCATTCAGACGCTCGGGGGCATCGGCTATACGTGGGAGCACGACATGCACCTGTACGTGAAGCGAGCCAAAGCCTCGGCCGCGCTGTTCGGCACGACGGCGGATCACACAGAGCGGGTCGCCAGGACGATAGGCCTGGGTGCGGGGCGATGACCTCCCTTCCGGCCACGATGCGCGCCGCCGTCTACCGCGCCCCGGGGAGCGTGGAGGTCGAAGAACGCTCCGTCCCTACCCCGGGAGCGGGGCAGGTGCTGGTCGAGGTTTCCCACTGCGGTGTGTGCGGCTCCGATCTCCATTTGATGGTCGAGGGCTGGGGACAGCCGGGCCTCGTGGGAGGACACGAGTTCACGGGCACGATCGCAGCCGTCGGTAAGGACGTCTCGGGATGGTCCGTGGGAGAACCGGTAGTCGCCGGACCGTCTCCCAAGTGCGGTGAGTGCCGGCGATGTCGGGAAGGCAAGCCCTCGCAGTGCGAACGGCGTGAGGGAAGCGTCGACCAGCACCTGGACAACGGGGCGTTCGCCGACTACGTCCTGGTCGACTCGGCGTCCTTGTTCAGGGTGCCGAAAGGACTCACTCTGCGACAGGCCGCCCTCGCCGAGCCTCTGGCCGTCGCCCTTCACGGGATCACCCGATCTCGGCTCGAAGCCGGTGACTCTGCGATGGTCTTCGGTGCAGGCCCGATCGGCGCGCTGAGCGTCGCCGCGCTCTTGGCGAAAGGGATCGCTCCCGTGACCGTCGTCGAGCCGGGTGAGTCTCGCCGGGCCCTTGCTCTTCGCCTGGGTGCCCAGAGCGCGATCGATCCTTCCGAGCTCGAGAGCTTCCCCCCTTGGGAGCCCGAGCGGATGGCGGCCCGAGCAGTCGACGCGGTCCTCGAGTGCTCCGGCAAGAAGGCTGCGATGGAGCTGGCGTTTCACCAACTGCGCCGTGGCGGGCGGCTCGTGCTCGTCGGAGCCGGGATGGAAGCCCCCAAGTTCGACCCGAACCGCATGATCCTGAACGAGCTCGAGGTCTGTGGCTCGTTCGTGTACGACGCGGACGGTTTCGACGTGGCGCTCGACATGCTCGCTTCGGGCGCGGTAGCTGCGGACGCTCTCATCGAGCCTGGCGACGTCCCCCTGGACCACATCTCAGTTGCGTTGGCGGACCTTGCGGACGGACGCGTCGCGGGCAAGGTCATGATCACCCCCCGACTGACCGCCGGCAGTTCTTAAGACCACTCCGAGGAGGTCTGATGGCGCATCCCTACTACCCCTCCGGAAACCCTCGCTTCAACCACGTCGCGATGAGTGTCCCTTCGGAGCTCCTCGGCGCGGAACGCCGAGCCGAGATCTGTGACTTCTTCGGTGAGGTTCTCGGTTTCGAGGAGATGCCCACGATGACAGTCGACGGACGCCGGCTGATCCTGAGCTGCGTGCACTGGGATCAGTTCATCTTCCTCATCTCCGAGGAAGATCCCATGAAGTGCCCCAAGATGGACCACTTCGGATTCGCGGTCGGCGCGCTCTCGGAACTAGAGGGGATCCAGCAGCGGGCGGAGAACTACCGAGATCGCGACGACCGTGTCGAGCTGATCGACCTTCACGTCGACGATCAAGGGCCCGTGAAGATCCACTCCCTCTACGTCCGGTACCTCCTGCCGATGATGTGCGAGGTGCAATGGTGGGAGTTCACCGACCGGGTGCCTGCCGAACCCAGGACGTGAAGACTGGGATCGAGTCCCCGGAGCGCAGCTCACTCCCGAGAGACGAACCCGTACTCGCTCTCGCCAAGCGTTCCGACAGCCTCGTGCGCCACCGCGAAGAACGTCTGAGCGAGGATCACGAGGTCGCGCCAAAGGGACCAGGTTTCGATGTAGCGGTTGTCGAACCTCGCCCGCTCCTCGATGGAGGTGTCTCCCCGGAGCCCGTGAACCTGCGCAAGCCCGGTGAGCCCCATAGGGAGGCGGTGACGCGATTCGTAGTGCCGGATCTCGGACTTGAAACGGTCGACGAAGTAGGGACGTTCGGGTCGGGGTCCGACGAGTGACATGTCCCCCCGCAGAACCGTCCAAAGCTGAGGCAGCTCGTCGAGGCTCGTTCGCCGCATGAGCCTCCCGACCTTGGTCATCCTCTCCTCGTCGGCCTTCCACTCGGTGTCCGGGCCGTCCGCGACTCGCATCGAGCGGAATTTCAGGATCTCGATGATCGTGCCGTTCTGCCCGACTCGTTTCTGGCGGAAGTAGACGCCTCCGGGACTCGAAGCTTTCACCGCCAGTGCCAGTGCCCCGTACAACGGCGCGAGCAGCATGAGGGCGACACCCGAGAGCATCACGTCTACGGCTCTCTTCGCACGTGTTGCCCAGCCGAAAGGTCGAGGCCTTCGCAGCCGCACGAGCGGGATCCCCCATAACTCGTCGACGCCACTCCCGTCCACGGCCACTCCGAGCTCGAAGAACCTCGGCAGGACGTGGATGACGACAGATGTGCTCTCGCATTCCCGGATCACCGCGAGCGTCTCTGGCTCCTTCGTGATGCCGAAGGCGACCACGACTCTGTCGATCGCCTGCTCGTTCAGTACCGTCGAGAGGAGGCTCACGGGGCCGTAGTGGGGCAGCGGCAACTCCCTTCCCTCGACCCCTTCGACGTCGTCGAGGAACCCGACAGGCTTCAAGCCGCACTCGGGATGCTCCGTCATGAGGGAGCTCAGTTGCACGCCCACGCGTCCGCACCCGAGGATCAGAGTTCGCTCGCTCAGGAGCCCTCGAGCTCGGGCACTTCCAATCGTCTTGTAGGCGAGGCTGCGAATTATGAGGACCGAGGCCGATGCGATCGAGGCGATCTCGACAAGGCTCACAATGCGCACCACGTGGACGACATCGAGCAGCACGGCCGAGATCGCCATCCGCCCGATGATCGAGCGTGCTTCGCGCGCAACGCCCAGGGTGATCCTCGGCGCGTAGTGCCGGTTGGTGGCGAGGAGCGCGACAGCCACGATCGGAAAGAGGAGAACCCATTTGGTTGCCGGCCGATGTGCGAAGCCCCCCGCAACGAGCAATAGGACGACGAGGTCGAGCCCGGCCAGACCGGCCATCGCGCGCGCAGTCGACCCAGGGACCAGGCGAGTGGAGATCCGCCGTCCTGGGTGCGGGGCGGTTAGCTCAGGTTGGTACGTGAATCCGATTGCCACTGCGACCACACAGTCCTTCCGGCCAGCACCAGTCCGGGAGCGCTGTTTGTGCCGGCGCCACGTCCACGACGCCGGTTACGAAGGACGAGGAGACCGCCCAAGAGGACTGCGCCGGCGCCGATCCCGGCCAGCTGCTCTATGTCGCCTCCCGTGAACGGCAACGAGCTCGTGTTGGCCGCCGTCGTGGGCCGGCTAGCGCTCGTTGGCCCGTCGTTGGCGCCTGACGCGCCGCCGTTGGCGGCTGTCCCGTCACTCCCCGAAACAGTCGGGCCATCAGGGGTGGACGGGGTGGTACAGGTCGCAGCCGGGTAACAACCGGACGTCGTACCGGCCAGGACGGTCGCCGGAATGGAAAGCGCGACGACCACGACGGCGGCCCCGATGGACGGGGCCAGCAGGCTCCTGAGCCTCGGGTGTTTCTTGATCGTCACACTCATCGTTCAGCCTCCCGATCTCCAATGGTCAAGCTCCGGCGGTTCTTCTCGCCGTACATCGCGCGGTCTGCACGCTCGAGCAAAGTCGTCACGGATTCGCGATGGTCGGCGATGACAGATCCGGCGCTCGCCGCGAGGCGGGCCCGCTTTCCGTCGACTCGATAGGGGATCGCAAAGACGCTCTTGACTCTGTTCGCTACGAGCTCCAGCACTGCATCGACCGCCGAGACGTCGGCCATTCCGAACAAGACGAACTCGTCACCGCCGAGGCGACCCACGACATCACTCGACCGGGCGACCCGCTTGAAACGGCGAGCGAACTCGATGAGGACTTCGTCTCCGGCCAGGTGACCGTGCTTGTCGTTCAGGACCTTGAAATCGTCGAGGTCGAGCAAGATCAACCACAGGTTGCCCTTCTCGCGACGGGTTCTGGCGATCATCCGCGTCAGCTGGTCGAAGATGAGAGAACGGTTCGCCAGGCCCGTCAACGGGTCGTGGAGGGCCAGCCGAGTCAGAGACCTCTCCCGTTCCCGCTGTGCGGTTTCGTCGTGTATCTCGAGGAGTGCGCCGGAACCGTGGTCCCCGAGCGAGAACGGTCGGGCGGAGACGGCAACGGGTCGCAAGAACTCGTGGTCGTGCCTGATGGACAGTCGCTGATTGTGGACGACCGACCCGGCGAGGGCTCGCGTGAGGGGGTGGTCCTCCGGAGCCACCTCCTCCCCTTCGTCCGAGCTGAGCTTGGCGCTGGACGCATAGGCGTAGCCGGTCAGTTGCCCCGCCTCGAGTCCGTGCAACGAGGCTGCGGCCACGTTCTCGATCAAGACGCGTCCATCTGCGTCGCAGATCAGCACCCCGCTGTCGAGCGAGTCGAGCGCCTGCCGGAAGGACTGGTTCGGGACTTCAGAGGGAGCAAAGGCGGCCATCGGCGAGATGCGGTCAAGTGTCTCTGGGACCATGCGCGCCTCGAGACAGTGCCCCCCGACTCTTTCCCATGAAAGGAGAACGGTTGCGTCGGCCTCGCCTCGACACTTGGGTCGGACCTTTTCGAAGCTTCCTCGAGGAGGTCATTTGCCCACCGCCGGCGACAGGGCGGCGGCTGGGGAACCTGCGACGGGAGTGAGAGCCGCGAGGGGCGCGTCAGGCTGTGGAGCCAGAGTCGCCGTCACCGTGTCGACCAAAGGGGCCGGGGAGCTGACCTCTGGTTCCGCCGGCGGCGCGAGGACCGCAGTCAAAGGATCGACCACCGAGGTCAGAGCGCCTGCGACCGCAGAGGTCGGCGACGCCTGAGGTAGCGCGGACCCGGCCTGGTCGAGCAGCGAGACCACCGCCGTCGTCGTCTGGTCAACGACGACGTTCGCAATGCCGGTTACCGAGGTGACGACGTCGGTCACGCCCCGTACCCCGTCGCCGAGCGCCTGAGCGCCGTTCGAAAGACCCTGTGCAGGTGCAGGTGCCGGCGCGAACGCTCCCAAGGAGGTGGTCGAAGGGAAAACGTCGGCATCCTGTGTGTTTGACGTCGGGGCGCAGGGCGCGACGACCGGAAGCGAATACCCTCTCGAGACCATCTCGACGTTCGGAGTCGCGAGGCGCATCGGCGCGTCCGAAGTCGTGGCAGAGCTGGCAGGCGTCGCAGAGCTGGCAGGCGTCGCAGGCGAAGGAGCTTCATTTGCCTGGATCGCCGTCGTCGCTGCCTCAGCTGCAAACGCAGCATTAGGAGCAACCTGAAAGGCTGCCGCCGCGATGGCGCTTCCTGCGGCCGTCGCCAGGATCGGTGCCGAGGAGTAGGAGCCGGCCGCTGCCGGCAACCTCGTCAGCATCCTCGCCGCCCGTAGGAAGGTGCTGCTCAGCCGTCGAACCGACGTGCCGCCGAGGCCCCGCGCCGAAAACGAGAGTCCTGCAACCCAGACCGCGAGTGGCCCGCTCTCGGACATCTTGGCGAACTCGCGCTTCAACGCCTTGCGGGCACGCCACATCAGCGTTTCGATCGAGCTGATGCTCACGCCCTCGTGGGTGGCGATGCGTTCGTAGGACCATCCGAGCTCCTCGCGCAAGCGCAGTAACCGCCGGTGGTGATCGGACAGCCGCCCGAGCGCCTCGCTCGCCATCTCCTCCTCGGAGCGCGCGACCGCCCACTCCTCGCCAGGGTTTTCGGTGCTGGCGATGTCCCTCTGAGCCATCTTGGCGGTGAGCTCCAACTCACGGCGGCGAAGGATGTCCGTGCAGAGGTTGTTGGCGATGACCGATAGCCACGGGTAAAACGTGCGCGCGCCGTTGAAGCCGGGAAGGGCCCTCCAGGCTCGCGCAAAGGCCTCCTGGGTCACGTCCTCGGCGTCGTTGCGGTCGCCAAGCCGATTGGCGCAAAGGCGGCGGAGTCGCCGGGAGTAAAGGACGTACAGGTCGGCAAACGCGCTCGAGTCCCCTGCTTGCGCACGAAGTACGAGGGTTCGATCCCTTACGAGGTCGACCTCCCCGGTGCCTGCTGATGTTTCGCCGCGCTGCGACGAACTTGGTCCACCTTCCCATCGCACGCTACCTACCCCCCCCGGTCCGTTTCGGGACTTGCGTGTAGGTGTACGCCCCACGGACCCAAAACTTTCGTTGCCATTTCCCAACGTCTTTTCAGGCACGAATCAGTCGTGAAGATGGATTTTCAAAGGGTCAAGAGACGCTCTGCAAGAGGCCGAGGAAGGTGTCGCGCGCACCCAGGGCATTGAAAAACTCGATCCCTCACGTAACATGAAAATCAATCCGGAAGAGGTGCGGTCGCTCCAGACCCTGGCACTCGAGCCTCGAAGAGAACCGGTACGCGCAAGGTGTCAGTCAGGGCGATTCAAGGGGGGCTTGGTGACGACGGTCGCGACGAGTGAGCGGACGCGTAGCTGGCAGGGGCCGGACGACAACGTCGACCCGGAACGCGATCGAGAGCTCGTGGCCCGTGCCCAAGCCGGCGATCGCGCAGCCTTCGACGATCTCTACATGCGCTACTACAAGCGGCTGTTCAGGTTCTGCGTCCGTCGCCTTCACGACTCGCACGAAGCCGAGGATGTAACTCAGGAAGCGTTTTCGCGTGCTTGGCGAGCGTTGTCCACCTTCGACGGCGCTCGCAGCTTCTATCCGTGGTTGAGCGTCATCGCGGCCCACCTTTGCACAGACGTGTGGAGACGCCGTAGGCGCTCGACTCCTGTCGCGGAATTTCACCAGAAGAACATTGCGAGCTGCGAGGACGGCGGCGAGGAGTTGATGATCGCGGCGGTGGATTCGCAACTCGTTGCAAGAGCTTTCGAGCGGTTGTCGGAGCGTCATCAGCGAGTTCTGAGGCTGCGCGAAGGCTCCGAGTGGTCGTACCAGGAGATTGCCGACCACGAAGGCCTTGCGACGACGGCCGTCGAGACCTTGCTTTGGCGCGCGCGCCAAGCTCTCAGGCGCGAGTTCGCGATGCTCGTTCGCGCAGAGGACCGGACGGCTGCGTGGATCGGGAGCGCGTTGTCGCTCGCGGCATTGCGGCGACTGCTTCGCCTGCCCGTTCGTGCCATTCGGCGGGTCGCCGCCATCGGGCACAACGGGGGAGGCGGCGCACTTGCGATGGGATCAGCAGCTGCGGCTGCAGCGGTGGTTGTGGCGTCGGCTCTCAGCGCCCCTACTTCGCTGACGCCGACTCAGGTTGCTCAGCCGAACGGGATCACGACCGTGGCGGGGCAGGCAAGCAACGCGTCAGGGTCCTCCCCGGTCCTCTCCGGACAGAGCGCGGGGCCCGTCGCGAGGCCCGGCTCGAGCGCTGCGCAGACGAATGACGATCCCGTCTCGCCGAGTGCCGCGGCGCTAGGCAACACGTCAGGGTCGGACGCCGGGTCGTCGGGGCCGGCGGGCAACGACGGGAACTTGGCTGGTGCGTCCGGGAGCTCCCTGCTGTCTGGGATCCCGGCGCCCGACATCGAGAGCGCGGTGACGAACGCGATCTCCAGCACCGTGGGTTCGGTGGGCGGCGTCGTCAGCGCCGTCGCCGGGACGGTCGGTGGCGCGCTCGGAGCTCTCGGCTCAATAGGCCAGTTGCCGCTTGGCGCCGTAGCCGGGCTCGGCTCCTCTGTCGTCGGCCAAGCTACGACCACCGTTTCCAATGCGGTCCAAGGAGCCATCACGGGCTCGGATGGCGCGAGCGGTCTCGGTGCAGTCCTCGGTCCGATTGCGCCGCAGGCGCCCGCGACCTCCTCTTCGGCGGGCATTGCGCCGGCGGATGGCGCGGGGTCGGTAACCGGCGGGCTCGCCGGGATCGGCGGGCTCGCCGGCAACCTCATCACTCCCTGAATTGCTCGTAGGTCGGCACCCGTAGAGCGCTCTTCTTCGGCCGGAGCATCGTCACCGTTCCTTTGCACAGCACGCCGTGCGCGCGGTCGCGCGACCACCCGCCACGAAACGGTTACGCGGTAGTAAGGGTCTTTGTAGCTTCGCGTCGTAGCTGTCCAAGGTGCTCTTCGCGAATTCCGAAGGTTTTTCGCCAGTAGCCGGGGTGGCCATCCGTACACCCACTGTGGTTCAAGGGGATCTCGGCAGCCGAGGTCCAAGAACTCAGGGGGTGCACGAAATGTCCATGAAGATCTCGTCGAAGGCCGTCAAAGGGGTTCTGGTGTCGGCGGGCGCCACAGTCGCACTCGTCGCGGGACCTGTTACCGCCAGCGTTGCGTGGGCGCAGTCGGACCCGTGCTCGACTGTGACGTCGGCACTGCCGGTCAGTCTTCCGGTCGATTGCTCCACCGTGACCGGTGCACTCGGGTCGGTTGCAGGATCCGGTAGCAGCCTTCCCGACCCGACTGGAATCGTCTCTACCGTGACCGGTGCGCTCGGATCGGTACCGGTGTCGAGCGGGAGCGTGCCCGACCCGACTGGCATCGTCTCGACCGTGACCGGTGCGCTCGGCAGTGTCCCGGGAGCCTCAGCCGTCACGGGGGCTGTCGGCGCCGCGACAGGTTCGGGTGGTTCGAGTGGCGGGCTTCCTGACCCGACGGGCGTCGTGTCGACCGTGACCGGTGCGCTCGGCAGTGTCCCGGGAGCCTCTGCTCTCACCGGCGCGCTCGGCAGCATCCCCGGGGCCTCTGCGCTCACGGGTGCCCTCGGAAGCATCCCCGGTCTGTCGAGCCCGTCGACCAGTACGACTCCGCCGGCTACCGCAGACGCGACCGGCTCGACTCCTGCCGGCAGCGTGTCGGCATCCACCAGCCCGACCGACGCGTCGGCGTCCACTCCGGTCGCGCAGGCCTCTGGTAGCTCGGACCCGTCCGGCGCCACGCTTCCCTTCACAGGCGAGCCGTCCTGGATCCCGCTCGTCGGGGAATCCGCACTCGGTCTCGGGGGGCTGACCGGCCTCATGGCGCTGGGCCTGCGAATCGCCCGACGTCGTTTCGCCTGACCCGGCGATGACGACGCTGCTCTCGCCCCCGTCGGCACCGGCTACGCGAGCCACCGGTGCCGGCGGAGGCGATCGACGTGGGCGACGCCCCCAACACGCAAGGCGCGCGCCACGAGGCCGGCGCACTCTACGTGTGGCCCGGAGCCGGTGGACCCGCTTCGGGCTCCCGGTGCTCGTGCTGCTGCTCTGCCTCGTGGCCGCAGCGGCGCTGGCATTCCCGATGCTCAGCAACTGGTGGGCGGGCAACCGCCAGAACCAGCTCGCGGGCCAGCTCGACGACCCGGCGTTGGCAGGGCAAGTGGCAAACGGGACGGTCGCGGACGGCAAGCCGATCGGTCGCATCATGATCCCGGCCATCGGGCTCAACATGGTGGCGGTGCAAGGGGTCGACGCGGCAGCCCTCGCATCGGGTCCGGGCCACTACCCGGGTAGCCCGATGCCGTGCACCATCGGCAACGCAGCTCTGGCGGGGCACCGCACCACGTTCCTCCATCCCTTCGCGGCGCTCGACAAGGTGGGGCCCGGTGACCTGGTCGAGTTCTCCACGCCTGCGTGGACGTGCTCCTACGTGGTGAGCGCACCCCCGTTCTCGGTGCTGCCGACCGACACCTCGGTGGTGGCGAACACGCCGGGCGAGTACACGCTGACCCTGACCACCTGCACGCCACCCGGGTCGGCCACGCACAGGTTGGTCCTGAAGGCGGTCATGGTGACCTCCAGCTTGCACGCCGCAGCGAAGCCGAGTGCGGGGCACCCGGGTACGCACGCAGCACGGAGCTCGTCCTAGAGGACCGAGCCACCGGCGGACATCCGTCGGTATTCGCATCTGTAGCCAACCCCCCACTTCGTCCGATGGCGCGCGCACAGCGCGCACCGCGCGCACTCCGAAAAGCGAGAAGAGGAACGAGAAGAGGAACGAGAAGCAAATGGAAGGGACACTTACCGAGGGCAATGAGCTCGTACTCGAGGGGACCTCCGAATGCGAGGGGTTGGGCGAGGTTCCCGACGAGGAGACGTGGGACTGTTCGGACGAAGCCCTGTGGGCCGACGTACGCGATCGGGTCTTCTGGGAGGACGTCCCCGATCGGTCGAGGTTGTTGGAGCGGATCGGTTGGCCGAGGGGCAAGCCGCAGCACGCACGCTCCCACCACGTGGCGCTGTGGGAGAGGGTCGCGACGGTCGTCGCCAGCTTGGCGGTCGTGCTGGCCATCGTGCTCGCTTCCATGGGAAGCGGGTCTGCTCGGCACGCGCGAGGCTCGGTGCGCGGTTCGGCCTCGACGAGGGAGGCCGCAGCCGCCGCGGTCTCGACTTCGATGAAGCTCCTCGCTGCGAAGGTCTCGGTTTCGGCCGAGGCCAAGGAGGCCTATGCCAAGGCGGCTTATGCCTATGCCGCTGCCGCCTATGCACACGCCGCCGCCGCAGCTCAAACCCCACCGCCCGCGCCCTCTCCACCGGAAGCTCCCCTGCAGGCAGCATCGGATGCCACTTCGACCGACACTTCGGACTGGGCGTGCATCCGCTCGCACGAAAGCGACGACAACTACTCGGACTCAGGTGGCGGGGCGTATCAATTCGAAGACGCGACTTGGCAGTCGGTCACCGGCCTTGCAGGCTCGGCACAGGACTACCCTCCTTCGACACAGGATGCCGCGGCGCTGGCGCTGTACGACCAGGACGGCTGGGAGCCGTGGACGACGCGCACCGTGTGCGGTCTGTGAGTGGATCAAGCCTGGCTCGGAGCACCAGAAGAACGTCAGGCTCTGGGATGGGCCGCAAGATATGACCAAACGGCGGCGCTCGAGTCGAATCCCATGAACGGCGCGCCCACGAGGCTCTCCGCTGCAGGCGAAGACGGGGGATGGCCCATCCAGGCGTGGTTGGCGCCGCTCACCTTCACCCACTGAACCGTGGTCGAAGCTGCACACGGAGTCCATGACTCGATCGTGACCGCTTCGTTCGACGGATCCGGGGACGTGCTCGCAGGCGAGCACCCGTCGGCGGACGCGATCGTCTCGAGAGCGTCGACAGGGGGTGGGAAGGTCGTTCCGGACAGTTCGCTCGAGCCCTTGCCGCCGTTGATCGGGATGTTCTGGTCGTCCGTACCATGGATCTCCATCGCGGCGACAGGGTCGGTCGGGTGGCAGCCGCTTTCCAGGAGAGCGCCCGCCTGAACCGCGATGGCGTCGACCGTCTGCGAGAGCTGACAAGCGAGGACGTACGCGAGCAGCGCCCCGTTCGAGTGGCCGGTCACGAAGACGCGTGCCCGGTCGACGTCGTAAGTGGACTCGAGGTGAACGATGAGTGTCCGGATGAACGCCACGTCGTCGACGTTGTCCCGGCTCGCCTCTGCCGCCCCGCAGCATCCCCCCGCATTCCACACGAGATGGTCGGGGCCGAGGTTGGTCGAGGTGCCGTCGGGGTACACGACGAGGAATCCGTTCGCCTCGGCCAGGCCGTCGAAGTCTGTGTTCTGCTCGAACTGAGCTCCCGATCCGAGCCCTCCGTGCAACGCGACGAGAAGCGGAACCCCTCCGGTGGGCAACGACTTGGGCACGTAGAGGTGGTAGGTGCGCATGGTGCCGTTCACCGAGATGCTCTGATCGATCTTCCTGCCGATCGGCGTGACGGCAGGGCGGATTGCGGCACCTCCCGGCAGGTACGGCGATCCGGTCGTCGCAGAGGGGCTCGAGCCGCCCCTGTTCGAGGTGTTCGACGAGCTCGAGATGTTCGACGAGCTCGAGGTGCTCGCGCAGCCGGTTGCCACGAGTGTCGTCAGGGCAAGCGGTATGGCGACGAGGGCGACCGTCGACTTGTGCCGTAGAGGCCGGGACCTGTGTCCGCCGATCACGCTTCCGAATCGCATGCTCCATTGTGGCCGGGAGCATGTGATCGGGGCGTGAGCCCCGCATTAGCTATCTGCGCAAACTGCGGAAACGAGGGTGAAGGAGAAGAAGGTTCCGGAGGCTCCGTCCGGCTACCGCACCTCCGTGACCGTGATCACGTCGAGGTTGTGAAAGGCCGGAGGGCCGTCCAACAGCTCGCCCATCTGCTCCGAGTACTTGCCGGTGACCGGGTCGTTCGAGTTCTTCATTGCCTCCTCGTAGGAGTCGAACTCGACGATGACGTAGTAGTGGCCCCGGCGGTCCCGGTCCTCGGTGATCGTGGCCTTCGATGCGAGCAGGGCGTCGCCCCGCTCTTCCTGCATCTTTTTGGACAGGGCCTCCACCTCGTCGATGCGCGATGTGTCGAATTCCATGATCTGGACGAAACCGGGCATTGCGGTCCTCCTGTGACTCGGCGGTGTCGCCCGAAAAGCTAGTTTGCCGCCGGCACGGACGTCGTTTGCCGGGCACGGTTCCTGGCCATCGCGACGGCGGAGGGGGGCATGATGTTGGCGATGCACAACCCTTTGCGCAGGGTGAGGATCGGCCTGGCGGCGTTCGCTTTGGTCGTCGTCGCCGGGACCGTCGGCTACTGGATCATCGGGTTCGGGTTCCTGGACGCGCTGTACCAGACGATCGTGAACGTATCGACCGTCGGGCTCGGGCCCGTGCGCCCACTCCACGATGCGGGGAAGGTCTTCACCATCGTCTTGGTGCTAGTGGGCGTGGGAACCGCCTTCTATACGTTCACGGCGGTCTTGGAGTTGCTCATCGAGGGCCACATGCGAGAGCTGATGAGGAGGCGACGAATGGAGCAGGCCATCGCGCGGATGTGGGGTCACGTCGTGGTGTGCGGCTGGGGACGGGTCGGGCGGGAGGTCGCCCGGTTCCTCGCCGCGTCGGGCCGCGAGGTAGTGGTGGTGGACAGAGATGCCGAGCGCCTGAACGAAGTTCCTTATCCGTATGTCCACGGCGACGTCACCGATGACAGCACCCTCGTGCAAGCGGGCATCGAGCGCGCAACCTCGCTCGTAGCGGCTCTCGAAACGGATGCCGACAACCTCTACCTGACCCTTGCCAGCAGGAGCATCCGCCCTGATCTCCAGATCATCGCCCGCGCTCGCAACGAGTCGTCCGAGCCGAAGCTCATCAGGGCAGGCGCCAACAGAGTGGTGAACCCCCAACAGCTCGGAGGCGACCGTATGGCGGCTCTGGTCACACAGCCTCACGTAGTCGATTTCATGGACGTCGTGATGCACGACGGGACCCTCGAGTTCCGGCTCGAGGAGGTCACGGTCAGCCCGGAGTCCTTGCTGGGCGGGAGCACGCTGTCGGCTGTGCGAGTACACGACAGAACGGGCGCCCTGGTCCTGGCGATCCGCCGTCCCGACGGCAGCTTCGTGACCAACCCCTCGGCGCACACACCGATCGAAGCCGGCGACGTATTGATCAGTGTCGGCACCGCCGAGCAGCTCGAGTCTCTGACACGGATCGCGGCTCAGCAATGAACGAACGATGACTAAGTCAGGTCAGGTTTCGAGTCCGTTCCACGACCATCTCGGGACCTTGAGGTCGTGCGGCACCACCGAGTCCTTGGGGGAGTAGCCCATCACTTCGCTCACTGCCCACTCCATGTAGGCGCGCAAGCTTGCCCGGAATTCGGGATCCTCGGGAAGCCCGACGTCGTCGGCCGCCTTCATGAAGCAATCGGTGAACCGCGCACCGAGGTCGTCTTCAGCTTGCATGCGCGCGTGGATCTCGAGCATCCACGACTGCCCTCCGCACGAGCTCGAGTAGGTGGAAGGTCCTCCGAACACCTCGGCCCAGTAGCTCGCAAGCCGTTCTACGTGTTGCAGGTTCCCTGGGTGCTAGAAGGGGTGGTTCAGCACGGGATCGTCGAGACATCGCCGGTGATGTGCGGCGGCGAGCTCGAGGAAAGCCGGAGCACCACCCGCGACCTCGTACAAGGACTCACGTTCCACGAGCTCCAGCCTCGCACGCCTCGGGGTGAGTCTTCCGTGGTTCGAAGTGAGAACATTGAGTCATGTCCGAGAAGGAGATCGACGACTACCTGGCGGCGCTCGAAGAGCCCAAGCGAAGCACCCTGGAGCAGTTGCGGAGAACGATCCTCGGCGCTGCGCCAGATGTGGAACAGGGCCTTTCTTACGGACTGCCTGCGTTCAAGGTGCGCGGAAAGGTGATCGCGGGGTTCGCTGCGTTCAAGAACCACCTGAGCTACCTTCCGCACAGCGGATCCGTCCTTCCCGAGCTCGCTGAGGAAGTCGCGGGTTACGGGACGTCGGAGGGTCGGGGGGCGCTCAAATTCCCCATTGACCGGCCGCTGCCCGAAGCGCTCGTCAAGAAGCTGATCGAGGTGCGGATGCGTCAGGCGTTCGGGTCCTGAAGCGCCGGCTTCGTCGAAGGTGGGCGGCTTCCAGCCGAGCCGTGATCACCGGCTGTGCGATCAGGCTGCGCTGTACGACGCGTAGGGCCCTGTGAGACTGCCCACACCGCTGAGGAGGATCTTCCCGGCGGCCCGCACCGGGAGAACGGGCATGCCGGCCCCCCACATGTCTCTCACCCAGGCGGGGGCCGCCGCGACGGAGAGAGCGTGCAGAAGGCGATACGCGGGAAGGGCGACCCGCATCGTCGCGGGCAATCCCGGGCTCGCGAGCCACGAGCCGATCCAGCGCGTCTGCTCGTTCACCGCGAGGGAGCGCCTGTGCTCACGCAGCCGATCGAGCAGCTGCCCCCAGGTCTCGGGGGGCGAGGGATCGCCCAGCTCGCGTGGCACCCGGGCCTGCTCGGCAACGTAGGCGTCGAGGAGGTCGACGTTCGGGCGATCCCCGTACAGCAGCCACGCGCGCGCGATCGACAGCAACAGCGCACAGTGGATCCAGTCGAGGAGCTCGGGATCACCTGCCGAGTACCTCCGGCCATCGGGGGCGGTTCCTACGATCCGCGTGTGGATCTGGCGCACCTGTGCACAGGCGAGCTCGGCCTCGGATCCCGGCCTGAACGTCGTCGTGTAGACGAACCAGCCTGTGCGAAGCGCACGGCGGATCGGGTGCTCGGCGAAGTCGGAATGTTCCATCACCCCGGCGAGAGCGAGCGGGTGCAGAGCTTGTGTCCAAAGAGCGAGCACCCCTCCGACCGGGAACGACGCGTCGCCGTGGATGACCCAACTGGCCGATCCCGGGGCGCACCACGGCGGATCTGAGGGGTCCACCTCGGGTGGAGCCATCTGCATCCGGCGCAGTTGGGCCGCGCGAGCCCTGCGCACCAGGTCGAACGTGAACATCCGGCCCACCGTCCCTATGCCTCGAGCGGTGACGGCGGCCACGCCGTCGAAGGGAGTCAGCCTTGTGAGCGCGCCCGCATGGACCAGAGGGTCGGGCCGGGCATCGTCCACAGAAGCCGCCTCGCTTCTTCGCGGTCTGGTCGTCGAAGCCATTTGGTACATCATCCGCCGGGTCGCTCGTCGAAGCCAGGACCCTCAGAAGCGTCCGCTGCCCGGGTAGCCACCCCCGCCGAATCGCTCGTCGAGCGCCTCGTAGTCGACGGCGAAACCCTGCCGGGGGAGCGCGTCGACGACCTCGACCGACTTGGGCTTCTTGTAGGAAGCGAGGCTCTTGCGGCAGTGCTCGATCAGGTCGTCTGCCTCGAGTGACTCGCCCTCGCGCAATACCACGACGGCTTTCACGTTCTGGCCCCATGTCGGGTCGGGCACACCGATGACGGCTGCGTCCGCGACCGAGGGATGCGAACGCAGCGCCCCTTCCACCTCGGTCGGATAGATGTTCTCGGCGGCGGACTTGATGAGGCGGGTCTTCGGCCCGATGAAGCTGAGCGATCCGTCCTCCTCGATCCGGCCGAGGTCGTTGGTGTGGTGCCAACCACCGGCCTGGCGCTCGCTGTTCAGCTCGGGGCGTCCGAAGTAGCCTTTCATCACCGTCGGGCCGCGAACGGCGATCTCGCCCGTCTCCCCTGGTGCGAGCAGGTCACCGGCAGGGTCGAGCACCCCTATGCGCACGAAGGGAGCAGGCCTGCCGTGGCTCCCGGTACAAGGTCCCAGGGCGTTGAAGGTGGCGAGCCCCATCACCTCGGTCTGCCCGTAACCGGCGGGGTGGCGTCCCCAAGGGCTGTCGTCGACGGTGATCATCTCGGTCCACGCCGGCTTGCCGCGGAAGGTACGAAGGGTCTTCAAGTCGTAGCTTCCAGACGCGTTGAGCTCGATGATCTGGTCGATCGTGGGCGGCATGACGAACGCGCCGGTGCAGTGCTCCTCGCTGATCAGCCGGCACAGCTCTTCGGCGTCCACCCGGGGAGTGAACACGTTCACGCCGCCGCAGACGAACGTCGCGAGCGTCGTCATGAAAGTCGCCACGTGGAACAGCGGCCCACAGTTCAGGTACACGTAGTCGGCGCCGATCCCCATGATCTGCGCGACGAACGAGCCCTGGAGCACGAGCGCCCGGTGGGACAGGAGCGCACCGTTCGGCTTGCCGGAGAACGCGGCGGTGTACATCATGAGAACGGAGTCGCGCTCGTCCACAGCCGCCGCTGGGTCGTCCACAGCCGTCGCGGGCCTTTCCACGGCGGCGCTCTCCAGCAGAGCCTCGTAGCCGTCTTCGCCCGAGCCGTCGTGCTGTACCCACAAGGCCCGCGAAGCGGACTCTGCCCGGGCTTGGCGCAACGCATCGCCGATCTCCGCTTCCTGCCAGAACACGACGGCTGGGTCGCTGTCCTCGATGACGAATGCGAATTCCGCCGGTGCCTGACGCCAGTTGGCAGGGCAGAAGGCCGCACCGAGCTTCGCCGCGGCCAGGAGCCCTTCGAGGAGCCGGTGGCAGTTCTGGCCCAGCCAAAGCAGCCTGTCACCTGGGCCGACGCCTCTCGTCGCCAGGGCAGCGGCGAGCCGGCTCGTGCGCGAGTCGAGCGCCGCGTAGTCGAAGCGATGCCCCTCGCACACTGCAGCAGTGCTGCGGGGTCTGGTGGTGGCGTGCCCCCTCAGGACGTCCGCGAGCGTGAGGTCGTGCAGAGAGTCGTGGGTCATTCGTCGACGAGGCGCGCGGCCTTGTAGCCAGAGCGCGGGATCGCCTCGCGTTCTAGCACCTCGATCGAGGACTCGATCCCGAGCGTCTCGCGGATCGCAGCAGCGCAGCGCGCTGCGACCTCGGCGTCGTCTTCGGACGCCCCGAGCCCGCGCTCGACTCGCACGACGAGGGGCGACGAATCCTGTGCAGGACGCACCATCTGCCATTCGAGCGAAGGCTCGGAGACGTCGCTCACTCGTCGCAGCGCCGATGCGACTTCCTCGGCCTGGAAGCGCTTGCCCTGGGAGGAGACGAGGTCCTTGAACCTGCCGCCCCACAGTCCGCGGATGCTCGTCTCGCCGCACGGGCACGGCTCGCGCAGGATCGCGCAAGCTTCCTCGAGGTCGTAGCGCAACAGTCCGTTGTCGCGGCCCAGGGTCGTCACCACCAGATCGCCCCACTCTCCGTCGGGAACCTCCTGTCCCGTTGCGGGGTCGACAGCCTGCACGACTGCGAGATCCTCGGCGATGTGGGCCCCCGGGAGCTCTCCGCACGCGCTTCCAACGTACGCGAAGCACTCCGCCCCGGCCGTCATGAGCGGCATCCCCTTTCCCATCCCGAATCCGGGCATGGCCTTGAACTCGAGACCCGCGTCCGAGGGCTTGATACCCAGCTTGTTGGCGACCTCGAAGAAACGGCCCGTGGAGAAGCCCATGAAAGGGATGTCGGGCTTTACCCGCGTCCAGAAGCGGAGCGCCTGCTCCGCGAGGTCGTCGGTGTCGGGAGGCGGGACCCAAATGTTGAGCATTCCGAAGTACTCGTAGGACCCCGACAGCATCGGTCCGCCCCCGTAGAGGTAAGCGGGGTGAGCGTGCGTGACGACCATCCCCGGCCGGTACCCGGAGCGCCACCAAATGCGCGCGGAGGCTTCGTATTCGATCCACAGATCGTGGCGGGTCCAGATCGAGATGGTGGGCACTCCTGTCGTGCCGGTCGACGTCCCGATGCGCACAGCGGCTCGCGGGTCGGTAAAGCGGTATGTGCCGAACGGCGGGTTCTCGGCCTCCGAGTCGCGCAGTTCCTGCTTGACCGTTAGCGGCACGCGGCTCAGGTCGTCCACGGTCTTCAAGTCCTCGGGAGCTCCGACGCCGGCTGCGACGAGCTTGTCCTTGAAGAACGGGACCGGGGTCTCGAACACCTTTCGCACGAGCTCCCGCAACCTCTCGTTCTGAAGTTGGCGCAGACGCTCCCGGTCCATCGTCTGGATCTCGGGATCCCAGAACTTCTGTTTCGGATCGCGTGGCGGAGGTCCCAGCACCTCTGGACCGTAGCTAGGCATGTCTTGCTCCCGTCGTCCCGGTAATCCCGTCGTCCCGGTAGTCGTCGTCCACTTCGAGCGCTCTAAGAGCGCGGAAGTCCGAGCACGCGCTCGGCGATGATGTTTCGCTGTATCTCCGAGGTGCCGCCGGCGATCGTCCCCGAGAACGACTGGAGCCAGTGGAGCAGCCATGCCTGGTCGTCTCCGCGCGCGTTCGCGGGCGAGTCGAGGCGGTCGAGGTCCAAGCCGATCGGCCCGAGTGCCTCCCCGACGTCGAGAGCCAAGTCCCGGCGCAGCTCGCTGCCGAGGAGCTTGAGCACGGAGTGCTCGGGCGACGTCTGGCCCTTGGCGAACTTCGCGAACCCGCGATAGCCGAGGAGCTTGAGTGCCTGGGACTTCACGTAGGCACGTCCGACGGTGCTCCTGAACGAGGGATCGTCGGCCAGCCGGCGTCCTCCGGGTAGGGGCGAGGTGGCGGTCTGCACGACGCGACCGAGGATCCTCTCGAGACCGGCGGCCTGCTCGATCCACAACATGGCGCGCTCGTGCGCGAGCGACCCGCGGGCCACCGACCAGCCGTGGTTGAGCTCGCCGACGAGGTTCTCGGCGGGGACCTCGACGTCCGTGAAGAAGACCTCGTTGAAGTCGGCGCGGTCGCGGTCGTTCAGCTCCGCGAGCGGGCGGGCCTCGATCCCCGGTGTCTTCATGTCGACGATCAAGACGCTCAGGCCGGCATGCTTGGGTGCGTCGGGGTCGGTGCGCACGAAGCAAAAGCAGAAGTCGGCATCGTGCGCCCCGGAGGTCCACACCTTCTGGCCGTTCACGACGAAGACGTCTCCGTGCCGTTCGGCACGGGTCCGTAGTCCCGCGAGGTCGCTGCCTGCGTCCGGCTCGCTCATTCCCAGGCACCACGTGATCTCCGCGCGAAGGGATCGAAGGGCGAAATCCCTCTTCTGCTCCTCGCTTCCGTAGTCGAGGATCGAGGGCGTCACGATCGACAGACCCTGGGGGTTGCAGGTGCGGGGGACCTCGAGCCGGGTGAGCTCCTCGAAGTACACCATCTGCTGAATCGGAGTGGCGTTGCGGCCTCCGAGCTCCGGGGGCCAACCCGGTACGAGCCACCCGCTGTCGAAGAGCTTGCGCTGCCACTTGCGCGCCCAGTCCGGGATGTGCGCCGACGAGCGGACGCGCTCGGCCCTTTCGGAGGGCGTCGGCAGGTTCTCCTTTATCCAGGCGCTCAGCTCCTCCCGGAAGGCCTCGGTCTCGGAGTCGTATCCCAGCCGCACGGCCGGGCATCGTAGCCGCCTGACGCTCGTGTCAGTTTTGGGTGGCCGGCGGCCGGCGCTCGGGGGAGCAGGTCAGGAGAGCAGGGTCAGGAGGGCAGTGTCAGGAGCCCGGTCCCCTGGTGAGCAGCATGCAGCCGGCTATGGGCCCCCCGCCGGCGGCAACGGCTGCGACCTGCGGCGCTCCGGGAACCTGACGCGCCTCGCCCTCGCCGCGCAGCTGCAGGCACGCCTCGTGCAACAGGCCGAAGCCGTGCAGCCGCCCTGCCGAGAGCTGACCCCCACCGGTGTTCAACGGCAGCTCCCCGTCCAGCGCGATCCGTTTGCCGCCCTCGACGAACTTCCCGCTCTCGCCCTTGGCGCAGAAGCCGAGCTCCTCGAGCCACACCATGGTGAGGATCGAGAAGCCGTCGTAGAGCTCGGCGACGTCGACGTCCTGCGGCCGAAACTCGGTGCGCTCCCACATGCTCGCGGCGGCGTCACGAGCAGAGAACGTCGTCATGTCGTCGAACTGGTCCCAGCTCGGACGGCCGCGCAGGGCGGTGCCGATCGCGTTCACGTGACAGGCGGGCCGGGGAGCGTCCTTCGCGTAGTCGGCGTGGGAGACGACCACGGCGGTCGAGCCGTCGCACGGGGCGTCGCAGTCGTAGAGGCACAAGGGTGTCGAGACCATGCGGGCCCCGAGATAGTCCTCCAGCGTGAGCGGCTCTCTGTAGATGGCGCGCTCGTTGAGCGCCGCGTTGCGCCGGCCGTTCAAGGCGATCTGCGCGAGTTGCTCGCGTGTGAGCCCGAACCGGTGCACGCGCAGCTGTGCTATCTGCGCGATCCAGTTCGCGGCGGACACAGCGCCGAACGGCAGCGTCCATTGCATGAAGCCGGAGAACCTCGGCACACCCCTGCTTCCACCTCCTCCACCGCCGATGCCCTGGCGCCCTCCGGAACCCTGAGCGGTCGCCTCGGTCACGGTCCGGTAGACGAGCACGTGGCGCGCAAGCCCCGCGGCGACAGCGAGGCATGCCGAGAAGATCGCGCGCAACTGGCCTGGTCCCTCGATCCCCCCGTCGTGCCAGTTGAGCCGCAGCCGCAGTGCGTCCTGCACCTCGGGGCTCGGGGGCCCCGCGAACCCGCCCGGGCCGAATCCGGCGCCGGGGTAGGTCGACAGCCCGTCGATGTCGTCCCGGGTGAGCCCGGCGTCCGCAACGGCTGCCAGACACGCCTCGAGGGTGAGGTCGAGCTCGCCTCGTCCGATCCGGCGCCCCACCTGGGACTGCCCGATCCCAGATATGACTGCGCGCCGCTCGAGGCGCTCGGGGCGGCTCATAGCGACGTCGCCGACGGACGGAAAAGTGGCAGCCACACGTCGTCGTGCGCCTCGAAGGTGACCTCCACCTCCATGCCGATGTGCACGTCGCTCGCGTCGCAGCCGACCAGGTTGGTCGTGAGCCGTATGTCCTCCTGCTCGGCGATCGTGACCAGTGCGATGACGTAGGGATCCGAGCCGGGTACCCACTGCTGATGGTTGACCGTGAACGAGTGGATGCGGGCGCGTCCGCTGACGGTCGAAGGTGCGACGCTGCGCGAGAGGCAGTACGCGCACAGCGGCGCAGGGGGGTGGAAGAGCTTGCCGCATTCGCCACAGCGAAGGAACTTGAGCTCACCCTCCTCGCCCGCGGTCCAGAAGAACGAGTTCGTCTCGTCGAGCCTGGGTAGTAGACGTATGGGAGGGCCGCTCGCTGTCACGGCGGGAGACTCTACGACACGTCGCAGGAAGCTGACGATGCCGTCAGTGCTCGGGAGCGACCGTGCAGGGCGCCGCTACGCTCGGATGCCTCGAGGGAAGGGCTCACACGGTGACAGACGCCGGCGACGCGACGATTCGATTTCGTCCTCTTGATCGCGAGGACTTCGTCATGCTCTCCGCGTGGCTCGCGTCGGCCCACGTCGCGGCGTGGTGGCGCGATCCTTCGGATCTGGAGACCATCGAGTCCGAGTACGGCCCGGCGATCGACGGCAAGGACCCGACGGAGGTCTTCGTGGTCGAGCGATACGGGGAGCCGATCGGGCTGATCCAGCGATACCTCGTGAGCGACAACCCGACCTACGGGCACGCCCTCGAGCCTGCAGCGACCCCTGGAGACGCGGCCGGCATCGACTACCTCATCGGGGACGAGCACCTTCTCGGAAAGGGCATCGGGAGCGAGATGATCGACCTCTTCTGCGAGGAGACCTTCGCCCGCTACCGCGACTGCTCTGTGCTCACCGTCGCGGTGCAGCAGGTCAACCGCAGGTCGTGGCGCGCGCTCGAGAAGGCGGGATTCGTGCGCCGCTGGGCCGGGATGTTCGACTCGGGCCACCCGAGCGACGAAGGCCCGAGCTTCGTGTACGTCCGCTACCGGGGCGGCCCGGAAGAACCCGAAGAACCCGAAGAACCCGAGGATCGCGAGTCCTGAGAGACAGCGCCGACCATCCCCGCCAACGCCCTCCGGTCGATCTTCTCCACGGCGGTGCGCGGGAGGTCGTCTGTTACGAGGACGTCCTCGGGAAGCTTGTAAGAGGCCAACCGGCGCCGAGCGTGCTCTCGAAGAGACTCGAGCGACGGGGCTTCCCCGCCTCGGCGCGCCACCACGACCGCGACGCCGATCTCGCCCATGACAGGGTCTGGGCGCGGCGCGACCGCGACGTGGGCGACCTGGGGGTGGTCGGCGAGGGCATCCTCAACCTCCACGGGATAGACGTTGTAGCCGCCGCGCACGTACATCTCCTTCGAACGGCCCGTGAGGTGGAGGCGGCCGCGAGCGTCGAGGAACCCCACGTCCCCCGTGCGCAGGGCTCCGTCGGGCGTCATCACCGCTGCTGTCGAGTCCTCGTCCAAGTAGTAACCGCTCATGACGGCCGCGGAGCGAAGGCACACCTCTCCGACCTCGCCGGTCGCCAGGACCCGGTCGGAGTCGTCGCGCACGGTCACCTCGACCCCAGGTCGCGCGCGGCCGACGGTCTCCTCGGCGTCCTCGGGAGGGCTGTCGGGATCCGTTCCCGTGCCGATCCCGGCCTCGGTGGAGGTGTATCGCACCACGACCGGCACGCCGAGGCGCTCGCGCGACTCGCGGACGAGCGCCGCGGTGCAAGGCCCTCCGCCGAGCGCGACGAGCGCGACGCTGCTCAGGTCGCTGACGGAGAAGCGCTCGTGGCGGAGCATGAGCGCCATCTGCGTCGGGATGCCCCCAAGCGTCGTCACCCGGTGGCGCTCGGCGAGCTCGAGCGCCTCGGAGGCATTCCACCTCTTCATGAGGAACGTGGTCCCGCCTGATCGAAGCGCCTGGGGGAACTTCGTCATGAAGCCGACGTGCGAGAACGGGGTCGGAGACAGCTGGCGCCCACCTGAGCCCCACTGCATCTGCCCGTCCGCGTCGCTGATCGCGTCGAGCTGGCGCCCGCAGAACAATGCGCCCTTCGGCATCCCGGTCGTTCCCGAGGTGAACACGATCGCCACCGGTCGATCGAGATCCTCGCCGAGCTCCGGCGTCGTCTTCGTGCCGCGAAGCTCGTGCAGCAGCTCGTCGTGCGCGACCTCGGTGTCGACCTCGACGATCTCGGAGGAGTCGGTGAGGGTGCCTGCGCCGTGCGCGCCGTGCGCGTCCTGCGCGTAGGGGAGCAGCGACATGCCGACCGGTGATATCACGAGCCGTGGCCGCGACAACGCCAGGCAGCGCGCCCTCTCGAGAGGCGACAACCGGTCGTTGACACCGGCCGCCACAGCTCCGAGCTTGGCCGCGCCCGCATACGCCACCGCGTACGCGGGCCCCGATCCGACGAGCACCGCGACCACGTCGCCGATCCCCACCCCGCGCTCGGAGAGACCCGAGGCCACCGATTCGGACAAGCGGTCGAGCTGCGCGTAGCTGAACGCACCATGGTCCGTGGTGACGTACACAGGTGCGTCGCCGTAACGGGCCGCCGCTTCGCGCACCACGTCGCCCAACGACATCTGTGGCGTCCTGCCCCCTCAGCCGGGATCGGTCGAGCCCGGCGCGGGCAGCCGGTAGAGCTCGGCGGCGTTGTCGCCGAGGATCCGCGCCTGTGTCTCGTGCGCGAGCGGGGAGATGGTCTTTCTCAGCACGTCCACCGCGCCGGGGAAAGTGGCGTCGTGGTGCGGGTAGTCGGATCCCCACACGATGCGCCGCTCCCCGATCAAAGGGGCGAGAACCGGCAGCGTCTGTTCGTCGATCTCGTAGCTGATCCAGCACTGGCGCGAGAAGTACTCGCTCGGCCGCAGCTTCAGCTCCGGGCAGAACCCCCCGAAGCTCTCGGCCTGCTCGTCGAGACGCTCGAGCCAGAACGGGGCCCACCCGCCCGATGACTCGAGGAACACGACGCGAAGCTCCGGGTGTCGTTCGAGCACTCCGAAGGCGATCAACTGCGCGCACGCGAGCATCTCCTCGAAGCTGTGGCTCACCGCGTGCAGCACCATCGGGTTGAAGGGTCGGTCCGATCCCAGGGTGGGGATGATGATCGAGCTCCCCTCGTGCACGGCGATCGCCATGTCGGTCTCCACCGCAGCGCGCCAGATCTCTTCGTAAGCCCGATCCGACAGCGAGCGGCCCATGCAGGGGTTGGGTCTCACGAAGCCGGCGACGAATCCGAGCTCGTCGTGCGCCCTGCGAAGCTCGGCGGCTGCGGCGGCCGGGTCCTGCACGGGGAGCATGGCCGCAGCGAACAGCCGCATCGGATCGGCGGCGCAGTAGGAGGCGAGCCAGTCGTTGTAGGCCCGCGCGATCGCGACGGCGGCCGCCGGGTCCTCGAGCGCCCAGAAGTACAGCCCGATCGACGGGAAGAGCACGGCCTGGTCGATGCCCTCGGAGTCCATGTCGGACAGGCGCGTCGCCGGGTCCCATCCCCCGGGCATCGCGTCCTCGAGTGGCCGGATGTCGCCGGGCTCACTGAAGCGCGATCCGGGTGTGGCGAGCGTCCCGAGCGCGACCGCGAGGATCTCGGTGTCCCCGACCGTGACGTGCTCGAAACCGTTCGAGTCCGCGGTGATCTTCGGCCGCGTCTCGTCGGGCAACGACTTCCACGCGGCGAGGGGCTCTACGACGTGCCCGTCGGCGTCGACGACCCGGCTCACGCGCTCGGGATTGTCGAGGGCGATGCCGCAACGTCGCGCGGCGGCGGGACCCTCCAGTCGTCGTTCGGCGGAAGCGGGTGACGGAAGAGCGTCGCGGCGTTGTCGGCGGCGATCATGCGCAACTCTTCCTCGGGCAGGTGCCCCAGGGTCTTCTCGATCACCGCCTGCGTGTCGGGCCAGGTCGAGTCGGCGTGGGGATAGTCGCTCTCGAGCATTATGTGGTCCACCCCGATCCGGTCGCGCAGCTCGATCACAGAGGGGTCGTCGATGGTGCAGAAGTAGAAGCTCTGCTTGAGCACCTCGCTCGGGCGCATGTCCGACGGCCAGGCCGTCGACTCCGTACCCGAGGCCGAATGGTCGAGCACGTAGTCGACCCGGTCGAGGAGCATCGGCACCCAGCCGATCCCGCCCTCGGACATCGACACAGCGAGGCGTGGGAACCGCAGCGGCACCCCCGACCACAGCCACTCCGCCGCTGCGATCAGCGCGTTCACCGGGAACAGCGTCGGCAGCAATTCGAAAGGCGGGCCCGGGGAGGGGAGCGGCGCCCAGGCGGAGGCGCCGGTGTGAAGGCAGACCACCGTCTCGGTCTCCTCGCAGGCAGCGAAGAACGGATCCCACTCACCGGAGAAGATCGACGGCAGGCCGAGCTGAGCAGGGAACTCCGGAAAGCTCACGGCCTTGAAGCCGCGCGCGGCGTTGCGCCCGACCTCTTCGGCGGCCAACCCGATGTCGGCGAGCCACGGGAGCTGAAGAGGGATTATGCGCTTCGGGTGGGTGCCCGCCCATACCTCGGCATGCCAGTCGTTCCAGGCCCTGAGGCAGGCGAGCCCGAGCTCGGGGTCCTCGGAGCGCGAGAAGACGGAGCCGCAGAACCCCGCGACCAAGGACGGGAAGCACAAAGACCCCCAGATCCCGTTCACGTCCATGTCGGCGACGCGGGCGTCGATGTCGTAGCAGCCCGGTCGCATCTCGTCGAAGCGTGACGGGTCCATCGACCAGCTGTCTCGCGAGCGTCCGGCGACCGCGTTCAGACCGATGTTCGGGTAGCGCCGTCCCTCGTAGAGCCAGTTCTGGGTCCCGTCGGGGTCCTCGACGATCCTCGGTGCCCGCTCGGCCATGGCCTGCGGCATCCGGCCCTCGAAGAGGTCGGGCGGCTCGATCAGGTGATCGTCCACCGAGATGACCGGTACCCGGATCGGCCTTGGTTCGGGATCGGGTAGGAGCATGTCGAGTCGCGGAACCTATCATCGACCGGCGGAGCGGCGCCCAGGCCTGAACCCACGGTCCCTCGGGACTGCGGCTTGGTACCGGCCCGGACAGCGAGGAGGACGAGCATGTTGGATCTGTTGATTCGCGGCGGGACGGTCGTCGACGGCTCGGGTGGCCCTCCCATGAGAGCCGACGTGGCGGTGCGCGACGAGCGTGTCGTCGCCATCGGGAGCACCGACGAGCCGGCGGCACGGACCATCGATGCCGACGGGCTGATGGTGGCGCCGGGATTCGTAGACCTGCACACCCACTACGACGCGCAGCTGTTCTGGGACCCGACCGCGAGTCCCTCGCCCCTCCACGGGGTGACGACGGTCGTCGGCGGCAACTGTGGCTTCTCGCTGGCGCCGGCGGGGCCTCAGAACTCCGACTACCTGGCGCGAATGATGGCCAGGGTCGAGGGGATGCCCCTCGAGTCGCTCGAGCAGCTCGACTGGTCCTGGACGTCGTTCTCCGACTGGCTCGATCGCCTCGAAGGGCGTGTCGGGGTGAACGCGGGCTTCCTCGTCGGTCATTCGGCGCTTCGGCGTTCGGTCATGGGCGACGACGCGGTGGGTTCGAAGGCCACCCCCGAGCAGACCGCCGCTCTGGAGCAGCTGCTCGGGCGTTGCCTCGAGGAAGGTGCGCTCGGGTTCTCGACCTCCCAGGCCCACACCCACAACGACGGTGACGGCCAGCCCGTGCCCTCGCGCTCGGCTGCGCGCGAAGAGTTGGAGGCTCTCTGTTCGGTGGTGTCCCGCCATCCGGGCACGACGCTCGAGCTGATCCTGCCCGGCTGCATCAACGGCTTCAGCGACGAAGAGGTGGAGCTCATGGCCTCGCTCTCGTTGCTGGCGAACCGTCCCGCCAACTGGAACGTGCTCGGTGTGTCCGCGTTGAACCGAAAGGGGCTCGAGCACCAGCTCGAAGCGTCGACCACGGCCGCCGGCCGAGGCGCCAAAGTCGTGGCGCTCACGCTGCCGCACACCATGAAGATCAGGCTCTCGTTCGCGCACGGTGCAATCATCGACGCTCTGCCGGGATGGCGCGAGCTGTTCGCGTTGCCGGTGCCCGAGCGGATCAAGGTCCTCTCCGACCCCGCCGAGCGCCGCCGGCTCGACGAGGGGGCGCGGTCGAAGGAAGCGGGCCTGATCGGCGCGCTGGCCAACTGGAAGAACCTCGTCATCGACGAGACGTTCGCAGAGTCGAACTCCGCGTACGAGGGCCGCAGCGTCGGCGACGTCGCGCAGATGCGTGACCAGGAGCCGTTCGACGCGCTGCTCGACGTCGTCATCGCGGACGAGCTTCGCACCGGGCTTCGCCCGCCCATCGGGGAGTCCGAGGAGGACTGGAAGCTCCGCGCAGAGGTCTGGCGAGACGACCGAACGGTGGTCGGAGGGTCCGACGCCGGGGCACACCTCGACGTGATGTGCGGCGCGATCTACTCCACCTCGATGCTCGGCGACGGCGTCCGCAAGCGCAACCTGATCTCCTGGGAGGAGGCGGTGCGCCAGCTGACCGACGTCCCCGCGCGCCTCTACGGGATTCGTGAGCGCGGCCGGCTGCGCGAGGGTTGGTGGGCGGACGTCGTCGTGTTCGACCCCGAGAGAGTGGGCCACGGCCCCGAGCGCACCCGCGACGACCTGCCGGGAGGGGCTAGCCGCCTCTACGCGCAGGCCGAGGGGATCGAGCACGTCATCGTGAACGGCACCGAGATCGTGCAGTCCGGCGAGTTCACCGGGGCCACCGACGCGGGACGTCTCCTGCGCTCGGGAGCCGACACCGAGACCGTCACAGTGCCAGGCACACCGTGAGCATCCGCGCGGCCGTGCTCCACGAAGTCGGCGCTCCGCTCGTGGTCGAGGACATCGACCTCGCCCCTGTCGGCCCTCGAGACGTCCGCGTGCGCATCGCAGCCAGCGGGGTCTGTCACTCGGACCTCTCGGTACAGCAGGGCAACATCCCCTTCATGTTCCCGACCGTGCTCGGGCACGAGGGGGCGGGAGTGGTCGAGGAGGTGGGGGGAGAGGTCACCCGGGTCGCCCCCGGCGACCACGTCGTGCTCACGTGGATGCCGCCCTGCCGCAGCTGCTTCTGGTGCCTCGAGGGTCAGCCGATGCTCTGCGAGCAGGGCTTGGCGGAGTCCCTCGGGCGTCCCTACGCGAGTGTCGGCGGCGCGAAGCTCGTGCGCGGCCTCGGCACAGCGACCTTCGCGGCAGAGACCCTGGTGCCCGATGGGAGCGTCGTCCCCGTCGACAGCTCCGTTCCCCTGGAGCTCGCTGCGCTCGTCGGGTGCGCGCTCTCCACCGGGACCGGAGCGGTGTGGCGCACGGCCAAGGTGCAGCCGGGGTCGAGCGTCGCAGTCGTCGGATGCGGGGGCGTAGGACTGTCGGTCGTCCAAGGGGCCCGTCTTGCGGGAGCGTCGTCGATCATCGCCCTCGACACCGTGGGCTCGAAGCTCACCCTGGCGAGGACCCTCGGCGCAACCGACGTGGTGGACGTGTCCGAGCAAGACGGCCTGGAGGCTGTCCGCTCGCTCACCGGCGGGCGCGGCGCCGACTACGCGTTCGAGGTGGTCGGCAGGCCACAGACGATCCACACTGCGTTCCGGGCGACGAGGCGCGGCGGCACCACGGTGCTCGTGGGTGCGGGGTCACCGTCGGACGAGGTGACGTTCAACGCGTTCGAGATGTTCGTGGACGCGAAGACCATCGTCGGCTGCGTATACGGGTCCACCGACCCAGATCGCGACTTCCCCGTGCTGGTCGACCTCATGGGAAGCGGAAGGATCGACGGGCCCGGCATGGTGAGCCGCCGCATCGGCCTCGGCGACGTGAACGATGCGTTCCGGGCGATGACGGCGGGGGAGGTGGCGCGGAGCATGATCGTGTTCGACGACCCGCGGGAGCAGAAATGAGAGAGCTCATATGACTGTGTCATCGCAAACGACCGGGCCATTGCAGACCGCCTCGAGCGAATCGGCACCAGTCCGCCCTTACGTGATCGATGCCGACGCTCACGCCGTCGAGCAGGTCAGCTTCTTCGTCGACCTCTTCCGCCAATTCGGCGACGCAGTCGCGGTGCGCGGGGACACGAACCTCGGGGTGATGGTCGAGGGCAGGCTCTACCCGACCTACGAGGGCCCGGGCGCCGGCTGTCCCCCCGAGCACGGGTTGACGAAGGCCGAGGGCGTCGACCCGGCGACGGCAGAGGGGATACTCGCCAACGCCGACACCGACGGGATAGACGAGATGGTCCTGTTCCCGAGCTTCGGCCTCTGTGTGCCGAGCTTGGAGGACCCCTCGCTCGGGGCAGGTGTCGCCCGCCTCTACAACGAGTGGGTCGCCGGGCTCTGCGCGAAGGGCGACGGCCGACTGCATGCTGCGGCAGTCGCGCCCATCGAACACGGGGAGCTGGCGGTCGCCGTGATGACCGAGGCCAAGGACCTCGGGCTCGTCTGCACCGTGGTGCCCCCTGCGCTCAAGACTCGCAACCTCGATCACCCCGATCTCGATCGCTTCTACGCAGCTGCGGCCGACCTGGACATGCCGCTCGGCGTGCACGGAGCCCCGGGCGTCCATCTGCCGAAGATCGGGGTGGACCGATTCACCAATTACATCCAGGTCCACTGCATCAGCTTCCCGTTCGACCAGATGACGGCGATGACCGCGCTGATCAGTGGTGGAGTGTTCGACCGGCACCCGAGGCTGCGGGTCGGGTTCTTGGAGTCGGGGGCCGGTTGGCTCCCGTGGTTCGTCGAGCGGCTCTCCGAGCACTACGAGTCGCGCGGCGACTGGATCCCGGGTGGTTGGCAGCGTCGGCCCGAGGAGTACGTGCAGGCCGGCAACGTCTTCATCACGTGCGAGCCCGACGAGAAGACGATTCCCGCGTTCATCGAGGCCTTGGGCGATCGCTGCGTGATGTTCGCGAGCGACTATCCCCATTGGGACGGCGCCTGGCCGGACTCGACCTCGGAGCTGATCGAGCACGCGCAGGGCCGCCTCGCAGCAGATTCCCTGGCGCGTATCGCCGGGGCCAACGCCCGCGCGTTCTATGGCTTGGCGGACCGGTCCGGCGCGCAGGCCGCCCTGTCCACTCATTGACCCAGCTTGATGACCCAGCCCTCCGAATGACTCAGCACACCTCTGCCGCGCGGCGCCCTGTCCGAGAGGGGTTGTTCAGCGAAGGCGACGACCCGAGGCTCCTCGGGAGCCGGTGCGAGGTCTGCGAGCGGTCCCACTTCCCGCGCGCCGAAATCTGCCCCTATTGCTCGGCGGAGGGATCGAAGCAGGTCGAGCTCTCCCCGACGGGCAGGCTCTGGGCGTGGACCGCCGTATCGAGCGCGCCGCCGGGGTACAAGGGGGAGGTCCCCTATGGCTTCGGCGTGGTCGAGCTCCCCGAGGGGCTTCGAGTCCTCGGCCGCCTCACGCGATCCGACCCCTCCTCGCTTCGAGAAGGGCTCGAGATGAGGCTCGTGCTCGTCCCTCTGCACGTCGACGACGAAGGCACGCAGGTGCTCACCTACGCCTTCGCTCCGGAGGCCCAATGACTCCGGAGGCCCAGTGACCGAGGTAGTCCTCGCGGGAACGGGGATCCACCCCTTCGGGCGCTTCGAAGGCAAGAGCACGACCGACATGGGCGTGGTCGCCGTGCGCGAGGCTCTCGCGGAAGCAGACGTCGAGCGCGGCGGCTTCCAGGCGGCGTTCTGCGCCACCGCCTACGGCGGGGTGGCTTCGGGCCACAAGGTCCTGGGCGCCCTCGGCATGACCGGGACACCGATCGTGGACGTGGAAGCAGGGTGCGCGAGCGGAGCGGCAGCGATGATGCTCGGGGCTTCCGCTGTGAGGTCCGGGCAATACGACACCGTCCTGGTCTTCGGCGTCGAGAAGATGCCGAAGGGGATCATCCGCTCTTCCTTCTTCGACTCCTGGCAGGAAGAGGCGGGCTTCGCTGCCACCCCTGCATACTTCGCCCTTCGCGCCCAACGGCTCATGGCCAGCTCGGGAATCACCAAGGACGATCTCGCGCAGGTCGTGGTGAAGAACCGCCGGCACGGCGTGTCGAATCCACACGCAATGTTCCGCTCCGAGGTGGACGCCTCGTCGGTGCTCGGGTCGAGAGTGGTGTGCGAGCCGCTTCACCTGTGGATGCTGTGCACACCGAACGAAGGTGCAGCAGCAGTCGTGCTTCGAAGCGCGGCCGCGGCGTCGGGGTCGTCGGGGTCGTCGGGGTCGTCGGGGTCGCAGGGCAAACCGATCGTCAGAGCCGCGGTTCTGCGCTCGCACCTCCCGGGCGCGGTGCTCGGTGAGTCGACGCCGATGGCGGGCCTCGCAGACGACACGATCCCGGCGGCTTCGTCCCTAGCGGCGAAGGCGGCCTACGAGGAGGCGGCCGCCGGCCCTGAGGACCTCGACGTCGTCGAGTGCCAGGACACCGACGCCGCGCGAGAGCTGTTGTCCTACGAGGAGCTCGGCCTGTGCCGTCCGGGTGAACAATCGAAGCTCCTCGCCGAGGGAGCCACCTCGCTCGGTGGCAGGCTGCCGGTCAACCCGAGCGGCGGGTTGCTCTCGAAGGGGGAGCCTCTCGGCGCTTCCGCGCTCGGACAGGTCGTGGAGCTCGCCCGCCAGCTTCGTGCAGAGTGCGGTCCCCGCCAGGTCCCCGGTGCCCGGGTGGCCCTGGCCCACACGGTCGGCCGGGGAGCGAACGCCAGCGTGGTCGTGCTCAGCGCCTGAGGACCTGAGCATCGCCCCGCCGGGAGGGCCCCAGGCATGGCGCGATCGCGTAGCCCCTGCAAGGAGCATTGTCCTTGTCAAGTGCGGTCGTTGTCGGGCCGAAGACCTATTCCATGGCACGTGACCTGGGTCTCGGCGAACGGACGAAGCGGCTTGCTCCGGCCGTCCTCGCTCGCCTCGCCCACCCCATCAACATCGCCGTGCCGGCGGTGGCGGTCGGCTTCTATCTCCTGAGGCAGCACCGCCTCGTCGCCCCAGGGATCCCTTACTGGTCGATCCTCACCACCGTCCTCGTTGCAGAGGTCGCGAGCGTTGTCGCCTTCGCCGCGTGGAGCGAGGCTCGGTCCGGCTGGCGCACCTGGGCCCTCGCCGGAGTGGACCTCTGTGCGATCGGCGCCGTCGTATATGCCATCGGCTGGGGGCCGGTGTTCGCCGTGGCCCTCGTCATCGGTGCGGCCGACATCATGCGGCGCACCGGCTCGGCGGTCGCGAGGCCCGCGATCGCGTCAAGCCTCTTCGTGATCGGTGCCGGGCAACTCGGCATCGCCCTCGGATTCGTCCCGTCCTTCATCCACCAGCCGCTCGCACAGGGGATCGCGGGGCTCGAGGCTGCCGCCGTCGTGCTCATAATCGCGCTCCTCGGTTGGTTCGCATTCGCACGGGAGGAAGCCGAACGCGAGCTGAGGCGCCGGGAGCGGCACTTCTCGGCTCTCGTGAACAACTCCGCCGACATCGTCATAGTGTTCGGCCCCGACGGGGGCCTCCGCTACGCGAGCCCGGCGTTCGAGCGGCTCCTCGGTTATGCCGAGGAAGAGGTCGCCGACCTCGAGGCTCTCGTGTACCCGAGCGACGTGCACGCGCTTCGCGAGGCCATGGCGGCGGCGCGTGCCTCGGGCACGTTGAGCGTGCAGCAGGAGATCAGGGTGCGGCGCTCCGACGGCGAGTGGCTCTGGTTCGAGGCCGCGTTCGCGGATCTCGGTGAGGACCCCGACGTGAACGGGATAGTGGCGAACCTCCGCGACGTAACAGCGCGCAAGCTCGCTGAGGAGCGCCTCGCACACGCCGCGTTGCACGATCCGCTCACGGGATTGCCGAACCGGACGCTGATACTCGACCGCGCCGAGCAGATGCTCGCCCGATCGAGGCGCGACCTCGGTCACCACCCCGTCGCGGCGCTCTTCATCGACCTCGACAACTTCAAGGACATAAACGACACCCTCGGTCACCAGACGGGCGACAAGTTCCTCCAGGCGGTCGCCCAGCGATTCTCCGGGGTCCTGCGCGCAAGCGACACCGTCGGGCGTCTCGGCGGGGACGAGTTCGTCGTGCTCGCCGATGGCCTTTCGCTTCTTGCCGGGCCCGAGCTCGTAGCGCAGCGGATCCAAGACGTGCTGCGCGAGCCCTTCTACATCGAAGGGTGGGGCGGGATCCCCCTGACGGTCACGGCGAGCATCGGAATCGCGTCGGGAGAGCGGGTGTCGGCCAGCGAGCTGTTGCGTGATGCGGACATCGCTCTCTACAGAGCGAAGGCGAAGGGCAAGAGCCGGACCACGATGTTCGAACCCGAGATGCAGTCGGCCGTGCTCGACCGGCTCTCGTTCGACATGGACCTGCGCTGCGCCTTGGGCGAAGAGCAGTTCTTCTTGATGTACCAGCCGGTGTTCGACCTCGACAACGAGAGCGTCTGCGGGGTGGAGGCGCTGTTGCGCTGGCGACACCCGACTCGCGGCGTCGTGCCCCCCAACGAGTTCGTCCCGATGCTCGAGGAGAGCGGCCTCATCCTCGACGTCGGCAAGTGGGTGCTCGTCCAGGCGTGCATGCAGGCCGCAGAGTGGCACCGGCTCGGGCACCGCCTCGTGATGTCGGTGAACGTCTCGATGAGACAGCTCGAGAGCGAGAGCTTCGTCGGACATTTGACCGAGGCGCTGTCTGCGAGCGGGCTCGACCCATCGGCCCTCGTGATCGAGGTCACCGAGTCGACGCTCATGCGCGACACCGACGCCACCGTGAACCGCCTGCGGAGGCTGAAGGAGATAGGGGTGCTCGTCGCGATCGACGACTTCGGCACCGGGTACTCCTCCATGGCGTACCTCCGTCAGTTCCCCGTCGACGCCTTGAAGATCGACCGGTCGTTCATCGCCGGCATGCAGGACTCGGCGGAGTCGGCTGCCCTGGTGCACACCCTGGTCCAGCTAGGCCGCACTCTCGGGGTCGAGACCCTCGCAGAGGGCATCGAGGAGGACTGGCAGCTCCAGGACCTCCAGGAGGAGCGCTGCGAGCGGGGCCAAGGCTTCTTGTTCAGCCGGCCGCTCGAGTCCGACGCGGTCGAGGCGTTCCTGGCCGAGCACAACTCCGCCCCCGAGAGCGCCCCCCGCGCCCCTTGAACTCGGCCACCCTGAACTTCGGCCGCCCTGAACTTCGGAGAGTCAGCGCTTGGGCATCCTGATGGCCCGGTCGGCGATGATGTTCTTCTGCACCTCGGTGGTGCCAGCGCCGATCGAGGTGTAGCGCTGCCACACGTAGTTGTGGCTCCAGTGCCCCTTGTCGATCGCGTCCGGCCCTCCGCGTGCGAGCACGCCGATCGGGCCCAGCACGTCGACTCCGAGCTCCGCGATGGTCTGGGAGAGGTGGCTCCACTGGAGCTTCGCCAGCGGCACCTCTGGCCAGTTCTTCTCCCCCTTCAGGACCTTCGAGAGAGCGCGCGCGTTCAGCAGCCTCGTGAGCTCGAGCTGAGTCCAAAGGCGCGCGACGCGCTCGCGGATCTCCGGGTCCCTGAGCGCGGCGGGGTTGTGCTCGCGTGCGGTCGCGATCAGGTTGTCGAGCTCGATGCGCATCGACACCGACAGTCCCGCCGTGCCCACCCGCTCGTTGGCGAGGGTCCCCATGGCGACGTTCCAGCCCTGGTTCTCCTCGCCGAGCCGGTAGAGCTTGGGAACGTGCGCGCCGTCGAACACGATCTCGCAGAAGAGCTCGCCCCCGGTTATGTCGCGGATCACGTTCACCTCGGCGCCCGGGACGTCCATGTCGACGATCAGCGCCGTGATCCCCTCGTGCTTGGCGCCGCGCTCGATCGCGGTCGGGTCGGTGCGCACGAGGAACAGCCCCCACTTGGCGAGATGCGCGCTCGAGATCCAGATCTTTCTGCCATTGAGGACGTAGTCGTCACCGTCTGAGATCGCCACGGTGCGCAGGTTGGCGAGGTCGCTCCCCGCCTCGGGCTCGGTGAACCCCTGGCACCAGTGGACGTCCGCGTTCAAGATCCCCGGCAGCCACATCTGCTGCTGTTCCTCGGTCCCCCAGCGAAGGATCATCGGGCCGATCTGCCAGATGCCGTTCGCGTTGTAGATGCCCGGAGTCTTCGCTCGCGCCATCTCTTCTGCGTAGATGGCGTTCTGCATCACGGTCGCCTCGCGCCCGCCCCAGGACTTCGGCCAGTTGATGGCCGCCCAACGACCTTCGTGAAGGCGTCGCTGCCAGGCCTGTCGGCGCGCCATGGTCCTGCGGTCGGGGTTGGTCTCGTCGCCGATCTCACCCGAGGCCGTGAAGTCCCCGAGGTTCGCGTCGAGCCACTGTTTGAGCTCGGCCCTGAAGGCCTCGTCCTCAGCGGTGTAGGAGAAGTCCACGGTTCGCCAGCACCTCCGGGTTCACGATGTTCCTCGGCGTCGCCCCCGCCAGGAGACGGCACAAGTCGTCGGCGATCGCCGAGGTGTGGTTCACCTCGGTGTCGTACGTCGCGCCCCCGATGTGAGGGGTGAGGACGACGTTGGGAAATTCCAGGAGCGGGTCGTCGGCGGCAAGATGCTCCCCGACGAAGTGGTCGAGGCCTGCGGCCCCCACCTTGCCCGAGCGAAGCGCACCGACGAGAGCTTCACCGTCGTGCAGCTGGGCGCGGGCGGTGTTCAGGAAGACCACGCCGTCGCGCATCCGGGCGAACTCACCGCTGCCGATCATCCCCGTCGTCTCGGCGTTCACCGGCGCGTGCATGGATACGACGTCTGAGACCTCGAGGAGCTGTTCGAGGGTGCAGGTGGCGTCGGGGGCGTAGGGGTCGTACGCCACGACGCGCATCCCGAGCCCCTCGAGGCGCCAGCGCAGGGCACGGCCGACCGCTCCGAGCCCGACGAGTCCAGCGGTGCGTCCTGCTATCTGCCAACCGCGGAACCTCTGGTAGGGGATGGTGCCGTCTCGGTAGACCTGGCCCGATCGCACGTCCTCCTCGGCGCGCGCGATCCCCCGGGTCGCGGCGAGCAGCAGGGCCACGGCGAGCTCGGCCACGGCGTCTGCGTTTCGCGCCGGGGCGCGAAGCACCGGTATCCCGGCTGCCGTCGCGCCCGGCACGTCGACGTTGGTGGGGTCGCCCCGGCAGCTGGCGACCGCCACGAGGGGCAGCTCGAGCACCGGGCCCGCGCAGTGGTCGGCCTCGACCACGAGGATCGTCGCACGCTCGACCTTGGCCCTCTCCGCCAGCTGCTCGGAGTTGTAGATCCGGATCGGGTTCTGGTCGATCCAGGGGTCGACGACGAGGTCCGCCAGCTCGCCGAGCAGGTCCAGCCCCGGCCCGCGAAGCGGTGCGGTGACGAGCGCCCTCAAGCGTCCGCTCATCTGGTCGACCACTCTCGTTCCTCCTCGGGCGCAGAAAGTCGCGAAGTCCTCAATAATGGCGGACAATGACGCCCGTGTCAGGTTCGTTCACGGTGGGGATCGACATCGGCACCACCGCCACCAAGGCCGTGGCCGCCGACGACCACGGTGCCGTGCTCGCACGCTCGCGGGTGGCACACAAGCTGAATGCACCGGCCCCGGACCTGCTCGAGCACGACGCCGCGAAAGCCTGGCGCAGAGGTCCCGTGCAGGCGCTCGCGCGGGTGACGGGGGCGCTCGACGGAGCCGAGCCGGCAGGGGTTTGCGTCGCAGGCATGGTCCCCTCGCTCGCCGCCGTGACCAGGCGCGGGATCCCGTGTTCTGCGGGACTCCTCTACGGCGACCGCAGGGGCCTGCCGAGCGGCGGTGTCGTGCCGGGCAGCGCGGCGATGCCGGACGCCGAGGGGTTCATGCGGTGGGCCGCACGCGAGTGTCCGGACGCCTACGGATACTGGCCGGCGCAGGCGGTGGCCAACTACGCGTTGGGCGGCGTACCCGCCGTGGACTCCGCGGTCTCGATGTCCCTCGGCGCCCTGATGCACGCCGGACACTGGGACCTCGAGGTGCTCGCGGGCATGGGGGTGCGCGAGGAGCAGCTGCCTGTGGTGGTCCCCATGGGCGGGCCGGCAGGGACCGTCTCGGGGACCGACGCAGTGCTCGCCGGCGGCACGGTCGACGCCCTTTGCGACCAGATCGTCTCGGGAGCCGAGCAGCCGGGCGACGTCCTGGTCATCTGCGGGGCCACCCTCGTGGTCTGGGCGGTGGTCTCGGACTGGATCGAGGTCCCCGGGCTGTGGACAGTCCCGCACACCGCCGCAGGGCGCGTGCTCATCGGTGGTCCGTCCAATGCGGGCGCGCTCTTCGTCGACTGGGCGAGGGGGTTGATCGGCCGGACGTCCCACAGCTCGAGAGCTCCGGCGAGCAACGCACGATTGAGCGAGCCCTCGAGGGTGCCGGTGTGGACGCCTTACGTGCGCGGCGAGCGCGCTCCGTTCCACGACCCCGGACTTCGCTCGGGCCTCTACGGGCTCGACATGACCCACGACACCGGTTGCCTCGAGCGAGCGGCGTACGAGGCGAGCGGTTTCGTCGTGCGCCAGATGCTCGACAGGGCGGGCGTCTCGGCGAAGAGGATCGTGGCGAGCGGTGGCGGCACCCGGGTCGTGGCGTGGATGCAGGCGATGGCCGACGCGACCGGCCTTCCCGTCGACATCGTCGCGGTTCACGAGGGCGCTGCGCTCGGAGCCGCGTACATGGCGAGGATGGCGGCCGGGTCGGCTCAAGGTCTCGAGGGGGCGAGCTCGTGGGCGCGCGTAGGGAGCCGAGTGGACCCAGATCCCAGCTGGCAGGAAGCATGCGACGAGCGCTACCGGCGCTTCGTCTCGTTCGGACCAGGTGGCTGACCGCTCCCTGCGCCCGCGCGCCCGCGCCGGGCAGGCGTCCGGGTGCAATGCTTGTGGGGCGGAGGTGATGTCGTGAGCCCCAAGCAGCGCGGGAAGCCCGTCCGAGGTGTCAGAGCAGAGAGCGCTGAGAGCGCAGAGAGCGACGAGAACGACAAGAGCGCGGACCACGCCGAGGACGACTGGGACTTCCCGTTCGAGGCCGATCTGCACGCCATAGCGCCGGGACTGCGTGAAGCACAGAACGCCTGGCTATCGCAGATCGACTCGCTTGCCGCACCCGACCGCAAGACGCATGAGCTCATAAGGATGGTGTGCACGGTCATCCTCGGAAACCCTCCCGGCGTGACCCGCCACGCAATGCTCGCAGCGGAAGTGGGCGCGACGTGGGAGGAGATCGCGGGCAGCATCCTTCTCACAGAGCCCGCGTTCGGGCTCCTCCGGGTCGTCGAGGCGCTTCCGTGGGCTCACCGTGGCTACGAGCGTGGCGCGCTCAACGCCAAGAGGATCCGCAAGCCCGCTTAGAGAGCGCGGAGAAGGAAGCGCGTAGCAAGAAAGGTCAGCGCTTGCGGGAGCCGGGCGCCCGCTGGGTCTGGCGCGATCGGCCGGGCGGAGGGCCGGTGCCCCCGAAGAGAGCGCGGTGCACGATCGTGGCCAAGGTGTCGAGCGCCGACGCGTCGACGGGCTCGCCGGAGAACTGCCGGAGGTAGTGGAAGCGGTCGACCATCGCAACAACCGCCTCCGCCGCGGTGACCGGGTCGATCCCGGCGAGCGGCCCGGCCTCCGCGATCCTCTTCGCCAGCGTGCTCTCCACTCCGCGCGTGGCGGTCTGGGCCTGCTCTGTCAGCTGGGCATCGCTCATCACGAGGTCCGTCCAAGCACGAAGCACCGGTGCATAGCGCTGCCATGCATCGGAGAAGCGCTCTATCCACTCGCGCACCTCCCGCCAGCCCTGCGCGCCGGGCCCGACCTGGTCGAGAGCGGTGTCGAGTGAGGCGACGACGTCGGCTGCCTCGGCCACGAGCGCCCGAAGGAGGTCCTCTTTGTTGGCGAAGTAGAGATAGAAGGTCCCGTGAGAGGTGCGAGCCACCTTCACGATGTCGTCCACCCGCGCCGCGTGGTAGCCGCGGCGGCTGAACACGACCATCGCCGCATCGAGGAGCTTCTGCATGGTCTTGCGGCCCTGGGTGCGCAAAGCCCTGCGGCTCGCGGGCTCTCCCGCGGACGCCCCGGTCTTCGCGCTCCGGGGTCGAGTCTCCGACGACGATCCGCCTCTTCCCTGCGTGCTCTTCTTCCCACCAGGAGATGCGCGACCTCCTGCCGCAGTGCGTGCCCTCTTCGCCGTGGCAGATCGCACCTTCGCCGGCAGAGCGCCTTGATGCTTGGCAGATCGCGCCGCCGACGCCGCAGCGCCGTCGCGCTTCGCAGCCGCCGGAGTCATGCCCTACCTGTCCCAGCTGCCGCAGCGGCAGCTCTTGTTCGCGGCACCCCCGTCCCCGGCTCTTCCGTTCGCGGCTCGAACGCCACTTTGATGGCCCCGCTCGCGTCCTGGCGGGCGAGGGCCTTCAGCGCGTCCCACCAGTGGTCGAGCGCGAAGCGGTGCGTGAGCATCCCGGTCAGGTCGACGCGCCCGGCAGCGGTCAGATCCAGGTAGTGCGCTATGGCGTGCTGGCGCACCCCTTCGACTTCCTCGATCCCGAAGGCATTGGAGCCCGCGATCGTGATCTCCTTGAAATAGACGGGAGTCCACTCCCAACGCCCCGGGGTGTGCACGCCGGACTGGACGAGCGTCCCGCGCTCTGCGAGGAGGCGTACGCCGACCTCCATCGTCTCTGGTCGCGCGACGGTGTCGTAGACGACGTCGATGTGGCCCGGATGTGCCATCGGCAACCCGTCGAAGGGTGTGTGAAGCGCGGCACCCGACCACTCGGCGAGCTCCTCCACGACTCCCAGCCTGGGCTCGTGCGCAACGACCTTGGCGGCGCCCAGACGGGAGACGAACTCCCTCTGAGCTTCGAAGCGGGCGACGACGGCCACCTCTGTATTCGGATACAGCGCGCACAGCACGGCAACGGTGGTCGCACCGAGGGCTCCCGCTCCGTAGACCACAGCGCGACCTCCGCCGGCCGGTGGCGGGTGACGCACGACTGCGTGCATGGAGACGGCGAAAGGATCCGCGAGCACTGCGAGCTCGTTCGGCACTGCATCGGGCACCGGTATGAGCATCGAGTCGTGCGCAGCCATCAAGTCGGCCCAAGCCCCCGGCGCGTCCGTCGTGACACCGACGTGGACGCCAGGTCCGAGAGCTCCGGTGGTGAAGCTCCAGCACAAGCTCAGATCTCCCGCCAGGCAAGCCGGACAGGGGGGGTCGATCCCGCGAGGTCCGCACGTGAGCCACGGGTTCAGGACGACGCGCTGTCCGACCTCGACTCCTTCGGCTTCAGGGCCCATCTCCACCACCTCGGCCACCACTTCGTGGCCCGGCACGTGAGGGAGCGAGGAGAAGGCCGACATCGGGTTGTCGATGTCTCCCTCGCCGAAGTCGCCGAGCACCAGCTTGGCGTCGGACCCGCAGATGCCCGAGAGGATCGGTCTGGTCACGACCCAGTCGGGCGCGACCAGACGCGCGTCGTCCACCGAGTGCATGCCGAAGGGCAGAGACAGCAGCTGGCGCTCGAGGTCGTCGGCCGGCTCGGGCCGGTCCTCGTCCGCCGCAGGTGGTTCGCCGAAGACGAGGGCTCTCATTCGCATGATCCTTCTATACGTGCTGTCGGCCCGCACGGCCCCGAGGTCAGACCACACCCTCCTCCTGCAGACGGGCGAGATCGTCCGGGGTGATCCCCACCATCTCGCACCACACCTCTGCGTTGTGCGCCCCCAACGCAGGGGCCCCTTCGGGAACCGGGCGGTCCTCACCCACCAAGCTCGGGAACGGTGCTTGTTGGAGGACGCGCCCGGCGATCGGGTCCTGCACTTCGACCAGGTCGCCCCTCGACGCCATGTGAGGGTCCTCGCAGATCTCGCGAGCGGTGTAAGCGGTCGCTACGGGGACGTCCGAAGCGACACACGCCGCGGTGACCTCTTCTGCGGTTTGAGACATCGTCCACTGAGCGACAGCCGCGTTGATGGAGTCGGCGTTGCGCGCGCGGTCCGCGAGCGTCGCGTAACGCGGATCCTCGAACAGGTCCATCCGGTCCATCGCCTTGCACAACCGGCGGAAGTTCGCGTCGGACCCTGCCACGATGCAGACGAAGCGGTCGTCGGAGGTGGGGTAGTTGTCGAGAGGGGCGGACGTGGAGAGGCGGTTTCCCTCCCGCTGGCGAACGATCCCGAGCCGGTCGTAGCCGGCGATCGTCCATTCCAAGATCCGGAGCACCGAGCCGTACAGGGAAGCGTCGATCACGGCGCCCCGGCCCGCACCCGTCTCGTCGCGAACGCCTGTCGTATCCCGAACGCCCCTGTCAGCCCGAACCGCATCGCGGCGGTAGAGCGCCGCGAGCGCGGCCTCCGCGGCGAACACTCCGGTCAGGTAGTCGGCGACAGTCACGCCCGGCCGCACAGGAGGCCGGTCGGGATCTCCCGTCAGGTGAAGGAGCCCGCCGTACGCGACACCGAGACGGTCGAGTCCGGGGCGCCCGGAGTACGGCCCGTCCTGGCCGAACGCGCTGATCCTGACGAAGACGAGGCGTTCGTCGAGATCGCCCGGTCCGATTCCCCACCCTTCCAGCGTCCCCGGCCGAAAGTTCTCGCACACGACGTCGGCGGTGGCGGCGAGCCTCCGGAACAGGTCCTGTCCAGTCGAAGTGCGCAGGTCGCAAGTGGCGCTCTTTCGCCCGCGGCCTTCCACCGCCCAGAACAGCGAGTACCCGGCACGCGAGCCCTCGACGTCGACGAATGGGCCTATGCCGCGCATGAAGTCGCCGCTTCCGGGCTGCTCGATCTTCACCACTTCGGCTCCCCACTCGCCGAGGAGCCCGGCGCAGAACGGAGCCCCGATGCGGGTGCCGAGGTCTATGACCCGAAGGCCCTCGAGAGGGCGAGCCGAGCCGGCCACGGGTCAGTCTGAGCGACTTGGGGCGTCGCCCTTGTCACGTGCTGCGAAGACCTCTTTCATCGATCCCATCTGCTCGCGCTCGGCGAGGGCTGAACGCGCGGTCGCCGTGTTGTGCATCCAGTGGTGGGCCATGAAGTGGTATCGCCAAGACGCGTCCTGGCCCATCAGCTCGTAGACGTGGTTGAGGGAGCCCTTCACCACCTGCGCGGTGACAGGGGGTACCAGGGCGATCCGCTCGGCCAGCTCCTTCGTCCTCTGCGCGAGCTCGGCTCGCAGGACGACCCGGTTGACCAATCCGAGCCGAAGAGCCTCCTGCGCGTCGAGCTCCTCCGCTGCGAGGAGGAACTCCTTCGCCTTTCGCACCCCCATCTCCCACGGCTCCACGAGGAGCTCGACGGCAGCCCCGGTCATGCGCAGAACGGGATTGGAGAAGGTGGCGTCGTCGGACGCCACGATGATGTCGCACATGCACGCGAGCATGAGCCCGGCAGCGACGCACTTGCCCTGGACGGCTGCGATCGTGGGCTTGCGGAAGTCATGGATCTTGCGGCAGCGATCGACGTACATCACCTGCTCGTGGCGGAGCTTGCCCTCGGGTGTCTCGCGCATCTGCCGCCACTGGGTCGCCTCATCGGAGCCGGGCGGCGCCGCGAGCTCCTTCAGGTCGTGTCCGGAGCTGAAATGCTTGCCTGCTCCCGCGAGCACCACCACTCGGACGTCGTCGTCCTCGTCCGCCTGATCGAAAGCAGCGTCTATCGCGTCGATGAGAGCGCTGTTCTGCGCGTTGGCCGCGTCGGGGCGGTTCATCGTGATGGTCGCAACCGCTCCGTCGACCTCGTAGAGCACCACCGGCTCGTCACCGGGCATGGCCGGACCCTCCCCTCGCGACACCCGCAGCCGCCGGTTCTCGGGGCAGGCCGAGCACCCGTTCTGCGATCACGTTTCGTTGGATCTCGTTCGTGCCAGCGAAGATCGAGGCCGCCCGGTAGTAGAGCCAGGACCGCTGCCAGGACCCGTCCCCCGGATTGTCGGACGCCCCCCGCCAGAGAGGAGCCGCCGGACCGAGGACGTCCATGGCGAGCGAGTGGAGTCGTTGGCTCATCTCGCTCCAGTAGAGCTTGGAGGCGCTTGCCTCGGGCCCCGGCTCGCGCTGGTGCTCGAGCTTCGAGAGCGAGCGCCAGTTCTGCAGCTCGAAGAGCCGGATCTCGACGTACGCCTGTGCGAGCCTTCGTCGCAGGCGAGTGTCGTCGAAGGACCCGTTGGCCGCCGCGATGCGAAGCAGCTCTTCGAAATGCTGGATGTGGATCACGAGCTGTCGGGGGTTCACGCCACGTTCGTGGGACAACGTGGATCCCGCCACGCGCCAGCCCTCTCCCTCCTCCCCGATCAACTGGTCATCCGCCACGAAGACCCGGTTCAGCTCTACTGCGTTGAACTCGGCCTCCCCTGTGAGCTGCACGAGGGGCCGGACGACGACTCCGTCCGCGTGCATGTCGACTACGAAGAAGGAGATCCCTTTGTGCTTCGGTGCATCGGGGTCGCTGCGCGCCAGGCAGATCGCCCAGTCGGCGAACTGTGCGTAGGAGGTCCAGACCTTCTGTCCCTCGAGGACCCATCCGCCTTCGCACCTGCGCGCAGAGGTGCGAAGCGAGGCGAGATCGCTCCCGGCGTCCGGCTCGCTGAAGAGCTGGCACCACAGCTGCGATGCGGGCAGGATCGCAGGCAGCCAGCGAGCCTTCTGTTCCTTCGACCCGTGCACGAGGAGGGTGGGCCCGGCCAGGTTCACCCCGATCCTGCCCACGAGCTCAGGAGCACGAGCACGCGCCAGCTCCTCCTGCACGACGAAATTGTCGACGGGGCCGAGCCCGCGCCCTCCGTATGCCTCGGGCCACGTGACGCCCACCCAGCCTGCGCCTGCGAGCTTGCCTTGCCAGTCGCGTCCGAAGGCGACCTCTTCGGCGAGGTCCTCGAAGCGCGGGGGAAGGCCGGTCCCGTACTCCCAGGGCAGGTGCGCCTCGAGCCAGCCGCGGATCTCGGCGCGAAGTAGCTCCTGATCAGGGGTCGTGGTCAGGTCCATTGTCGCGGCCCAGCATGACATACACCTCAGGAGCGCTCCCGATCCCCGTCCTCGATTGCCGGTGGCGAACGCCTGCCTCCTATCCTCCAGCCGTGGACTTCGATCTCTCCGAGGACCAGGTCGCATTGAGAGACGCAGCTGCCGCGTTGCTGGACGGACGCTGCTCCATGCAGCGCGTCCGCGAGGTCTCCTCGACACCGTCGCGAATGGACCGCGAGCTTTGGACCGCCATGGCGGACCAAGGTTGGCTGGCGGTCGAGAGGCCGGCGGAGGAGGGGGGACTCGGTCTCGGAATGGTCGAGGTCGTGGTGCTTTGCGAACAGCTCGGTGCCCACCTCGCCCCCGTGCCGTTCGTCGGGTCGGTCCTGTGTGCACAGGCTCTCGGCTCAGCCGCGGCAGCCTCGGGAGCGGGGCCGGCTTCTACGGGGATGCCGTGCAGGCGGCCGGCGGCCGGCGGCTTACCCCGCTGCAGGGCGTAGCGGCGCTTAGCGAGGCAATCGACGTGATCCGCGGGATCTGGGACGCCGACGGGCCCGGCACCCTCAATGCCGACGGCGAGTTCTACCAGGTCCACGGCGCCGAGCGCGGACCCGCGCCCGCACACGAGATCCCGATCTGGCTCGGCGCCCACAAGCCGAGGATGCAGGACCTGGTGGGACGCAAGGCCGACGGCTGGCTGCCGTCGCTGCCGGTCATGGAGCCTGGCGGCCTGCCCAAGGGAAACGCGATCATCGACGACGCCGCACGGGCCGCGGGCCGCGACCCCCGCGAGATCACACGCCTGCTCAACATCTTCCCGGACCAGCAGACACCGGAAGCATTGGCCCAGATGACCCTCGAAGACGGCGTCAGCATCTTCATCCTGGCCAGCGACGACCCGGACGTGCTCGAACGCTTCGCCGGCGAAACGATACCCGCCGTACGCGAACACGTCGCCCGCGGACGCAAATAGCACCTGTGCCCGCTTCAGCACCGCTTACACGCTCGGGCCACCGCAGGTACCGGAGTCGCCGTCGTGCACCTAGCGGCCGTGTTCGACCCGTTGAAAGGCGCCAGCGTGGTTCCGGAGGAAGGCCGCGCGGAAAGGGACCCGC
>DAIQQK010000208.1:0-4632 GCA_036786835.1 Acidimicrobiales bacterium | reverse complement strand
TGGGATGCCACTGCACCCCCACAAGGAAGCGCTTCTCGGGGCACTCGAGCGCTTCGATCACTCCGTCGGGTGCCCACGCGACGGGGACGAGTCCGCCCCCGGGCGCTCCCACGCTTTGGTGGTGCATCGAGTTCACCTCGAGCTCGTCACCCACGAGCTTTGACACGGTGCTTCCCGGCGCCGCGCTGACCATGTGCGCCGTTCCTGTCCAGTGCTCGAGATCAAGGTGCCCGATCGATCCCGGCCTCTCCGAAGGGATGTCGACCACGAGGGTTCCTCCCAACGCGACATTGAGGATCTGGATCCCGCGGCAGATCGCGAGCAAGGGAACATCCTGATCGACCGCATAACGGACCAGGCTCGTCTCGTACTCGTCCCTCCTGTCGTCGACGCCGTACACTGCCTCGTGCGGGTCGCCGTCGTACCGGGCGGGCTCGACGTCGCCTCCCCCGGTGAGCAGGAAACCGTCGAACAGCGAGAACAGGCGCTCGTCCGGCTCGGCGTGCACCGGCAGGATGACCGTCGTCGCGCCGGCCAGCTTGAGAGCGTCGAGATACAGCTCCGGTGCCGACTCGTGGGGATTATCGCCAAAGCCCGAGTGGGCGATCTTCGGCACCGACGTCACTCCCACGATGGGCCTCACAGCACCTCCCTTGTGCTCGATGTTCCTCAGCCAGCTGTTCCTCAGCCAGCTGTTCCTCGGCCGGTCGTGCCTCGGCCAGTTGCCCAAGACCGTAACGGATCGCGCCACCGAGGCTGCCCGCGCGGCCGGTCGAATAGTATGGCCAGTCTCGCGTCGGAACCGATGCCAGGGCGAAGGTACGTTTCTCTCACCGAGCAGGGAGCGCCAGCGTGGAGTTGGGCACAGACGGCCATGTCGACCCGGAGCAACTCGAGGACCTGTTCAGTTCGGGGCGCGTCGACACGGTGGTCTGCGCGCTCGTCGACATCTGGGGCCGTCTCGTCGGAAAGCGCGTCACACCGAGGACCTGTCGCGGACTCGTCCGTGGCGATCGGCTGCACGCCTCCAATTACCTGTTCACCGTCGACATGGACATGGAACCACAGCCGGGATTCGCGCTCACGGACTGGGAGCGCGGGTTCCAGGACTTCTCCATGGTTCCGGACTGGACGACACTGCGCCTCGTGCCGTGGCTCGACAGGACGGCACTGGTGCTGTGCGACGCCATGCTGGAGAACAGCGACGAGCCGGTCGAAGTGTCGCCTCGCCAGATCCTCAAACGCCAAATCGAACGTGCGAGCGCGCAAGGGCTGAAGGTCTTCTGCGGTTCGGAGCTCGAGGTGTTCATGTTCCGGGACAGCTACCGCGATGCCTGGCAGCAGCTGTACCGGGATCTCCACCCGACATCTTACTATCGGACCGACTATCACCTCCTGCACACGACTCAGGACGAGTGGCTGATCTCCCAGATTCGCCGCGGCATGGAAGGCGCCCGCGTGCCCATCGAGTCGTCCAAGGGGGAATGGGGTCTCGGCCAGCACGAGATCAATCTCGTCTTCGCCGACGCTCTCGAGATGGCGGACCGCCATGCGATCTACAAGCACGGCATCAAAGAGATCGTCGCACTCGACGGCCTCTCCGCGACGTTCATGGCGAAGTGGTCGGCCAGGGAGGTCGGATCCTCCTTTCACATCCACTCGAGCCTCTGGGACGCGGAGGGGAGGCGGCCGCTCAGTGCGGATACCTCGAGCCCAAACGAGCTTTCCGGCATCTTCAACAACTACCTGGGCGGGCTTGTCTCGAGCGCCCGCGAGCTGGCGTGGATGTTCGCCCCGTATCCCAACTCGTACCGGCGGTACATTCCCGACTCGTTCGCCCCTACGACGATCACCTGGGGCAAGGACAACCGGACCTGCGCGTTCCGGGTGATCGGCGAGGGAGCCTCGTTGCGCGTCGAGAATCGCGTCCCGGGCGCGGACGCCAACCCCTACCTCGCCTTCAGCGCGACGATTGCCGGTGGACTCCGGGGCATCGAGGAACGCCTCGACCCGGGGGAGGCCTACGCGGGAAACGCCTACACGGCCGATCGCCCTCGCCTGCCCACGTCCCTCGAGGAGTCAGTCGACGTGTTCGCCTCGAGCGACCTCGCGAGGCAGTCCTTCGGTGAGGAGGTCTTCGACCACCTTCTGCAGCTCGCTCGCCACGAGCTGCAGGCGTTCGAGCAGTACCTGTACGAGACCGGCTTGGACCCCAAACCGGCGGTCACCGACTGGGAGCTTCGCCGCTATTTCGAACGGGGTTGAGGTGGCTGGACCCGTCGAGTACCACTCGCTGCTCGGCCGGGTGACACGGACAGGCTCCTGGACGGCACAGGCCGTCTCGACGCTCCGGCTGATCGAAGCCGCTGTCTCGGACGGTCGTCAGGCTGAGGCCGGCGAGCTCGCCCGTTACAGCCTGATCGAGATGGCCGAGCCCGCCGAGCTTTTCCCGGGATTCCTCGAGGCGGCGAGGCGATTCCTCCTCCGTGAAGGCGTGCCGGAGAGGGTGCTCGTCTCCGCAGAGGATGAGCTGGATGGACGCTCGCCGGCGGCCGATGTCGTTTCGCCGAACCTCGCCGATTCGTGGCGAGCTTATGCAGCGGCGGCCCATGAGTTCGCGACCGCATGTGCGGCCGGAGGCGGGACCGACGCGATCGCGGACTTCCAGGCTGCCGTTTCCAGGTGGCGGCTGGCGCATGACGTGGCCTGCAACCGTCTGTATCTCTGTACCGACCTTTGCGCACGGTATCTCGGAGAAGACCGTGTCGTGGACTTCTGGGACGAGCTCATGGCCGGCCTCTACCCCACACGGGACCGCTTCGACATCGACCGAACCCCCTGGCACGAATCGGTTGAGCTCCTCGCTCTCGACACGGCAGAGACCTTCCGGGGCCATCTCTCGGGACCGGGGCGGCTCGGCGACCTCGAGATCGCAGAGGACCCCGACCGGATCGTGTTCAGTTTCTCGCCGTGTGGCACGGGAGGGCGGACGTTCCTCGAGAACGGGGAGGACGACCCGACGGGCCTCGATGTGCCGATGGACGACCCGGACCGGTTCGGCGTGACGACTCGCCCGCACGACTGGTCGTGGGGCAAGGCCGGTGTCTGCCTGTACTGCGTGCACTGCTGCCAGTTGCAAGAGCGGGTCCCGATCCGCCGTTTCGGCTATCCGCTGCGGGTGATCGAACCCCCGGTCTGGCCGGCGGCTCGCGGTGAAGGGCGTTGTACCTGGACGATCTACAAGGACCCGTCGCAGGTCCCAGCGGAGGTCTACGAACGCGTCGGCGCCACAAAGCCGAGGAAGCTCGGATCGAGCGCCACCGACCCCGGCGCCGAACGGCCGTAGCTCGAGACCGCCTCTAAATCCGCCTCACCGGCACGTACCAACCGATTGGCAGTTGCCGTCGGACGACTATTCGATGCCGGTGTTCACCATCCGGCCGAGGATGTCGTACTTCTGCGGGCTACGGGCTCTCATGACGAGCGCCAGCAGGAGCCCGATCACCATCCAGCCAAGACAGATCCACGGGATGATGGTGACGAAGAGGATGCCGCCGCCACCGATCTTTGCGAGGTTCGCCCACAACAGCCATAGCACGACACCCATCACCCCGACACTTAGCGCCGGGATAATCCCCGTCGTCCACATGTTCCAGCCATCTCGGTTGTCCGGCTGGCGGAAGAACGCGATGCACGCAACCGAGCAGATCAACTGGTTCACGAGCACCGTGAAGGTCGCGATGATGGCGTACCATCCGAAGAGCTCATAGTACGGCGCCACCGCGAAGGGAGCGAAGGTCCGCCAGGAATGGATCCCGTACCACCCGAGGATGAAGGCGCCCGTGAGGACCGCCACGATCAGGACCGTGGTCGCGTTCGCGATGTAGGGGCTCTCCCATTTCTTGTGGGTCCGCCCGAGCCTCTTGTTGAACACACCCTCGCGGCCGATCACGTACAGGTAACGGGATGTCGTGTTGTGAAACGATAGGGCGCAGGCGAACGACGACGTCATGATCAGCCATTCCATGACGTCGGTGACCCACTTGGCTGCGAACTTGGTCGTGACGGCGTAGTAGAGGTTGCCGCCATTCGAAGCAGCCTGGTGGACGACCGGCCCCAGCCCCCAGCCGAGCACGACCGCCCAGGCGCAGATCATGAAGAACAGGCCACCGCCGATCGTGCAGATGAAGAGCGCCTGACCACCAATGCGCCTCGGGTTTCTTGACTCCTCGGCGTAGTTCGGGATCGTCTCGAAGCCGACCCAGGACCAGACGGCGAAGAAGATCCCGACGCCGGGTGCGAGGCCCTTGAACGCGTTGACCGGGTTGATCGGGGCAACCGAAAGGCCGCTCGGGCCGCCGCCCTTGGCAAACACCGCGATGTCCATGACGGCCAGCACGAGTATCTCGAGCACGAGCGCGACCCCGAGAATGTGCGTGTTGAGCCGGACGTCGAAGTGCCCGAGGATGCCGATGACCGCCAAGGCGGCGAACGCGAGAACCGGCCATGGGATCCCTACGTGGAAGAACTGCTGGATCGTGATGTTCCCGAAGTACGAGAAGGCGCCGAGCAGCGAGCCGACGATGACCGCGTAGGCCATAACCGAGGACCATCCTGCCGCCATGCCGAGCG